>NZ_JBVILR010000019.1:0-177584 GCF_055580265.1 Streptomyces sp. NPDC032091 | reverse complement strand
CGCGATCTGGCACAACCGGGCCACCGGAACACCGATCACACGATCACTGATCGCCTACGACCACTGACCAGGACTTCGGACTTACTCGTCTAGGGGGTGTCCGCAAAGTAGCGTCGTCCGCCCGCAGGGCGGGCCCCGCGGTTGTGGACACCCCCTAGAGAGGTGTCCGCACCCTGGCGCCGTCCGCCCGGCCGTGGCGGTGGGTGCGGAGGGCCAGGAGCAGGCAGAGCACGGTGGCTGCGACGGCGAGTGCGGCGGCGAGACTCCCGTACGGGGTGCTCGCGACCGGCGCCCGGGCCGCCAGGAGGACCACCGCGGTGGCGGCGGCGGCCGCCAGTGCGGGCGTCGCGGCCCGGCGGCCGGGCGGGGCGGTGACACCGGCCGTCCACGGGTCGGTGACGAGCAGGTAGGCGGGCAGCAGGGCGGCGATGCAGAGGGCCGGCCAGAACGGCGGGCCGGTGAGCGCCGCGACCGCGATGGCGGCGGCCGGCAGCACGGTCGTCCGGCGGCGGCCCAGGACGGCCCACAGGCGCAGGGAGGTCGTCACGGGGCGCGCGTCGACCATCGGCGCGGCCCACCAGGCGACCGCCGCCGCCACGGCCAGCGCCCCGGCCGGCAGGGGGGTCTCCAGGGCGGCCGACGGGTCGCAGGCGGCGACGGCCAGGGCGGTGCCGAGCAGCCGGTCGGTGGGTCGGGAGGCCAGGCGCGACAGCAGTCGTGCGGGGCGGGAGGCCGAACGGGGCAGCAGTCGTGCGGAGCGGGAGGCCGGGCGCGGCTGGTGCCGGGCGGGGCGGGTGTCCTGCGGAGGGGGGCCCGGGCGGGCGGGTGCGGGGGTCATCGGGTCCCTCCTCGGACGCGGGTCCGCAGCAGCGGCGCGAGGGCGAGGTCGAGGGTCTCGCCGGGCCGGTGGGCGACGACCGCGATGCCGTGTTCGACGAGGCCGAAGCGCATGGCGTCGCGTTCGGCCCGCCAGAGCCCCAGCGCGAGCTCCCCCTCGGCGTCTCCCGGTTCCACGACCGGGTCGCCGGTGGGGACTTCGACGACGACGACCGGGTGGGCCCGTGCGTGCAGTTCCTCCAGGACGTCGAAGATCCGCCGGTCGGCCAGCGGGGTGACCACGTACGCCAGTGCGCCGTCGGGCAGGGCGGGCGGAGGGAGCGGGGCGAGGCCCTCGGAGCGGTGGGTCCGGTCCTTGCGGACGTCCAGCACGCTCTCGGCGACGCGGTAGAAGTACCCGTGGCCACTGCCCGGCCGCAGCCAGCGGGTCGTCCCGCCGACCGACACGACGCCCACCCGGTCGTGGGTGCGCAGATAGGCGCGGACCAGGCCGGCGGCGGCCCGGAAGGTCTCGTCGAGGGTGGACCCGCCGGTGACCGGGTCGACGACGTCGGTGAGCGCGTCGAGGAGCACCACCGTGTCGGCGGTGCGCTCCGCGGCGAAGCGGTGGACCTGTAGGGCGCCCCGGCGGGTGGTGGCCGGCCAGTGGATCCGGCGCTGCCGTTCACCGCGCACGTACGGGTGGACGCCGGTGACCTCGACGCCCTCACCGCGCTGCGGGGCGGTGTGCTCGCCGAGGCGTTGCGGGAGCCTGACCGGGACGGGGGTGAGGCCGGCGTGCTCGGGGACCGGGAAGACGGAGACCTCGCCGAGTTCGGCGCGTACGGTGCGGCGGGCCAGGCCGCCGGGGTCGTAGACGTCGACGTCGACCGTGCCGAGCGTCCAGCGGCCCCAGCGTGCCGCGGTCAGGACGAGGTCGACGTGGTGGGGGCCGGTCGCGAGGTGGTCGAGCCGGATCCCGTGGCCGAGGGTGAGGCCGGGGTCCAGGCGGCCGGCCGGGCCCTCGTAGTCCACCGCGATCCGTACCGTGACCCGCTCGCCCTCGAAGCAGCGGCGCGGCTCCACCGCGGCCTCGGCCGTGATCCCGTCCGGGGGCGGTCCGTCCGGCAGGGCGAGGGCGAGCAGCACCAGCGGTCCGGCGGCGAGGGCGAGCACCCAGGGCCGCCCGGTGAGCAGCGCGGCGGCGAGGGCGACGGCGGCCAGGGTGCCCAGCCGCAGGGCGCGTTCGCCGGGGCGGCGGCCCGCCGGGGGCGGGGGCGGCGGGCCGGCGGTCGCGTCGTGGCGGCCGTCCAGGGCCCGCCGGACGGCGGCGGCCGCCCTGCGGACCGTCTCGGGCTTCGTCTCGGGCTCCGTCTCCGGCTCCGTCTCCGGCTTCGTCTCGGGCTCCGTCATGACACGGCCGGCGTGCGCGGCAGGGTCTGCGGGGTGGGCACGGTCCGGGTGATCTCCTCCACGACCTCGTCCGCGTCGATCCGGCGGACCCAGAGTTCCGGTTTGAGGGTGACCCGGTGGGCGAGGGCCGGCACCGCCACGGACTTGACGTCCTCCGGGGTCACGTAGTCCCGCAGGTCCAGTACGGCCCGGGCGCGGGCGAGCTGCACCAGGGCCAGGCCGCCGCGCGGGGAGGCGCCGACCTGGAGGTGCGGGTGGGAGCGGGTGGCACCGACGAGGGCGACGGCGTAGTCGAGCAGGTCGTCGTCCACCTCGACGGTTTCCACGGCGGCCCGCATGGCCAGCACCTCGCCCGGCCCGCTGAGCGTGCGCAGGACGGCCTCGGGCGCCGCCCGGTCGACCCGGGCGCGCAGCATGGCGGCTTCCTCGGGCGCCGTGAGGTAGCCCATCCGCACGCGCAGCAGGAACCGGTCGAGCTGCGCCTCGGGCAGCGTGTACGTGCCCTCGTACTCGATGGGGTTGGCGGTGGCGACGACCACAAAGGGGTCCGGGAGCGGCCGGGTGCGGCCGTCGACGGACACCTGGGACTCGGCCATGGCCTCCAGCAGGGCGGCCTGGGTCTTGGGCGGGGTGCGGTTGATCTCGTCGGCGAGCAGCAGGTGGGTGAAGACCGGGCCGGGCCGGAAGACCATCTCGGCGGTCCGCTGGTCGTAGAACGGTGCGCCGGTGACGTCCGAGGGCAGCAGGTCGGGGGTGAACTGGAGGCGGGCGAAGTCCAGGCCGAGGGTGGTGGCGAAGGAGCGGGCGAGCAGGGTCTTGCCGAGGCCCGGGAGGTCCTCGATGAGGACGTGGCCGCCGGCGAGGATGCCGAGCATGACCAGCTCCAGCGGCTGCGGCCGGCCGGCCACGGCGGTGCGGATCTCGCCGAGCACGGCGGAGGCACGCTCGCCCGCCTCCCGGGGCGTCAGGACGGGGTGCTCGGGGACGGGGTGCTCGGGGACGGGGCGGGGGCTGGTCACGGTCGGGTCCTCACGGGGCGGGGTCGGGTGCGGGGGCCGCGGTCCGGTGGCGGCCGCGCCGGTCACAGGGCTTCCAGGCGGTCGAGCAGGAGGCGCAGGACGGGCTCGGGAAGGGCGGTCTGCGGAGCGGCCGCCCCGGGGTCGATCCACGGCCACAGCTCGGGGCCGACCAGCGCCCGGGCCCGGCGGGTGTCGCGGTGCATCGCCACGCCGTGCCGTTCGGCGAGGCGGGCCGCGAACAGCCGTTGCAGCCGGGGCCGCATGACGGTGCGGAAGTGCTCCCCGTCGTCGTCCGCGAGGGTGTCCGCCACCGTGCGCCGCCACCGGCCGAGTGCCGGGGCCCGGCCGTCCAGCAGGCGCACGGGCCTGCGGTACCCGTCGTCCCGGGCGGCGGCGCCGGCGGCGTGGCACCCGAGGGCCAGCGCGGCGGTGATGAGCAGGGCGGCTCCGGTGGCGGCCGCGGCGGCGCCGTCGGTCAGGGCGAGCAGCACCTCGGCGGCGAGGGCGACGGCCGCCAGGACGGCGAGCGAGTGCCGGACGGAGCCGGGCGTCCGCAGGACGGAGCCGACGGCGGTCCGGATGCGCGTGCGCCGGTTCACGCGGCTCCCGCCTCGGGTTCGGGGCCTCCCGGGCGTGGGCGCAGGCCGTGGGCGATCTCGCCGAGCGCGGCCGCCGCCCGGTCACGGTGGCCGTCGTCCATCGGGTGGGTGGAGTAACGGGCCTCGCGAAACAGGGCGGTGAGTTCTGCGGCGGCCGCGGCGGCGGGCAGGCCGCCGTCGAGGGCCCGCTCCAGCAGGTCCTGCGGGCTGTCCGAGGCGCGCCGGGCCACGCCGGAGCCGGCGAGCGACTCCTCCATGGCGAGGTAGCAGGCGATGACGGCGGCGCGCGCGCCGGTCGCGTCCAGCAGGGCGCGGCGCCCGGAGTCCACGGCCCGGGCGAGGCGTTCCCGGTCGCCGTCGGGCGGCGCGTACGTCGCCCGGGGCGCGGGCTCCGGCGGGCGGGTCAGGTGCCGCCACAGGAGCAGGGCGGCGAGGACGAGGGCCGCGGCGAGCAGGGTGACGCCGAGACCGAGCAGGAAGCGCGTCAGCCCGGCGTGCGCGTCGGGGGCGGCGGGGGCGGGCCGCCCCGTGGGGGCCGCGGCCGGCACCGGGGGCTGCCGGGCGGGGGGAAGGGGTGAGGAACCGTCGCCGGGGCCCTGGCCGGGACCGGGGCCGGGGCCGGAGGAGCCGAAGCGGTGCAGGGCCACGACGAGCGGCGGGAGGGCCAGCGACGCGGCCAGGAGTACGCGGGCCGTGCCCTCCGCCAGCCGCCGCTCCGGCGGTGAGAGCGCCGGGCGGGCGGCGACCCGCTCCAGGTACTTCGCGCGCAGGGCCAGGCCGCCGAGGAGTGCCGACAGGGCGAGGCCGAGCACGAGCACGGGGTTGCCGCCGAGCGGACCGCGGCCCGGGGCGAACGGCTGCGCGCCGGGACGCAGCAGCAGGGCCGCCAGGGCGGTTCCGCCCACGACCAGCACGCTCAGCGCCGCGGGTGCGGCGCCGGTACGGCCACGCCCCCGCCGGCCGCCGGCCGTACGCTCCCGCACCACCGCCGCCCCCCTCCACGGAGACGTCAGCTTCACACACCGGTCGTCGGTGATCAACAAGTGTGGGGCAGGGCCCGCCCGGTGACGGTGTCTCAGGCCTCTTCGCCGAGGGCCTCGCGCAGGGCGCGGCGGCACAGGGAGTCCGCGTGCCGGGTGGTCTCGGGGATCCGGAAGCGGGGGCTCAGGGAGAGGGTGTGGGCGCAGGCGTTGTCCAGGGAGACGCGGTGGCCCACGGACACGTACACCGGCTTGATCCCGTGCTGGGTGCGCAGCGCCCGGCCGACGACGGAGCCGTCGGCGGCGAGGAGGGGGGCGGTCTCGCCGCGCGGGGCGCCGGGCTCCTCGTGGGTGAAGGTGAAGGGGTTCTTGGCGACGCCGATGCTGGGCAGGCCCGTCACCACCCCGAGGTGGCAGGCGAGGCCGAAACGGCGCGGGTGGGCGAGGCCGTAGCCGTCGCAGACCACGAGGCCGGGGGTGACGGGGAGCGCCTCCAGGGCGGCGAGGACGGTCGGCAGCTCGCGGAAGGCGAGCAGGCCGGGCACGTAGGGGAAGCTCACCCGTCCGACGGCGGTGGACTCGGCGACGACGTCGAGGGTGGCGGCGTCGAGGACGACGGCGGCGGCCGCGACCAGGTCGCGTGCGTCGTCGTAGGCCACGTCGACCCCGGCGACCAGCCCTCGGCCGGGCTCGGGACCGGGCTCGTCGAGCACCACGCGCTTGCGCAGTTCGTCCTGTATCGCCCGGGCCTCTGCCTCGTCGGAGGGGGTCTTCTCACGTGTCATGGAGTGCGAGAGTAGCCTGTCGATCATGTTCGTCATGGAGCTCGTGTACACCGCACCCATCGAAGCCGTCGAAGAGCGGCTGGACGCGCACATCGCCTGGCTGGACGGGTATTACGCGTCCGGGGTCTTCCTCGCCTCGGGGCGCAAGGTGCCGCGCGAGGGCGGGGTCATCCTGGCGGCCGGGGTCTCGCGGGCGGAGATAGAGGAGATCTCGGCCGGGGACCCCTTCGTGCTGGCGGGGGTGTGCGCGTACCGGATCACCGAGTTCGTGGCCACGAAGACCTCCGCCGACCTGGCGGCGGTCCGCGAAACCCTCCCGTCGTAGCCCGGGAAGCGGACGCACCCGTATTTCGCCGTCCGGGGTGCGTTCCCGGCCGCGCGTTCCTACCGTGGGTCCATGACCTCCGAAGAAGCGAACGAGCCCAGGGCGTACGCGGGTCGGGACATCACCGTCACCTATGACACCGGCCGCTGCCTGCACGCCGCCCGGTGCGTGAACGGCCTGCCCGAGGTGTTCGACACCGGCGGGCGCCCGTGGATCCGGCCGGACGGAGCCGCGCCGGAGCGGGTCGCCGAGGTCGTCCGGCTCTGCCCGTCCGGGGCGCTCCAGTACCGGCTCGCCGCCGGACCGGCGGAGGAGGGCGACCGGCCGACCACCGTCGCACGGTCGCCTCTCGGCCAACTGTTCCTCCGGGGGGAACTCAGCGTGACGACCCCGGACGGAGGGGTCCGCAGGGAGACCAGGGCGGTGCTTTGCGCCTGTGGAGTGAGCGGTAACCAGCCTTATTGCGATCACTCCGGAGCCTGCGGAAAGGAGTGAGCGCCCCTTCCCCGCACCGCCCGTGCGGTCACGCTGTGCGATCACACCGTCGAGATCCGGCCAATCGGTGACGCAGCTCACGTCATCCGGCCTGCACGGATTTGCCGATTCCGGCGTCTATCCGGTTGCCGGGTTCCACCCCACAGCCCGGCAGCAGATCCGCTGCAAGGGAGCGAGCCTTGATCACTGTCATCGAGCAGGCCGTACAGGCACGACTGGTCGCCACCGCCCCGAAGGTCGAGACCGTCCCCGTCACCCTCTGCTACGACCGCTCGGATCCCTTCGCCGTCCGCATGGCCTTCCCCGCCCTGGCCACGCTGGAGGGGGTCGAGGTCTCGTGGACCTTCGCGCGCGAGCTGCTGATGGCCGGGATCCGGCACCCGGCCGGCTGCGGCGACGTCCGCGTGCGCCCGTACGACGGGGACCGGACGACGATCGAGTTCCACGCGCCGGAAGGCGTCGCGATCGTGCTGATGACCACGGCCGAGATCCAGAGATTCCTGGAGCGCTCCGGCGAGCTCGTCCCGCCGGGGCTGGAGCACCGCTACCTGGACATGGACCACAGCCTGGACCAGCTGATGCGCGGTTCCTGCTGAGCCCTGCCCGGTCCCGGGTTTATCCGGTTGCGGGCGGCTCCGGCCGCCCGTAGCTTCATGGGCGACCCACCGCCGTCGAAACGGAGTAGGACGTTGCTCTTCTGAGGTCCGAGACACCGACCACCACGACCACACCCTTGTGACAGTCGGCTGTCTCCCCGCGTTGCACGCACCATTCACGCAACCTGGAGGCCTCCATGAGTCATGCCCCTACCTTCGTCACCTGCTCCGCCCTGTCCTTCGACTGGCCCGACGGAACCCCCGTCTTCGAGGGGTTCCAGTGGGCCGTCGGCCCCGGCCGCACCGGCCTGATCGGGCTCAACGGATGCGGCAAGTCCACCCTGTTGAAGCTCGTCGCCGGCGCCCTGGTCCCCTCCGGGGGCCAGGTGTCCGTTGCCGGCACCCTCGGCTACCTGCCGCAGGACGCCACCCTCGACACCGCGCTCCGCGTGGACGAGGCGCTCGGCATCCGCTCCGCCCGTACGGCCCTGCACGCCATCGAGGCGGGTGAGGCCACCGAGGCCAACTTCGCCGCCGTCGGCGACGACTGGGACGTGGAGGAGCGGGCCCTGGCCGTGCTCGACGAGCTCGGCCTCGCCCGGATCGGCCTGGACCGCACCGTCGGCGAGCTGTCGGGCGGCGAGTGCGTCCTGCTGCGGCTGGCGGCCCTGCTGCTGGCCCGCCCGGACGTGCTGCTGCTGGACGAGCCCACCAACAACCTGGACCTGCGGGCCCGGCGCCGCCTGTACGCGGCCGTCGAGTCCTGGTCGGGGGTGATGGTGCTGGTCAGCCACGACCGGGAGCTGCTGGAGCGGGTCGACCAGATCGCCGACCTGCGCGACGGCGAAGTCCGCTGGTACGGCGGGAACTTCGGCGACTACGAGCGGATGCTCGCCGCCGAGCAGGAGTCGGCCGAGCGGATGGTCCGGGTCGCCGAGGCCGACGTCCAGCGCCAGAAGCGCGAACTGGCCGACGCGCAGGTCAAGTTGGCCCGCCGCAAGCGGTACGGCCAGAAGATGTACGAGAACAAGCGCGAGCCGAAGATCGTCATGGGTGCGCGCAAGCGCGCCGCCCAGGAGTCGGCGGGCAAGCACCGCACGATGCACGCCGAAAAGCTGGCGGACGCCCGCGAACGGCTGGACCAGGCGGTCGAGGCGGTCCGCGACGACGACGCGATCCGCATCGAGCTGCCCGCCACCCAGGTCCACCCGGGCCGGCGGGTGCTGACCCTGAGCGATCTGCGCCTGGCCCACGGGGCGGGCGCGGAGGGCGAGTGGGAGGTGCGCGGCCCCGAGCGGATCGCGCTGGTCGGCGCGAACGGCTCCGGCAAGACGACCCTGCTGCGCACGCTCGCCGGGCTGCTGCCGCCAGTGTCGGGGGAGGCGGTGACGCACGTCCCCGCGCGTTTCCTGCCGCAGCGGCTGGACGTCCTGGACGACGAGCGCTCGGTGGTGGCGAACGTGGCGCGGTTCGCGCCGCAGGCCTCCGCCAACCTGATCCGGGCGCGGCTCGCGCACTTCCTGTTCCGGGGCGCCCGGGCGGACCGGGCGGCCGGCACGCTCTCGGGCGGCGAGCGGTTCCGGGCGGCGCTCGCGGCGCTGCTGCTGGCGGAGCCGGCCCCGCAGCTGCTGATGCTGGACGAGCCGACGAACAGCCTGGACCTGGCGAGCGTGCGCCGGCTCGGCGAGGCCCTGGACGCGTACGAGGGCGCGCTGCTCGTGGCGAGCCACGACGTGCCGTTCCTGGAGTCGGTCGGGATCACCCGCTGGCTGCTGCTCGACCGCGAGCAGGGGCTGCGGGCGACCACCGCCGAGGAGGTCCGCGCCACCCTCTGGCGGGACTGACCCGCGCGGCCCCGCCGCCCGCACACCGGCCCCTCCGACCGTCAAGGCCGGAGGGGCCGGCCACCTTCTGGCGTGATTCTCACCCGTTCGCCACCCCCTCCAACTGCATAGATAACCGCACGTAGCCGGACAGAACCACGGCTGGGGCTTGGCTGGCCCTGATGTCGCGCTTAACCTACGAGACCGTAGGCTACGGAACCGTAGGTAATTCGCTTTGTCCCCAGGAGCACCCGTGACGATCACCTCTCCCCACCTCGGCAGCTCGGAGGCGTGGACCGACGCCAAGCTGCTGTACGCGCTGGAAGAGGTGGTCGAGAAGGAGCTCAACCGCCATCTGAAGGTCACCAAGGACTGGATGCCCCACGAGTACGTGCCGTGGAGCGACGGCCGGAACTTCCCGGGCTTCTTCGAGGACGGCGAGGCCTGGGACCCGCAGCAGTCGAAGGTGACCGACATCGGCAAGATCGCGCTGGTCGTGAACCTGCTGACCGAGGACAACCTCCCCAGCTACCACCACGAGATCGCGACGCTCTTCGGCCGCAACGGTGCCTGGGGCACCTGGGTGCACCGCTGGACGGCCGAGGAGGGCCGCCACGGCATCGTGATGCGCGACTACCTGCTGGCCTCGCGCGCCGTGGACCCGGACAAGCTGGAAGCGTTCCGGATGCAGCACATGTCGGAGGGGTTCGAGTCCGACAACAGCCACTCGATGCTGCACTCGGTGGCGTACGTGGCCTTCCAGGAGCTGGCGACCCGCATCTCGCACCGCAACACCGGCCACCAGTCCGGTGACCCGGTCTGCGACCGGATGCTGGCCCGCATCGCGCAGGACGAGAACCTGCACATGATCTTCTACCGGAACCTGCTGGCCGCGGCCTTCGAGCTCGCCCCGGACCTGACCATGCAGGCCGTGCGCGACGTCGTCGTCAACTTCCGGATGCCCGGACACGGCATGCCGGGCTTCGAGCGCATGGCCGCGCAGATGGCGATCGGCGGGGTCTACAACCTGCGGATCCACCACGACGACGTGCTGAGCCCCGTGATCCGCTTCCTCAAGATCATGGACATCGACGGGCTGGGCCCGGAGGGCCAGAAGGCCCAGGAGGAACTCGGCCTCTTCATGAACGGGCTGGACTCCGAGGCCGCCAAGTTCGACGAGCGGCTGGCGGCGCGCGCCGCGCGCATGGCCGCCCGCCGGGGCTGAGGCCTCAGCCCCGGGGGCGCAGGGCCAGCCGCTCCGTCTCGGAGAGCCCGCCCCAGACGCCGAAGCGCTCGTCGTTGGCGAGGGCGTACTCCAGGCACGCGGCCCTGCCCTCGCACGCCCCGCACAGCCGCTTCGCGTCCTGGAGGGAGGAGCCGGGGTCCGGGAAGAAGAAGCTCGGACCCGTCTGGGCGCACAGGGCGAGGTCGTACCAGGCGGGGGCGGCGGTGGTGGTGTTCATCGACATGCGGCGATCCTGGACGGGGCCGATGGACGTCCGATCAACGCCTGATCAACACCGGCGGGGCGGCCGATAGGGTGACGTGATGATCATCCGCTGAAGAAAGGCCCCGGCCCCGACGGTGACCGAGTCACGACCCCACGCCCTGTTCTCCTTCGGCACGCTGCGGGACGCGCGCGTCCAGACCGCCCTCTTCGGCCGGACCGTGCCCAGCTCCCCCGCCTCGCTGGCCGGGCACACGACCCGGCCGCTGAAGATCACCGACCCGGACGTGATCGCCGCCAGCGGCCTCGACGTCCACCTGGCCCTGGAGTGCCGGCTGGGCTCCGCGGTCGAGGGCGCCGTCCTGCGCCTGACGGACGAGGAGCTGGCCGCCGCCGACGCCTACGAGGTGGACGACTACGTCCGCCGGCGGGTGCGGCTCTCCTCGGGAGAGGACGCCTGGGCCTACCT
The DNA here is from genome assembly GCF_055580265.1 of Streptomyces sp. NPDC032091. Lineage (NCBI taxonomy): Bacteria > Bacillati > Actinomycetota > Actinomycetes > Kitasatosporales > Streptomycetaceae > Streptomyces > Streptomyces sp. NPDC032091. The sequence goes on along the minus strand of NZ_JBVILR010000019.1, from coordinate 166,817 downwards.
GGACGCGGACCCGCTGCGTCCGGCGGCGCGGATCGTCATCGCGGGCGACAGCATCGCGTACGGGCGCTGCGACCCGCGGGGCGGCTGGGCGGCCCGGCTCGCGGCCCGCCACATCGCCGCGAACGAGCGGGACCACCGGCTCTTCAACCTGGCCGTTCCGGGCAGCACCCTGGCCGACGTCGCCGAGCAGACGCCGGCCCTCCTCGCCGCGCGCCGCCCGGACACCCTGCTGGTCGCCGCCGGCATCAACGACTCGGCCGTCCCCCTGTCCGCCCCGGACCGGGACGGAGACCGGGACCGGGACGGCCTGGCGGCCGGGGTCGCGGGCCACCTCGCCTCCCTGGCGGCCACGGCCCGCGAGCACGACGCCCGCCTGGTCGTGCTCGGCCCGCTCTGGCTGGACGAGTCCCGCACGGCCGACTACGAGGGCCTGCGCTTCACCGAGTCCCGCGCGCGGGACCTGCGCGCGTCGCTGCGCGCCTGGTGCGCGGAACACCACGTCGACCACATCGACCTGTGGAGCCCCCTCCACGGCCGCCCCGACCTCTTCACGGACGGCATCCACCCGACACCCGAAGGCCACGAGCTCCTCCACCGCCACCTCACGGACGGGCGCCACCTCACGGCCGGGCCGGACCGGGCCTAGCTCAGGCCCAGCTTCTCCTGGTAGCGGGCGTGCGGTCCGGAGAAGGGTTCCAGGAGGTCCTGCTGGTGGACGGGCTCCAGCCGGGTCCTTCCGGGTCCCAGCAGGAACGGTTTGCCGTGGTCGGTCAGCGTGAAGGCGGCGCGTTCCCCCGTCGGCAGGGTGACCGTCACGTCCACGGTGATGCCGTAGGTGGCCAGCTCGGGATCGATGCCGGCGCTGATGCCGAACGTGCCCCGGCCGTCCGGGCCGGCGGTGCCGAAGGCGAACATCTCGTCCTTGGCCATCGGCATCGTCAGGCCCACGCCCCGCTCGGGACTCCAGTCCGGGTCGTACTTCAGGGAGCCGCTGGGGAACGGCCCGAGGGCGTGGAGGGTGTCGGGAAAGAGGTGCCGGTCGACCCCCGGCCCGTCGGCGGGGCTGACCAGCTCCACACCGGCCCGGGCGCAGGAGTAGCGGTAGCGCCGCGCGGCGTCGAGCCGGACCGATGCGAGCCGGACCGACGCGTCCAGGACGGCCCCCGCCACGAGGGGAGGGCCGCTGATCCGCAGGGCGAGTGCGTGGGGCCCGGCGGGGACGCCTCCCGCCCGGACCACGGAGTCGTACATGCGGCGGCAGCCCACGCCGCCGAGCCGCGCCTCGCCCCCGACGGCGGCCGCGGGGTCCTGCGGGGTGTCGGACTCCGCCTCCCAGCCGGCGTAGGGCGGCACCAGCTTGGCGGTGGCGGTGATCCCCGCCTGGGGCTGCTGGGGGTCACCGAAGGCCCGGGACAGGGGGCCGCTGCGGAATTCCCGGTCGGCGGACGAGGAGAGCGGGGCCGTCGGCGGTGCCAGGGTGAAGGGCCGGCCGTCGTCGTCCACCCGTACCGTGACGGGCCTGCCGTTCTCCTCCACGTCCAGTTCGAGCCACCAGGCACAGGTACAGGCGGCCGTCGTGACGGTGACCAGCCCGGCGGCCGTACCGCCCGCCCGGACCGGGAGCGGAGCCTCGCGGCGGACCCCCGGCTGGTCCAGGGAGAGACGCACCGGCTCCACGGGCTTGTCGCCCACCGCGGCCACGGCGGTCTCCCGTTCGTCCGACACCCATCCCGCGCAGCCGACGTCGTCCCCGCGCGGTGCGGGGACGGCCGGACCCCTGACCACCCGCACCCCGCGGACCACGGCCGGGTGGGAGGGTGACGCGCCGACGGAGTACGCGAGGGTGACCTGGCCGCGGGGTACGGCCCGGGCCGTGCCGGCCCACCGGAACAGCGGTACGCAGCCCAGCGCGCCCCGCATCAGCTCGGCCGGGGGCCGTCGGCCGGACTCGGGGAGGGTGGCGGTCCAGGAGCGCCCGAGCAGCGGTGCGGCCGTCGCGTACACGCCGGTGCGGCCGGGACCGGCGGGAGGGGGGAACAGCGCGCGCAGGAGCACGACGGTCAGGACGGAGCACAGCACGAGCGCCAGGACGGCGGACGCGGAGGTGGCGAGGTACCGCCTCCGGGACGCCGGTGAGCGGCCCGTCATGCCGCCTTCCAGCCCTCGGGGCTGCAACGGAACCCCTGGGTATAGCTGTTGATCCCCTGCGCCAGGACGAACGGGCGGCCCGCCCTGTCCACGAGCAGGTGCTCCTGCCGGTCGCCCTGCGTGTAGGTGACGTCGAGGACGAACTCGTAGGCGACGGCGGCCGGGCCGGCCGCGCTGCCGGTGAAGACCTGGACGTCGAAGTAGGCCGGCTCGCCCTGGGCCGCCACCTGGACCGTGCCGCTCGGGTACTGCGCCGTCGGCTTCCCCTCCGCGCTCTGCTCCCATGCGGGCCGCTGCGGGGTGGACAGGTCGAGGACCACCCGGCTGACCTCGACGGTCCCCTGGGGTCCGCCGCAGTGGAAGAGCGGGCCCGTGGGCGCGGGGCGGGTGCGCTCGATGCGGGCGCGGAGGGAGGTGATGGTGGCGGGCGTGCGGGTGAAGTTCGAGAGGATCAGCCGGATCCGCATCGTGCCCGCGTCGGCCCCGCCCTCGGTGACCATGTGGGCGAGGGCTTCCTGGGCGTCGTTGTCCGGCAGCGGCTCCTTGTCGTAGGTGGAGCCGGGCGCGGACCGTACGACGTGGTGGTCGTTCAGCAGGTCCCACCAGACCTCGGAACTGGCCGTGATCCGCGGGGCGCCGGGTGGTGGCTGCCGTACGGACCAGATGTCGAGGTAGGCGGAGACGACCGCGGCGACCACCGCGCTGAGCGCCACACCGGCGGCGGCGAGCGCCAGCGTCCGCAGCTTCCCCGTCACCCGCCGGCCGAGCCGACCGCCCTCCGACTCCGTACCGTCGGCGGGCTCCGTACCGTCGCCCGGGTCGTCGGCCCCGGCCCCGGCCGTCTCCTCCGCCTCCTCCGCCTCCTCCGCCTCCTCCGCCTCTTGGGCCTCGGCCTCCGCCGCCTCACCGGGGCCACCGGCGGCGCCCCGCGCCTCCTGCCCGTCCTGCCCGGCGTCATCGCCCTGCTCGTCCTGCCCCGCCTGCTCGGCCGGGCCGGCCCCGACGGCGCCCTCGGGCTCCCCGGCGGGCTCGTGCTCCTCGCTGATCGTCTCCGTCATGGCTCCCCCAAGCCTCGGCCCCGGTTACCGGGAACCGACATGGTGGGGCATCCCGGGCCAGGGCGAAGAGACGAAAATCGGCCGAACCCGCGGCGGTGTCCGGGACCGGGCCGGGCGCCTCAGTCGCCGATCCGGGCGCGCCAGGCGGCGAGTGCCTCGAAGTCCCCGTCCGTGAGGCCCGTACGCGCGTCGACCCGGCACAGGAAGGCGGGGGCCGGATACCGGGCGGCGGTCCAGGCGCGGTCGGCCGGGCCGATCTCGTCGTCGATCCAGGCGAACGGGCGCCCCGCGGCCCGGGCCAGGAGGGGGCGGGTCTTCCAGTGGAGGCCGTCCCGGCCCTCGTCCTCGCGGGGCTCCGGCCAGTCGAGCACCGGCAGCTCGGGCAGGCCGATGCGGGGGCCCACGGTCTCGTTGGCCCCGGCGCCCCAGGTCGTCGCCCACACCAGCTCGCACCGCAGGGCCGTGAGCCGCGGTCCCACTCCGGGGTCCAGCCTGGCCAGCAGCGGGTTGTCGTCCGGGGCACCGGGGCCGGGGGCCGTGCGGTAGCCGGTGCCGCCGAAGGGGATCAGCGGGCCGTCCACGTCGAGGAAGAGGAGCGGGTGCGGGTGCGGGGCGCGGGCGGACGGGGGCATGCGGGCAGCCTACGGCCGGTCAGGCTGCCGGGGGCTTCGGTTTCGCGCGGCTCGGCTGGACCCGCTTGGGTTCGCCCGGCATCTTCGGGTAGTCCGGGGGGTACGGCATGTCCCCCAGGCCGTGGTCGTGTTCGTCGCGGGCCGCGAGTTCCAGTACGGGTTCCAGGCTGAACGCGTGCTCGTCCATGTCGGCGTGCAGGTCGCCGAGTTCGGCGAAGCGGGCCGGCATCGTCACGATGTCGAAGTCGCGCGGTTCCGCGTCGTCGACCTCCTCCCAGCGCAGGGGCGCCGAGACCGGGGCGTGCGGGCGGGGGCGGACGGAGTACGCGGAGGCGATGGTCCGGTCGCGGGCGGTCTGGTTGTAGTCGACGAAGATCCGCTCGCCGCGCTCCTCCTTCCACCAGGCCGTCGTGACCCTGCCGGGCATCCGCCGCTCCAGCTCGCGCCCCAGGGCGATCGCGCACCGGCGGACGTCCGTGAAGGTCCAGCGCGGGGCGATCGGCACGAAGACGTGCAGGCCGCGGCCGCCGGAGGTCTTGGGCCAGCCGCGCAGCCCCACCTCGTCCAGCAGGGCGCGCAGCTCGTGCGCGGCGGCCACGGCGTGGTGGTAGTCGGTGCCCGGCTGCGGGTCCAGGTCGATGCGCAGTTCGTCCGGCCGGTCGGTGTCCCCGCGGCGCACCGGCCAGGGGTGGAAGGTGAGGCAGCCCAGGTTGGCCGCCCAGAGCACGGCGGCCGGCTCGGTGGGGCAGATCTCGTCCGCCGTGCGGCCGCTGGGGAAGGCGATGTGGGCGGTCGGGATCCAGTCGGGCAGGTTCTTCGGGGCCCGCTTCTGGAAGAAGGACTCGCCCTCCACCCCGTCCGGGTAGCGCTCCAGGGTGGTGGGGCGGTCGCGCAGGGCGCGGGTGATCCCGGGGGCGACGGCCAGGTAGTACTCGGCGACGTCCCGCTTGGTGTACCCGCGCTCCGGGAAGTACACCTTGTCGGGGCTGGACAGGCGTACCGCCCGTCCGCCCGCGTCGAGTTCGATCGCACCACCCGCGCTACCGCCCATGGGCGCCACGGTAGGCGGGCGCGGCCGGACGCGCACACCGAGCGGACCCGGACGTACCACCGCAGAATCGACTGCATGGATCTGCCGGTGATGCCGCCCGTGAAGCCGATGCTCGCCAAGTCCGTGGCGAGGATCCCGCCCGGCATGCAGTACGAGGCCAAGTGGGACGGCTTCCGAGCGATCGTGCACCGCGACGGGGACGAGGTGGAGGTCGGCAGCCGCACCGGCAAGAGCCTGAGCCGGTACTTCCCCGAGCTGGTGGCGGCGCTCAAGGAGAACCTGCCGCCCCGCTGCGTGGTCGACGGGGAGATCGTGATCGTCCACGGCGGGCGGCTCGACTTCGACCGGCTGACCGAGCGGATCCACCCCGCCGCCTCCCGGGTGAAGATGCTCGCCGAGACCACCCCGGCCAGCTTCGTCGCCTTCGACCTGCTCGCCCTGGGCGACGAGTCACTCCTCGGCACCCCGCTCGCCGAGCGCCGCAGCGCCCTCGTCCGCGTCCTGTCCACAGCCCGGCCCCCCGTGCACCTCGCGCCCGCCACCACCGACCCCGCGCTCGCGCGGGAGTGGTTCGAGCGGTTCGAAGGCGCCGGGCTCGACGGGGTCGTCGCGAAACCCCTCGATCTCCCCTACCGGCCCGACGCCCGCCTGATGTTCAAGATCAAGCACGAGCGTACGGCCGACGTCGTCCTCGCGGGTTTCCGTTTCCACAAGAGCGGTCCGATTGTCGGATCGCTGCTCCTGGGCCTCTACGACGGCCACGGCGCGCTCCAGCACGTGGGGGTCTGCGCCGCCTTCCCCATGAAGCGCCGCGCCGAGCTCGTCGAGGAGCTGGCGCCCTTGCGGATGCCGGACGCGGAGGGGCACCCGTGGGCCTCCTGGACCGACGAGGCCGCGCACGAGAACGCCCGGCTGCCCGGCGCGCAGAGCCGCTGGACGGGGAAGAAGGACCTGTCCTGGGTGCCGCTGCGCCCCGAGCGGGTCTGCGAGGTGAGGTACGACCACATGGAGGGCGACCGCTTCCGGCACACCGCGCAGTTCGTCCGCTGGCGGCCCGACCGGACCCCGGAGAGCTGCACGTACGAGCAGCTGGAGGAGGTCGTCGGCTACGACCTGGCCGCGGTCCTCGGCATGGATGGAAAGTAGCGCCTCGCCCGACCCCCACCGGCCGCGGGGGTTCCTGCTGTCTCCGTCCGGCAGCTTCCAGCCAGACCCGGCATTCAGTCGCGCAAGTTGGTGCAAGTTCGATGCGCGCGAGAGTGTCCGCCACGCAAGCTTGCACACAGAGATCGTCAGCCCCTAGCGAGGAGGACACCATGGCTCTGCACAAGCTCGGCAAGGACCCTGAGAGCAAGGATGGCGGCTCGCCCACGATCTACCTGGACGACGCCTCTGACACGTACTTGGTCCAGGGGTTCAAGGTGACGGACGCGGAACGCAGGCAACTGATGGACATCCCCGGCCATGAGGATGTCATCGAGCTGCCGCGACGCATGGTGCAGTTCTTCTTGGAGGTTAAGGGTGCCGACGGTCCCGTCGTTTGAGGAGCTTCTGGCTTCGGCCGAGCACAGCGCCATCCATCTGGAGATGCGGGATGGCTACATGGAGTCCGACCCCAGCTTCATCGCCTGGAAGCAGGGCTTCCGCGACCTCCCCGAGGACAACGACCCGGAGATCCGCCACTGGCTGAAGTGGGTCCGCAAGGCCACGGACCGGGGTGTGTCCATCCGTCGCGCCCGCGTGTTCTCCGTCCCGGAATCGGACTACCTCCGGTTCGAGCATCACGTCTCCGACGCCAACGTGAAGGCCGGGGAGCAGATCAGGTGGCTTCCGCGCCGGAACGCTACCGACATCGCCTTCCCTGGCAACGACTTCTGGGTCTTCGACAACAAGACCGTGGTCGTCTTGCACTTCGACGGGAACGGCGAGAGCGCCCCGGGCGACTGGTTGGAGATGACCGAGGACCCGACGATCCTCAAGCTGTGCGTCGGCGCGTTCGAAGCTGTCTGGGAACGGGCCACTCCGCACTCGGAGTACCAGCCCACCTGACGCCTGACCGCCCGTGAACACGTCACCCTCATCAGCAGTCCAGGACGCCCGCGCTGCCCTCGGCAGGCGGCTGCGAGACATTCGCAAGCCGACCGGCCTGACAGCGCGGGCGCTGGCCGCGCGTGCGGGGTGGAGCGAGTCCAAGGCCTCCCGCATCGAGAACGGCAAGACGCCGCCCTCGGATCAAGACCTCCTCGCCTACGTCACCATCTGCGGAGTCCCGCAGGACTACGAAGACCTGCGCGCCACGGCCCACGGCATCGATGAGATGTACGTCGAGTGGAAGCGGTTGCAGCGCGCAGGCCTCAAGCACGCCCAAGAGGCCCACGTTCCCCTGTACGCCCGGACGAGCCGATTCCGCATCTACGAGCCCGGGGTGATCCCAGGCCTGCTCCAGACGGCCGACTACGCAACGGCCATCATGAAGCGGATCGTCTCGTTCAGGCAGATCCCAGACGACGTTGAGGCAGCGGTCAAGGTGCGCATGCTACGCCAGCGCTACCTACACGATGCTCATCGGCACTTCGGCATCGTGCTGGAAGAGTCGGCGCTGCGCTCCCGCTTCGGCGGCCCGGACGTCATGGCCGCCCAACTCGGACACCTCCTTCAAATCGCCGTGCTGCCCAACGTGAGCCTTGGCGTGGTCCCCATGAGCGCCGAACGAGTCATGTGGCCCGTGGAAGGCTTCTGGATCTACGACGACAGCCAAGTGATCATCGAGCTAGCCACGGCGCAGGTGACCGTCAAGCAGCCCAGCGAGATCGAGACGTACGCCCACATGTTCGCTGAACTGGCCAAACTTGCCTGCCATGGGCGGCCCGCACGCGCATTGATCGCGGAAGCCATCGCCGCACTCGGGTGATTCCCTGCAAGCTCATGCAAGTTCGTTGAGGCCGCTCTAGCCCCCTTCCTACGGTCATGACATCGACCGTGAAGTCATCGGGAGGGGCGCAGTGGCCGCCAGCAGGCAGACGACGAAGGTAAGACCGGACGTAGCCGCTCTCTTCATGCCGGTGTGGCCCGACCCTCCTTCCACCTGCGACCAGTGCCAGAAGTGGGCGCGCACCCGGAGCGCGGCCAAGGGCCCGACCTCGGGCACGGTCGTGAGCGACATGAACGTCTTGATCCGTCGCCACACCGCCCGGGGGCACCGGTGACGACGAGGAACGTCACCCCCGCGCGGCGGGGCTGGCCGGTCGCCACGGACACCTGTGGCGTTTGCGTCGCTCTGGACGTGGAGCGGAGCGAGGCTTTCGAGGCCGGTGAGTTCCGCGAGGTAGCCAAGATCAACGAGGAGATCCGCAACCACCCGCACATGAGGCAACGGCCGAAGGCTGAGTCCCCGGGGGCGGGCAAGTGAAGACGATCATGCGCTTCGTGAACCACCGGATCATCCCGGTCCCCCGCAAACCCCCCACGGTCTCCGCGAAGTGCCTGCACGAGAACTGCACGTGGGAAGCGACGACCAGCGCGGACGTGGCTGACGTCGACCGCCAGTGCATGAGCCACACGAGATTGAACCTGTACCACTCGCTGTTCGAGCGCACGCACAAGGACACCGCCGTGGTTCAGCGGGTGCGCGGTGACTGACCACGACGGGGAGCAGCCTCCCCGCACCCCCGCTTGCTCACCCTCGCCGCTGCCACCGCCTGGGCTGTGACGGTCGCCATGATCGTGGCCCGTGGCTGGGGCGCGTAGCCCCGCTCAGACTCCCGCCCCTTGTGGGGGCGGTGACCAATGCCGGCCGGAATAAGGGAGGAGGTGAAGGCGATGACCGATCCCGGAGAGAAGGAGGGCGGAGAGAAGTTCCCGCCGCCACCCGCAACCTGACCCAACCCGAGAGGAGTAATGGCATGACGACGATGCTGGAATCCCCCGTCGCGCTCCGGCGCGGGCGGGACCTGCTCAGTCCTGAGCTGTTCGAGAAACTCTCCGCGTTCTGCGCGGACCAGTACGGACAGGAGCTGTCCGTAGCCCGGAAGGTCATGGACCAGGCCATCGCGTTCGTCTACGTGCTGGGGAGCGAGAAGGCGTTCGACCTCGCCCCGAGTCAGCAGGTGGACCCCGGCTGGCACACGTTCATGCTCCACACGCAGGAGTACGCCGACTTCTGCGAGAAGGAGTTCGGCTACTTCGTGCACCACGCCCCGAACTCCAAGGTCCGCACCCGACCCCTGATGGTCTCCACCGTGGAGCGGACCAAGGCCGCGGGGTTCGAGGCGGACGAAGCCCTGTGGGGCACGGCCGCCAGCTGCAACCAGCCCGCGTGCTGCGGCGACGGCCCGTGCTGCTGAACCTGCCCTCATGAACGAAGCGACCCCGGGCGCGGGCATTGCGCCCGGGGTCGCACCACACACAAGGGTTCCATCGATGAGCAGCAATGACGAGGGCCTCGCTGGTCGAAGCAGAGTCACCGTGTTCCACATGTTCGGCGTCATCTTCGGATACGCCACCCACCACCTTGACGAACGGCGAATCGGAGACGTAGGTATCGTCGGCCCGCTGACGCCGGGGGTCGAGTGGCCCCGTCTGTGGGACATGGCTCGCAAGAGCCGGAGGTCCGCCGCCAAGGACATCGAGCTTGCGCAGTGGATCCTGATCCAGGCCACCCGTGCGTTCGTATGCGGCAGCGACCGCATCGCCCAGTTCCAGGAGCAGGACTGGAAGCTGCAACCGGGAGGAAAACGGGTCGGTTTCGAGGCTGCGTACGCCAACCGCGACCACCTGTGGACCGGAGACCTCACCGTGGAAGGGCTCACGCCTGACCAAGTTACGAAGCGGCCCTCCTTCTACACGGCATAGACGCGTTGAGAGGGATATCCCCCCGACACCACAGGTCACGTGCCCCGCCGGCCTAGCTCGCGGGGCCCAACTCGGCTGGATTTCATCGTTTCTTCCAAAAGCCCATCAGCTCAGCCAGGGCTCTGATGATCTCAGGCCGATGGCCTGGGTCAGCCTTTCGCAAGGCGATCATCAACGCGGCAAGAAACATGAAGACCAAGAGAGCGAAGAACGCGATCAGTGCGTCCGGACCCGAAGCTGCCAACTCTTGCATAACGGCCCACATGGCCTCTACAAGGACGGTCAGGCCGTCGCCTTCGAGAGGGTGCGCAAGGCACAAAACCTCAACGAAGGCAGACGGAGGTGTCTGCCGGAAAACACAGCCGCCCGCGAGCTGCGCCCCCCGCCGTCGTCGGCGAGTGGTGTTCGTTGAGGTCGTGATGACCTTGAATGCCCCGAAGGGAAAGAGGGTGCGGGCTGCCGTGATGTGTCACCACCACGGAAGGTGTTCGGAGACAGCGCGCTCCGAACGAAGCCTTGCTATAGGTCGCTCGTTTCGATCTTGCTCAACTCTCTTGCATGCCGACACGGCGAGACGCCGACTAGCACATGGTTCGAGTGGTATCACAAGAGCTTTCACAAGCTACTACGCCCGCACCGAATATGACAACAGCCCAGATCAGTAGGTGTGTTGAAGTGCATCGCCGTCCTATTGCAAACCGCCGGCCGAGGCTCACAGCCTCTGCCTCCTGTCCGTTAGACCGCACACGCCGGCCAGCCGTTGCACGAGCACTGCCCGCCTGCTGCCGCTCGCCGGGCACGGGCCTGCACCGCGTTGCCCTGCCGTCACCGCTCACCTAACCCACGCCTCAGCTTCCTGGATCATCACCCGGCCGAACGCCTGATGCCACGGGCACGGGCCTGGCTCAACCGGCTTCACCGGCATCTGCCTAGCCACAGGTACCCGCGTTGCCCTAGTGGCGGATCAGGGCCGCACGACGGCTTTTCTCCTGCCTTGCCTGTGGGGTCAGAGCCTCGACGGCCCCAACGTCCACACTGGCCCGAGTCCGGGTGTCGACGCCGTCGGCGGACACGAGGAACTTGCCGTGGTCCTTGCACCACTCGAAGAACAAGCAGATGTCCACGGGCCGCCGGGTGAGGCGGTCGATCTTCTGGACGGCGATGCCGTCGTACAGGTCTGGCTTCTTGAGCCAGGGGCCAAGATCCGGCCGTTCGAAAAGGCGCACCTCGCGGCCCGACACATCACGGTCGCGGGTGATCTCGGCCAAGGCGCCGCGATGCCGAGCCACCAGCCCACGAACGTCGTTCTCCTGCCCCTCGAACGAATCGGACCAGTCCCGGCCCTTGGACTCCCGCAGCGCCCCCAGTAGACGTACCTGGCCCATGTGTGGATCTTCCCTCCAGTGCGGCGACGTCGCGACCCGTAGTGGAGGGTGCTGTACGCGGTGAGGTACGACCACATGGAGGGCGACCGCTTCCGGCACACCGCGCAGTTCGTCCGCTGGCGGCCCGACCGGACCCCGGAGAGCTGCACGTACGAGCAGCTGGAAGAGGTCGTCGGCTACGACCTGGCCGAGGTGCTGGGCAGCGCCGGCTGAGGGGGCACCGAGGCGGGGTCGCAGGAGGGCGCGGAGGCTGACGCGGACGCGGACGCGGTGAGCTCCTCCCACGCGGCCCGGTCCGGCCCCACCGCGTGCGGCACCCAGCCCGGCCGGTCCGCGAGCCAGCGCGCCACCCGGGCCCGGACCACGGGGTCCGCGTAGGCCCGGCCGGGCGGTGCGGCGAGGTGGCGGACCCGGGCCCGCGCCCGCATCACCTCCGGGTCCTCCAGCGCGCACTCGAACAGCGCGGCCGCCTCCCGCACCCGGTCCGCGCGACCCGCCCCGTCGGCCCCGCCGCCCGCGCCCGCGCCCGCGCCCGCCGCGAGCCGTTCTCCGACGGCGGCGTCCGCGCCCGCCTGGAAGTCGAACCAGGGCTTCAGCGTGCGCAGCGCCCAGCCGTGGTAGCCGGCGGCGAAGCCGGGGGAACCCGGGTCCCGGTGGGCCGTCCGGGCCACCCGGTCGGCCGCCCACAGCGCGAGCGAGGTCCCCTGGCCCAGGGTGGGGTTGGTGTGGGTGAGGGCGTCCCCGACGGGGACCATCCCGCTCACCACCGGACCGCGCCCGTCGGCCAGGGGGCTCCACCGGTTGTCCAGCCCCGCGATGGCCAGCACCCCCGACAGCGGCGCGGCGCCCAGGCCGAGCCAGGCGGCGCCGGGCGGGAAGGCCCGGGCGGCCGCCTCGAAGACGGCCGGATCGCGCAGGGCGGCCCGGGTGGGGTCCCCGGTGTGCGCGAAGACGGTGACGGCGAAGACCCGGTTGTCGGACGGGAAGACGGCGCAGCCCGCGAAGGCTCCGCCGGTGACCGTCCAGGGCCGGCTCGGCCCCTCGTCCACCCCGTCGGGCAGCCGGTACCAGCGGCAGAAGTAGGCGAGGCCCGTACGGTGCCGCTCGACGGTGCCCGGCCGGCAGCCGGCCCGCGCCAGCAGCGGGGCGCGGCCCCAGCGCCGTCCGGCCGCGTCCACCACGAGGTCGCCCGCGTGCCGGCCGCCCGGCGTGGTCAGACCGGTGACCACGGGCCGCGGGCCCCCGGCCGTGGTCAGGCCGGTGACCGGCTCCCCGTACCGCACCACCGCGCCCGGCTCCGCGCGCAGGGCGGTGGTCAGCGCGCTCTCCAGTACGACGCGCCGGGCCTGGAGCAGCACCAGGTCCTCGTCGCCGGGCCGCGCGGGCGGCCGTACGTCGAACCAGTCCAGCTCGTGCCGCTCGCGGGCGCCGAGCCGGAGCATCTCCGCGTGGACGTCCGGCAGCTCGGCCCGGAGCACCGCCCGGGCGGCGCCGAGCAGCACGTGCGGCTGGGCCGCCTGGGGGACGCCCGGCCGGTGCCAGTCGAAGAAGTCCCGGTCGAGGGCGGTTCCGGGGGCCCGGGTGTCGCGTTCGAAGACCTCGGCGGTGTGCCCCCGCCGGGCCGCGAGCAGGGCCGTCGCCAGCCCCGCGACCCCACCGCCGATGACCAGCACATGTGCCATTGCGCGCCCCCGAGCCGACGTAACGTACGACGATCAGACCGACAGATCCTGCACGCACGGCCCCTGGCCGAAACTCGCACACCCGTCCGAGGGGGTGGGACAATGACCGTCCCCCCGGCCCCTCACGGGCGGCCCCCGCCTGCCCCCACCGGACGACGAAGACGAAGAACAGGACGGCTCCCGTGACCGACCGGAACCCCCAAGCCAGTAGCGCCCCCCGTGCCGTCCCCCAGCCCAACGCCGTCGTCGGCGTCGGGCTGATCGTGCTCGGCCCCGACGGCCGGGTGCTGCTCGGCCAGGCGCACGACGGCCGCTGGGAACTGCCCGGCGGCAAGGTCGACCCGGGCGAGGGCTTCGAGCAGGCCGCCGCGCGGGAACTCGCCGAGGAGACGGGCCTGCGCACCGCACCGGAGGCCGTCGAGGTGCTGGCCGTGCAGATCTCCTCCCTCGACACCGGCGTGACCCGGCTGACGGCGGCCGCCCTCACCCGCTCCGCCGAGGGCACCCCGGCCGTGACCGAGCCGCACAAGATCACCCAATGGCGCTGGTTCGCCCCCGAGGAGATCCCCGGCGGCCTGTACTCCCCCTCGGCGGCGGTCCTGCACGCCTGGCGCCACGACCTGCCCGCCCTCCCGCACGTCCCCCGGCACGACTACCCCGTCGCCGACCCGGCCTGACCCGGCCCGACCCGGGAATCCCCGCCCGGCCCGACCCCCTCCGGCCGCCCCCGTCTACACCCCCTGCCGCGGTGCGAAGTCGCCCTCGCGCAGGTCCTCCGCCAGCAGCCGCTTGGCGATCGCGTCCGCCGCCGCCCGCAGCTCCGCGCTGCGCGGCCGGCCCCGGTCCCGTTCCAGCTGGTCGCCGAGCCATCGCGCCCAGGCCGCGGAGATGACGTCGGCCTCCCGCTGCCCACCCCGCGTCAGGCTGAAGAATCCGTTCTGCCGGGTCAGGTAGCCCTCCTCCACCATCCGGTCGAAGACCGGCAGCAGCACCTCCGGCGGCAGCGACCGGCGCGAGGCGATCAGCCCCAGGCCGGCGTGCCCGACCGTACGCGTGAGCAGGTCCACCTGCATGACGGCCCACGCGCCGGCCATGTCCAGCCGGGTGTCGGAGGCCTCCACGATGCCCCTCGCCTGCCGCGGCCCCATGGTCCGCACCAGCTTGCCCACCGCCAGCTCCAGCAGCTTGGCCGAGTCCCCCGAGGCCGTCACCGGCGAGGCGAAGCCGTCGCCCATGTCCGTGGACGCGGCGCGGGCGCTGTCGCGCAGCCGGACCTGCTCGAGGAAGAGCCCGACGACGAAGCCGACGGCCGCCACCGGCACGGTCCACAGGAACACCGTGTGCAGGGCCTCGGTGTACGCGCCGACGATCGGGCCGGACGCCGCCGGTTCGAGCGCGTGCACCGCCCTGGGGTCCTGGGCGGCGGTGGCGAGCCGGGCCGGGTCCCCGCCGGTGGCGCGGGCGGCCTCGGCCACGGCGCCCTTCAGCGCGGGCCCGAGGCTGTTGGCGTAGATCGTCCCGAACACGGCCGTCCCGAACGAGCTGCCCAGCGTCCGGAAGAAGGTGACGCCGGAGGTGGCCGTGCCCAGGTCGGCGTAGTCCACGGTGTTCTGCACGGCGATGGTGAGCACCTGCATGCACAGGCCGATCCCGGCGCCGAGCACGAACATGTACAGGGATTCCAGCCAGGCGCCGGTCCCGGCGTCCATCCGCGACAGCAGGTAGAGGCCGGCGCCCATCACCGCGCAGCCCACGATGGGGAAGATCCGGTAGCGGCCGGTCCGGCTGGTGACGTTGCCGCTGAAGACGGACGCGATCAGCAGGCCGACGACCAGCGGCAGGGTGCGGATCCCGGACAGGGTGGCGGAGTCCCCGTCCACGTACTGGAGGTAGGTCGGCAGGAAGGTCATCGCGCCGAGCATGGCGAAGCCGACGACGAAGCTGAGCACCGAGCACACCGTGAAGACGGGGTTGCGGAACAGCCGCATCGGCAGCATCGGTTCGGCGGCCCGGGTCTCGGCGAGGCAGAAGAGCGCGAGCGCCAGCACCCCGCCCGCCAGCAGTCCGATGATCACCCCGGAGTCCCAGGGGTACTCGTTCCCGCCCCAGCTGGTGGCCAGGATCAGCGTGCTGGACCCGGCCGCGACCAGGGCGATGCCCAGGTAGTCGACGCGGGGCCGGCCCGCCGCCCGTACCGAGGGGATGGTGCGGGCGGCCGCCGCGACCACCAGCACCGCGACGGGGACGTTGACGTAGAAGGCCCAGCGCCAGCTCAGGTGGTCGGTGAACAGCCCGCCGAGCAGGGGGCCGATGACGGTGGCCACGCCGAAGACGGCGCCGATCGCGCCCTGGTACGTTCCGCGCTCGCGCAGCGGGACCACGTCCGCGATGAGCGCCATGGAGGTGACCATGAGGCCGCCGGCGCCGATGCCCTGGAGCCCGCGCCACAGGATCAGCAGGGACATGTTCCCGGCGAGTCCGCACAGGAAGGAGCCGGTGATGAACACGATCGCGGAGATCTGGAAGACGACCTTGCGGCCGAAGAGGTCGCCGAACTTGCCGACCAGCACGGTCGCGACGGTCTCCGCGAGCAGGTACGAGGTCACCACCCAGGCCATGTGGTCCCCGCCGCCCAGGTCCCCCACGATCGTCGGCAGCGCGGTGCCCACGATGGTCTGGTCGAGGGCGGCCAGCAGCACGCCCAGCATGATCGTGCCGAAGACGACGTTGCGCCGCCGCCGGTCGAGCACGGGCGGCGGTGCGGCCGCGGCGGGGGCAGTGGTCACCCTCGCACTGTCACAGCCGCCCGCCCGCCCCGCATGCCGCAAGCCGCCGTACGGGTGAACCCGACGCGGGCCCGGCTCAGCGCAGGTAGGCCAGCCCCGGGTGCTCGGCGGCGTAACCGTCCAGCAGCCGCCGGGCCACGGCCACCGAGTCCACCAGCGGGTGCAGCGCGAACGCCTTCACCGCGTCGGCCCGCGAGCCGCTCGCCGCGGCGGCCAGGACGGCCCGCTCGGCCGCCTTCACCGAGGTCACCAGCCCCACCGCGTGCAGCGGCAGCGGCGCCACCGACACCGGGTGGGCCCCGTTCGCGTCGACCAGGCAGGGCACCTCGATCACCGCCTCCGCGTCGAGCACGGACAGGGTCGAGCCGTTGCGGACGTTGAGGATCAGCGTGGCCCGCTCGTTCCGGGCGATGGCCCGCATCAGCGCGAGGGCCACCTTCTCGTAGCCGCCGGACTCCAGGTCGCTCTCCTCGCGCTCCCCGACGCCCGCCACCTCGCGGTTCTCCGACATGTACGTGGCCTCGCGCTCGGCCCGGGTCCGGTCCCAGGCGGCCAGCGCCGCCCCCGGGGGCTGCTCCGCCCGGCCGGCCCCGGCGTAGAAGCCGCGCTGCTGGTCGCGCAGGAAGGCCCCGCGCGTCTGCCCGGCCTCCTGGTAGGCCCGTACGGTCTCCCGGTTGAAGTAGTAGTAGTGCAGGTACTCGTTGGGAACGGCGCCCAGCGAGCGCAGCCAGTCGGCACCGAAGAGGCGCCCCTCCTCGAAGGACTCCAGCGCCTCGTCGTCGGCCAGCAGCCGGGGCAGCTCGTCGCGGCCGCCGACCCGCAGTCCGCGCACCCAGCCCAGGTGGTTGAGGCCCACGTAGTCGATCCACGCCTCCTCGGGGCGGGCGACGCCGAGCAGACGGGCGATCCGGCGGCCGAGGCCCACGGGCGAGTCGCAGATGCCGATGACCCGTCCGCCCAGTTCCTCGGACATGGCCTCGGTGACCACTCCGGCCGGGTTGGTGAAGTTGATGACCCAGGCGTCGGGGGCGCCGCGGGCGATCCTGCGGGCCAGTTCACGGGCCACGGGCACGGTCCGCAGGCCGTACGCGATCCCGCCCGCGCCGACGGTCTCCTGGCCGAGCACCCCCTCGGCCAGGGCGATCCGCTCGTCCGCCGCGCGTCCCTCCAGACCGCCGACGCGGATGGCGGAGAAGACGAAGTCGGCGCCGCGCAGGGCCTCGTCCAGGTCCCGGGTCGCGGTGACCTCCGGGGCGTCCGCCGCCCCGGAGGCGGCGGCCTGGTCCGCGAGCACCCGGGCCATCGCGGCGAGCCGCACCGGGTCCTCGTCGTAGAGGGTCACCCGGGACACCCGGCCCTCGGCGTGGTCGCCGAGCAGTGCTCCGTAGACGAGCGGGACGCGGAATCCGCCCCCGCCGAGGATGGTCAACCGCACGCCCCTACCGTCCTTCCGGCCTTTCGAGGTACCTGTCGCCGCCACGGCCCGGGGCGCGGCGCCCCGGGCACCGCCGCGAATGCCACGATCGGCGACATCCGCTCGATGTCGCCGATCGTGGCATCGACCCCTCGGCGCCCGGCGGTGGCGTACCGGAGCATCACCGGATCCCGCCGCCGCCCGCGCCGTGGCGGGCGCTCGGGGACCAGTGTCCCCCGCCGGGTCAGTCCCCCAGCGCCGGAACCGCCCGCAGGCGGGCCCCCGGTGCCTGCTGGAACCCGGCGCCGCCGCGTACGGGGCCGGTCGGCAGGCCCTGCGGGGCGGACAGCACCAGGGTGATCCGGGTCAGTCCCATCCCGTCGAGCATCCGGCTGGTTTCGGCCACCATCCGGCAGCGCACCAGGCCCCAGCCCGGGTCGGGGTGGCGCACCGTCCGCACCGCGCCGTCCTGTTCGGCGGCCTCCTGCCCGTGGGTGGTCAGCCAGTGCGGGACCCCGTAGCGGTAGGCCGCCTCCATGAACGGGTCGCGGGCCACCTCCTGACGGATGCTCCGCAGGCCCTCGTCCTCCGGGGCCGCCGCAAGGGCGGTCGCGAACTGGGCCAGCAGGGGCACGCACCAGGCCGGCTCGTGGTCCTCCAGCACGGCCGCGGCGTCCGGATGGAACAGCACGAAGCGCAGGAAGTTGTCGTCCGGCAGGGCCGTGGGGTGCGGTCTCACCGTCTGGAAGAGGCGGTCGAAGGCCGAGTTGGTGAGGGCCACGTCCCAGCGGTGGTCCACCAGGAAGCTCGGGTAGGGGACGGCCTCCATGAGGGCCGCGTAGTCGACCAGGTAGTCGCGCTGGCCCGGGTCCTGGGGCAGCCGGTTCTCCTCGGCCGCGCGCCAGGTGGGCGGCGGCTCGCGGTCGACCATGATCCTGAAGAGCCAGAAGCACTGCCGCTCGCTCATCTCCAGGGCCTCGGCCAGGGCGAGGAGTTTGCGGTCCGTCCATTCCTTGACGAGCCCGCGCTCCCAGTTCCCGTACGCGCGTACGCTGATGCGCAGGCGCGCCGCGAGGTCTTCCTGACTCAGGCCCAGTTCTTCGCGGCGTTGGCGCAAAATCTCCTTGCGCCGTTCCGACCGCACTGCGCCACGGGCGGACTCGTCGCCCGCCAGGCGCTCCTCACCGGCTCGGACGAGGCCATCAGACGGGCCCACCGCTGCGAGATGTGGCACCGAGAGCTCCCCCTCCTCAACGGTCTGGATCTTCATTTCCGTGTGGCGATCCTGCTACCGACTTCATTCGAGTGTCAACTATTGTGGCAATTCCAGCCTGGCGACAGCTCATTCGCGCCACAGCTGTGGCAAGTTCTGGCTCTCCCAAAACAAACCGGATAGATTCCCTGAGGCCGACCACGTGCCCACTGACCTCGCGCGATCTAGGAGAACCACTGGTGACAGACGGCTTCCCGGCTCCCGTCGCGGTGGCCAACGCGCCCCTGGCGGCAACCGTCACGCGGGTCGCCGAGCTGGCGAACAAAATGGGCCGCGACCCGAACCAGGTCTTCGACCTCCGCCGCCTCTCGGAGGCGTCCGGAGTTCCCACCGACGTGATCAGATCCCTGCTCGACGGCCGGCGGGCCGGTGAACCCGACCTCCAGGCGCGCTTCCTCCAGCGCCTCGACCTGCTCCGGCGGACCCGGGTGAAACCCAACGGCCGCCGCTACACCCAGCAGGAGATCGCGGACGGCGCCGGGATGTCGCGGCAGCAGGCGGGCGCCCTCATCAACGGCGACCGGCGGCCCACCATGGAGCACTGCGACGCCATCCAGCGCTTCTTCGGGGTGCACGCGGGCTTCCTCACCGCCCATGACGCCGACGCCCTCACCGACGCCCTCCAGCGCACCGAGCAGCAGCTCCTCCAGGACTTCGCGGGACGCGAGCGGCAGCCCGTACCGGCCGAGGCCGCGGCGGCCGGCGACCCGCTCGCCCGGCTCCTGCAGAACCACGGGGTCCGGGGCATCGCCTGGCGCGCGGCCCAACTGCCGAGCGACAAGCACCGGGACAAGGTGACCGAATGGCTGGACATGCTTCTCGAAAGCGTCAAACCGAACGAATCATGACCCAGTCGAAAGTCTGGATCTGATCCTTGAGTCCTGATCCGGATCCGCGTCGACGGGGAGAACGGTGAGCATAGGCAGAGCGCAGCGGCGATTGTGCGCGGAGCTGGTGTCCGGCATCAAGCTGGCCGCCCCCGTGGAACCCGTGGACCTCTACACCGCGCTCTGCGACGGCATGAGCAGGCACCGGGGCCGCCCGGTGCAGTTCCGGATGGCGGCCTTCCCGCAGGGGACGGCGAGCGGCCTGTGGCTCGACATGGCGGACCGCGACCTGGTGGTGATCGAGGAGCGGACCGCGCCGGACCACCAGCTGGTCATCCTGGGGCACGAGCTCTGGCACATGAAGGCCGGCCACTGCAGCCACCACGTGGACGGCGCCGCCGTCGCCGCCCGGCTGCTGAGCGACGGCGCCGACCTGGGCGAGACGGTGCGCAGCGTCGCGGCGCGCACCCGCGCCGACGTCCAGGAGGAGACGGAGGCCGAGACCTTCGGGCTGCTGCTCGGCAGCAGGTGCCGCTCCTGGCTCGCCGGTTCCGCCGGCCCGCGGCCCGCGGGCGGCCGGGACGAGCTGGCGGGCCGGATCGAGACCTCCCTCGGCTACCGGGGGCACAGGAACGACCGTTGAAAGGACCGGACTACTACATCCCGGCGGCGGCGATGGCGATCTCCCTCGTCTGCAAGCTGCCGGCCCTGCGCACCAACTGGCGCGATCCGCTCCTGCGGTCGGTCTGCTTCCTGCTCCTCCTCGCCGGCGCGGTCTTCGCCTTCGCCGCCCCGCCCACCATCGCGGCCGTCAACCGCTGGACCGGGATCCCCAACTTCTCCGCCCCCCTCGTCTATTCGCTGATGACCGCCTTCAGCGCCTCCTGCCTCGTCCTGGTGTTCAACTGGCGCGGCGGCCCGGCGGAGGAGATCAGACACACGTCGCTGCGCTGGATCGCCGGCTACGCCGTCGTCATCGCGGCGATCGTCGTCCTGTTCGCCGTCGGGTCGGCCCCCGTCGAGCGGCTGCGCGACTTCGACACGTACTACGCGAACACCCCGTACGTCCGGCTGATGATCCTGGCCTACCTGCTGGCGCACAACGTGGCCGTGATGGTGATGGTGTCGATGTGCTGGCGGTGGTCCCTCCAGGTCTGCGGCTGGCTCCGGGCCGGACTGCTGATCATCATCTCCGGCTACGCCATCAGCCTGGCCTACGACGCCGCGAAGATGTCCGCCGTCGCCGCCCGCTGGCTGGGCCGCGACCTGGACTTCCTGAGCACCTTCGTCGCCCCGCCGCTGGCCTCCGCCGGCGCGCTGGTCAGCTCGGTGGGCTTCGTGCTGCCCCTGGTGTACCAGCGGGTGTCGGACAGCTGGCGCACCTGGAGCACCTACCGGGACCTGGGGGCGCTGTGGCACGAGGTGCAGAGCACCGCGCCGAGCGGCACGCCGGGGGTGCGGATGTCCTGGTGGTCCCCGGCCGCGATCCGGGTGATCCAGCGGGAGTCCGACATCCACGACGGGTTCCTGAGGCTGGGCCCCTGCTTCGACCGCCGTCACCGCGACACCGCCTACGCGTGCGCCCGGGCGGACGGCGCGGACGAGGAGACGGCCCGCGCCGTCGCCGACGCGGTGATGGTGGCGGCCGCGGTGCGGGTCTGCGCCGCCGACCCGGAGGCGGCGGCCGGAACCGAGGAGGAGGACGCGGATGGCCGGCGGGTGCTCCTCACCGCCGACGGGCCGCGCGACCTCGTCCGCATCTCGCTCGCGCTGCGGCACTCGCCGCTGGTGGCCGCGGCCCGGCGGCAGGCGGCCCCGGCGGGGGGCTGAACCCGCCGGGGCCGCACGGCCGCGGGAGGGGGCCTCGGCCCCCGTGCCTCAGCGGGAGGCCGTCACCGACAGGACTGGGAACAGGTCCTGGAAGGCGCCCGCGGAGTCGGTGCCGTCCCGGCCGTAGGGGGCGTCGAAGCTCCAGACCATGAACAGCAGGAAGACGATCAGCGCGCTGAAGAGCCCGGCCAGCAGCAGCTCGCGCCCCGAACGCCGGATCTGCAGCGTGAAGATCAGCCCGATGGTGACGACCCCGCCCACCAGCAGCCCGACCCACACCACGCTCGGCAGGGTGGACTCGTCGCTCTGGGTACGGGAGTGCCGGGCGTCGTCGGCGGCCGCGATCTGGTCGAGCAGCGGCTGGTAGGCCTGCGCCTGGAGTTCGTTGGCGGGGCTCTGGTGGGTGACGTCGGTGCGGAGCCGGCCGAGCAGCTGCGCGCCCTCGGGGGTGGCCTGCCTGCCGGAGACCAGCCGCGGCCAGTCGACGTTCACGGTGTGGGAGACGTACGCGTCCACCTCGCCGCGGATCCGGTCGCGGACGGGCGCCGGGTAGACGTCGGCCCGCTGGGTGACCTCGTACAGCGACTGGGCCTCACGGCGCACGCTGTCCTCGGCGGCGCCGCGCGCCTCCCAGACTCCCGCGATGGCCAGGCCCAGGACGATCGCGTAGACCACGCCGACCATCATCGTCATGTACTCGATGACGTCGGGGGTTTCGCTGGTGTCCTCGTCGGCCGCGACCCGGCGGTGCCGGAGCGCGGTCATGGCGAGGACGAGGGCGCAGACGAGCGCCAGGGCGATGGCCAGGACCAGCCATTCGGACACGAGGGATCTCCCGTTCGTGGGTGCGTCGGTACGTGGTGCGCCGGTGCGTGGGTCCGTCGGCGCTTCGGTGTCTCAGGAGGCCGCGCCGCGGCTCTTGGAGCGGGGGCGCAGCGCGGCGGCGGCGAGCACGGCCGGGGTGGTGACGACCACCATCAGCATCATGGTGCCCAGCCCGTTCGGGCCGCGCCGCTCCAGGGCCACGGAGTGGTACGGGCGCACGTGGAAGGCGCGCGCGGGCGCGGCGGTCCCGGGCCCGGCCGGACCGGGAGCTGCGGCCGGAGCCGCCTGCGGCCCCGGCGGGGACGCCGGCGGAGCCGGGGCCGGCTGCGCCGCGCCACCCGGCGCCGGGGGCGCGGGGGCGGGGTCCCGCGGCAGGCCCGGAGCGTCACCGGGGTGGTGGACGGCGGGCCGCTCGGCGCCGGGCACCCGCACCCGTACGGCGGGCGGGACCACGGCCGGGCTGCCGGGCCGGGCCACGGGCGGCGGGGGCATCGGCGGCCGGGCGGCGGGCGGCCGCCCGGCCGGTACGCACACGTCGACCCGGGCCCCGCTGCCGTGCCCGTCACCGGCGACCGCCACATGGCCGTGCAGCGGGCAGAGCGCGGCCACCATGCCCGCCCCGGCGTAGTACTGCCAAGCCGTCACCGCGGTCCTCCGATCCGGCAGCCGACAAGGGGTTACAGAGAAGAAACGATCAAGGGCCCGGTTCGACACGCACCGGACGGGTCGGGATCCCCCGGGCCCGCGGGACTCCGGGCGCGCCGGTGACGGCGCGGGCCCGTCACCCCCGTGGCGCAGTCCGCCACGGCGTCGCGCGGGCCCGCGGACCATGCTCGGAGGGACGGGTTCGCGGCTCGGCCGAAGGACGGTGGCGCGCGTGCAGGAGAACGGGCCGGAACCGGAGCCGGCCGCCCCCGCCCGGGGGCTCCGCTTCCCCAGCGCCCTGACCATCCTGGCCCTGGTCACCGTCGCCGTCTGGCTGCTGGCCTTCCTGATCCCGGCGGGCCAGTACGACCGCGACGCGGCCGGCGCCCCCGTCTCGGGCACCTACCACCGGGTCCGGGGCACGCGGAGCCTCACCGACCGGCTGAACGACCTCTTCCTGTCCCCCGTCAACGGCCTCTACGGCATCCAGGACCCCGCCACCCACGAGGTCGGCCCGAGCCTCACGGGCGCCCTGTACGGCAGCGCCGGCGTCTTCCTCTTCGTGCTGGCCATCGGCGCCTTCATCACCGTCGTCTTCGCCACCGGCGCCCTCGACCGGGGCATCGCCCGCCTCGCCCACCGGCTGCGCGACCGCGGGGCCCTGCTGATCACCGCCGTGATGGTGGTCTTCTCCGTCCTCGGCACCGTGGAGGGCTTCGCCGAGGAGACCCTCGGCTTCTACGGCCTGCTGGTGCCGATGATGCTGGCGCTCGGCTACGACCGGCTCGTGGCCGTCGGCGCCGCGATCCTGGGCGCCGGCGTCGGCGTGCTCTGCTCCACCGTCAACCCCTTCGCCACCGGCGTGGCCTCCTCGGCGGCCGGCATCTCCCTCGGCGACGGCATCGTGCTGCGCTTCGCCATGTGGGTGGTGCTCACCACCGTCACCGTCCTCTACGTCGTGCGCTACGCCCGGCGCGTCCGGCGCGACCCCGACCGCTCGCTGTGCGGGTTCCTGCCCGGCGACCTGACGCGCAAGGCGGAGGCCGACGCCGAGGCGGAACCCCGCCTGACGCGGCTGCACCAGGCCGTGCTGGTCCTGCTCGTGCTGGTCTTCGCCTTCATGATCTTCTCGGTGGTGCCCTGGGCCGGCGCGCTGACCGGGAGGGCCGACGCCACCCCGTACTCCTGGGAGCTCGGCTGGTCCTTCCCCCAGCTGTCGGCGCTGTTCCTGTGCGCGGCGGTGCTGGTGGGGCTGGTGGCGCGGATGGGCGAGGCGGAGCTCAGCTCGACGATCATCCGGGGCGCCGCCGACTTCGTCTCCCCCGCGCTGGTCATCATGCTGGCCCGGGGCGTCACCGTCATCATGAACAACGCGAAGATCACCGACACCGTCCTGCACTCCATCGAGGGCGTGGTCAAGGGGACCTCGTCCGGCGTCTTCGCGGTGATCGTCTTCCTGGTCAACCTGCCGCTGGCCTTCCTGATCCCCTCCACCTCCGGCCACGCCACCCTCGCCATGCCGATCCTGGCCCCGCTGGCCGACTTCGCCGGGGTCTCCCGGGCGGTGGTGGTGACGGCCTGGCAGGCGGCGAGCGGCTGGATGAACCTGTGGGTGCCGACGACCGCCGTCACCATCGGCGGCGTCGCGCTGGCGAAGGTCCGCTACGACACGTACCTGCGTTTCGTGTGGCCCCTGCTCTCGGTGCTGGCCGTGCTGATCTGCGCCTTCGTGGCGCTGGGCGCGGCGATGTGACGGCCCGTCGGGGACGGGGGCGCGTCGCCTAGGCTGGCGGTATGCCCGGATCCTCCGCCGCCGCGCCCGCCCCCGTTCCCGCTCCCGTGTCCGAACCGCCCGAACCCCCCGTGGCCGTCTGGCGGGTGCTGCGGCGGCCCCTGCGGTTCCTGGGGTCCTGGTGGCCCTGGCGGTGCTGGGCGTACCTCGGCAGCGGGTTCGTGATCGGGTACGCGGTGCTGTGTGCGCTGGCGCTGCTGCTCGGGCTCGGGTTGCTGCTGGCGGTCGCCGGGATCGGGCTGGTGCTGCTGGTCGGGGCCGTGGCCGGGGCCGTGCCGCTCGGGGAGCTGGAGCGGCGGCGGCTGCGGTGGATCGAGCCGGAGCCGGTCGCGGACCCGCACACCTCGCTCGCCGGGGCCGGTGCGGCCGCCTGGCTGCGGACCCGGCTGCGGGAGCGGGCCACCTGGCGGGAGTTCGGTTACGCCCTGCTGTTCGGGGTGGTCTTCGGCGCGGCCGGCTTCGGGGTGCTGAGCCTGCTGGCCTTCTCCCTGATGCTGGTGGCGGCCCCGGTGATCGTGTGGGCCCTCGCGCCGGAGCCGGTCATGCTGATACCGGGCGAGGCGGTGGCCGGGCCGTCGGCGGCGCTCGGCGGGACCGCCGTGGGACTGGCCGGGCTGGTGTTCGCCGCGTACGGGGCCGCGCTGGTCGGCGGGGCCCAGGTGAAGGCGGCCCGGCTGCTGCTCGGCCCGCGCGGGGAGGACGCCCGGGTGCTGGAGCTGACCCGCTCGCGGGTCCGGCTGGTGGAGGCCTTCGAGGCCGAGCGGCGCCGCATCGAACGGGACCTGCACGACGGGGCGCAGCAGCAGCTGGTCGCCCTCAGCATGACGCTGGGCCTCGCCGAGCTGGAGCTGCGCAAGACCCCCGGTACCGACGGGGCCGCCGTCCTGGTGCGCCGGGGGCGCGAGGAGGCGAAGCTGGCGCTGGCCCAACTGCGGGATCTCGTCCGGGGCATGCACCCGCCGGTGCTGACCGACCACGGGCTGGCCGCGGCCGTGGCGGAGGTGGCGCTGCGCCATCCCGTGCCGGTGACGGTGGACCTGGAGGTGCCCCGGCTGCCCGCATCGGTCGAGGTCACCGCGTACTTCACCGTCACCGAGGCGCTCGCCAACGCCGCCAAGCACAGCGGTGCCTCGCGGGTCGGCGTCGCCGGTAGGGTCGAGGGCGGCCGGCTCACTCTCACCGTCACCGACGACGGCCGCGGCGGGGCCGATCCCGGTGCGGGAGCGGGCCTGGCGGGACTCGCGGACAGGGTGGCGATGTTGCGGGGAAGGCTGACGGTGTCCAGTCCGGTCGGCGGGCCGACCGAGCTGCGGGTGGAGGTGCCGTGCTCCGGGTGATCCTGGCCGAGGACTCCGTCCTGCTGCGTGCGGGTCTGACGGAGCTGCTGGCCCTGGGCGGCCACCGCGTCCTCGCCGCCGTCGGCGACGCCCCGGCGCTGCTGCGCGCCGTGGAGGCCGAGCGGCCCGACGTGGTCGTCACGGACGTCAGGATGCCGCCCGGGCTGCGGGACGAGGGGCTGCGGGCCGCGCTCGAACTGCGGTCCCGGGACGCCACGCTGCCGGTCCTGGTGCTGTCCCAGTACGTGGCCACCGCCTACGCCACGCAGCTGTTCACCGGCGGACCGGCGGCCGGGCTGGGGTACCTGCTCAAGGACCGGGTGGGTGAGGTCGAGGAGTTCCTCGACGCCCTGCGGCGGGTGCACGAGGGGCAGACGGTCCTCGACCCGGAGGTGGTCCGCGTCCTGCTGGCCCCGCGGCCCGCGCACGACCCCCTGGCCCGGCTGACCCCGCGCGAGCGCGAGGTGCTGGCCCTGATGGCGGAGGGGCTCAACAACCAGGCGCTGGCGGCACGGCTGTTCGTCACCGAGGCCTCCGTCGTGAAGCACGCGGGCAGCATCTTCACGAAACTGGAACTGGATCCCACGGAGGGCAACCGCCGCGTCCTGGCCGTACTGGCGCACCTGCGCGGCGCGGACGCGTAAGGGGTACCGGACCGACAACCACCGCATTTTGACCCCCTGTTGATCTCCCGCAGCCGCCCGGCGGCGGGTAGCGTGCCGGTATGACGAGCGAGATCACTCCGGTGACGGAGGAACAGATCGGCGCGGCGCTGGCCGCGTTGGGGATACCCGGCGGCAACGGCACGACGGACGCGGGCGACGCGGGGGACGGCGGCCCCGACCGCCACCGGCTGTTGCTGCTGAACACCCTGCTGGGTGCGGTGCAGGCACAGGCGCAGCTCGTCGACGAGAGCGTGGACACCGAGACGCTGGTCGACACGTGGTGCGAGCAGCTGAAGGCCGCCGGCGCCTGGGAGGACCCGGCCCGGCAGATCGGCTTCCTGGGCTGGCAGGTCCGGCGGGCGGGCCTGCCGATGCACTGGATCGCCAGCGACCCGGACGCCGGGCCGGCCGTGGTCTCGGCCGCGCAGGCCGCCGAGGCCCTGCACATCCTGCTGGGAGTGATCGGCACGGTCGACAAGGCGGTGGCGGCCGGCGACCAGGCGACGATCATCTCCCAGTTCGCGATGATGAAGGCGGCCCGGGAACTGCTGAGGACCGCCCACGAGCACGCCGACACCCTGGTGAAGTCGATCGGAGGATAGGCGCCGCGACCGCTCGCGCACAAGGCCCGGGGCCGCATAGTGACGAGGCTGTGACCTGGGGGTGTTCAGATCGGCGGGAGCGCTCACTAGGGTCTCAGGGTGCCGAAGAACGATGCGATGCCCCCAGGAGCGGACGGCCCGGACGGACCGGACGACGACAAGTGGAACGTGGTCCTCGACGAGGACTTCGTCCGGGCCGCCTCGATCCACGAGCCCGCCGCGCGGGGGCGGTCTCGGACGTGGCCGATCATCCTCGGGCTGTGCCTGCTGATGGGGGCCCTGGCCTTCGTCACGCTGAGGATGACGGACCCGTCCGACGAGGAGCGCGTGACGGCCAGGCCTCGGAAGACGGCCGCTCCCGTGCCGGCCGCCACCGCTGCGACCGCCGCCGCTGCGGCCGCCGCCGGCCGGCCGATGGTCCCGCTGGCCGACGTGTTCCCCGCCGAGGTCCCGGACGGGGCCGGCGGCGGGTTCCTGCGGGTCGGTGCGAAGGTGCAGGCCTCCTGCACCGAGCGGGACTCCGTGGGCCCCCGCCTCGCCGCGATGATCGCGCAGGGCAAGGGCTGCGTCGGCGAGCAGGTCGCGCTCTACAAGGACGCGCAGGACAACCGGTTCACCGTCGCCGTCTTCACCATGGAGGACCCCGGGGACACGCTGCGGGTGGTGACAGGGCTGACGACGGCCTTCGACGACCACCAGGTGGGCGCGCAGGACCCGCCACCCGGATCCGGCCTCGCGGTCCTGGGGCCCGGAGCGGGACTGGTGCAGTCCTTCACGGGCGTCGGCCGGGTCATGGTGGTCGGGCTCGGGCAGTGGTCCGACGGCCGGACCGCCGACTTCCAGCAGCTGGTGGAGCGGCTGGGCCCCCTGCAAGGGGCGGTCGACGGGAAGGTGAGGCAGTACGAGGGCACCGGCGCGCCCTGACCCCCAGCGCCGGCCCCCTCCCCCCGGCCCGCTCAGCGGGCCGGCGCCGGACGCGGCCCCCGGGCCCCCGACCGGGCCACCACCCGTGAGGGGACCGGGCCGGCGGGGACGGCCGACCGGGCCCAGACCACCAGCAGTACGGGCAGCGCCAGGTAGCCGAAGCGCCCCGCCGGGGCGAGCAGGAAGGCCAGGGTCAGCCCCAGCGCGAGCCGGTCCGCGGCGGCGGCCACCGTGCGCGGCGGGCGCACCCGCAGCGAGAGGGCCACGCCCAGGCCGCCCAGCACGAGCAGCGCCACCGTCAGGTACCAGCCCCACGGTCCGAGTTCCGCCAGCAGGTGCCCCGGCAGCGGGCTGCCCGCCGGGGTCGCCACCTCGGCCCGGCCCGTCGGGAAGGCGAACACCTGCCGCCACAGCTCCGCCGGCTGGAGCAGGGCGCCCGGCAGCACCAGCGCCGCCGTGACCGACCCCGCGGCCACCGCGCAGCGGACCGCCGCCCGGGCGCCGGAGCGGGAGCCGAGCAGGGCCGCCGCCACCGCCACCGCGGGCAGCGCCGTCCACTTGAGGGCGCACGCCACCCCCAGGGCCGCCCCGGCGAGGACCGGGCGGCCGGAGGCGGCCGCGCCGAGGGCGAGGCAGCACAGCCCCGCCAGCGGCAGGTCGACCCCGCTCACCGCCAGCGGAAGTGCCACCACCGGCGAAGCCACCAGCAGCGGGAGCAGGGGTGAGGGGGCCGCGCCGAGGAGGCGGCGGCCGGCCCGCATGCCGCCGAACAGGACGGCCGCGCACCAGATGCGGGGATCGCCCAGGAGTCGGACCGCCCACCCCCCTCCCTCGCCGGAGCCGCCGTCGAGCAGGGCGCGGGGGACGCCGAGGAGGGACATGGCCGGGAGGTAGGGCGTGTACGCGCCGACGTCGGCGGGGTGCTCCACGTACGTCTTCCCGGTGTCGAGGAGGAGCCGCCCGGACCGTGCGATCACGGCGACCTCGGACTGGCCCTGCCCGGTCAGGACCAGGTACAGGAGGGGGACGGCGACGGCGCCGAGGAGGGCCGCGCCGAGCGCCTCCCGGCGCCGGCCGAGGGCGGTGGCCGCGGCGGCGGCCAGGTATCCGGCGGCCGCGCACCAGCCCCACAGGCGGTGCGGGGCCAGGGTGGAGAACAGCGGGAAGGACAGGGCCCACGCGGCGGCGAGCAGCCAGCCGGCGGTCCACCGGGCGGTACGGGAAGGGGTCATGGGCCCATTCCAGCCGCGCGGCCCCGGCCGGGTCTGCACGCCTGGGCGGAGCTTTCACGGTCGGGTTTTCCCTACCCCGGCCGCCGCCGGACGTGCCGAAGGCCCCGGCCGCCGCCGGACATGCCGAAGGGCGCGGCCCCGGCGGGGTCGCGCCCTTCGGGCGGCGGGATCGGGGGCCTTACGCCTCCGGGGAACCGCCGAAGCGCTCGCGGTAGGACTCCAGGTCCTCCTCGGTGACGCGGGCGAAGAGCACCGGCGGCACGGTGAACGGGGTGCCGGCCGGGACCGCGTCCAGCGCCCGGGCCTGCTCCGGGGTCACCCAGGTCGCGGTGTCGGCGGGCAGGTCGAACGCGGTGCGCATGGCGCGCGCCGAGGCCGGGATGAACGGCTCGGAGACCACCGAGTAGAGGTGGATGAGGTTCATCGCGGTGCGCAGGGTGAGCGCGGCGGCGTCGAGGTCGGTCTTGACCTCCAGCCAGGGGGCCTTCTCGTCCAGGTAGGCGTTGCCCGCGGACCACAGGGCGCGCAGCGCGGCCGCGGCCTTGCGGTACTGGAGGGTCTCCATGTGGCCCTCGTACTCGGCGAGGAGCTCGGCGATCTGCTCGCCCAGCTTGGCCTCGGCCTCGCCGGCGGGGCTGCCGGCCGGGACCTCGTCGCCGAACTTCTTGCGGGAGAAGGTCAGGACGCGGTTGACGAAGTTGCCGAGGGTGCCGCCGAGGTCCTTGTTGACCGTGGCCGCGAAGTGCTCCCAGGTGAACGAGGAGTCGTCGGACTCGGGGGCGTTGGCGATCAGGAAGTAGCGCCAGAAGTCGGCCGGGAGGATCTCCAGCGCCTGGTCGGTGAAGACGCCGCGCTTCTGCGAGGTGGAGAACTTGCCGCCGTAGTACGTCAGCCAGTTGAAGGCCTTGACGTAGTCGACCTTCTTCCAGGGCTCGCGGGTGCCGAGCTCGGTGGCCGGGAACATCACCGTGTGGAACGGGACGTTGTCCTTGGCCATGAACTGGGTGTAGCGGACGTCCTCGGCCTCGTACCACCAGGACTTGTAGTCGCGGCCGGCCGGGTCGGCGTCGGCCCACTCCTTGGTGGAGGCGATGTACTCGATCGGCGCGTCGAACCAGACGTAGAAGACCTTGCCCTCGGCGGCCAGTTCGGGCCAGGTGTCGGCCGGGACCGGGACGCCCCAGTCGAGGTCGCGGGTGATGGCGCGGTCGTGCAGGCCCTCGGTCAGCCACTTGCGGGCGATGGAGGACGCCAGCTGCGGCCACTCCTCCTCGTGCCGCGCGACCCAGGCCTCGACCTCGTGCTGGAGCTTGGACTGGAGCAGGAAGAGGTGCTTGGTCTCGCGGACCTCCAGCTCGGTGGAGCCGGAGATGGCCGAGCGCGGCTCGATCAGGTCCGTGGGGTCCAGGACGCGGGTGCAGTTCTCGCACTGGTCGCCGCGGGCCTTGTCGTAGCCGCAGTGCGGGCAGGTGCCCTCGACGTAGCGGTCCGGCAGGAAGCGGCCGTCGGCGGGCGAGTACACCTGCCGGATCGCGCGCTCCTCGATGAAGCCGTTCGCCTGGAGCCGCCGCGCGAAGTGCTGGGTGATCTCGGCGTTCTGCGCGGAGGAGCTGCGGCCGAAGTAGTCGAAGGACAGCTCGAAGCCGTCGTAGACCGCCTTCTGGGCGTCGTGGGCCTGCGCGCAGAACTCGGCGACCGAGATCCCGGCCTCCTTGGCGGCGAGTTCGGCGGGGGTGCCGTGCTCGTCGGTGGCGCAGATGTACAGGACGTCGTGGCCGCGCTGGCGGAGGTACCGGGAGTACACATCCGCCGGAAGCATCGACCCGACCATGTTGCCCAGGTGCTTGATCCCGTTGATGTAGGGAAGCGCGCTGGTGATCAGGTGTCGAGCCATCCTCGGATGCTCCATTTCAGTTCATTTCTACGGAATCCACGCGGATCCGCGCGGCGGCGGCCCGCCGGGGCGTGCCGTGCCGGATACGCATGGTGAGGCGGTTCATCGTATCGAACCGCGGGCGCGGACCCCGACCGGTATCCGGAGGGCGGACGCGGACCCCCGCCGGGCCTGCGCCGACGCGCCGCGGGCGGGTACGTGCCGAGGGGATATGCGTACGGGCCGCCGGGCCCTCCGCCTGATCGACATCGTTCACGAACGGTCACCGCCCAACGTAATCCCTTCACCTTCCTCCTCCACGCCCCCCGAGTGCGCCGGTACTGCTCTCATGGACCGGCACCAGGGGATGAGGTGGGGAACGGTGAACGATGGCGGACCGGAGGAGTCCGGCGGGGCCGTGGGACTGCCCAGCCGGCGGCGGCAGCCGACGCCCATGAGTCAGTGGAACCCGACCGCGCGCCTGTCGTACTGGGCCTTCCACACCAACCGGCGGCCCGCGTACATGCGCTTCGCGTACCTCCAGCTCGGCTCCGACGCGGACGCCGAGGACGCGGTGGACGCCACCTTCGACTCGATCATGCACGAATGGCTCCGCATGCTGCACATGGACCGCCTCGACGCCTACGCCTGGACCGTGCTCAAGCAGCGCATCGTGGACTGGCAGCAGCGGCGCGACCCCCGGCTGCGCCGGCCCGAGCCGATGGACATCAGCGCCTTCGAGGCGGCCCTGAAAGAGGCCCACCCCGACCGGTACGAGGTGCTGACCGACACCATCCGCTTCTACCGGGCCGTCTCCCGCCTCGCCGAACGGCAGCGGGACACCGTGATGCTGCGCTACGGGCTCCGGTGCACCCCGGGCGAGGCCGCCGCCGTCATGGGCGTCGACGAGGCCACCGTCCGCTCTCAGCTCGGCCAGGCCCACCGGCGCCTCGCACGGCTGCTCGACGCCGCCCCCGAGTCATGAGCCCCGCCGACGACCGCACCGGCGCGGACGGGAGCCGCGGCGGGGCCCCCCGGGCCCTGTCGGAGTTCCTGCTCCGCGCGGGCGTGCGCGACCGCTACCCGCACTACGACCTGGGCGCCGCCGAGGCCCGCCTGCTGCGCCTCCCCCGCTCCTCGGGCGCCCCGGCGGCCGCCGCCCGGGGCCGGCGCCGCCCCTTCGGCTGGAGCGACCCCTCCCGGGACTGCCCGCTGGACTCGGACCGGGCCCGGCGGGACCTCAAGGCCGTCTGCCTCGCCGTGGTCTGCGACCCCCACGCCGGCCCCGACCTGCGCCGGTTCGTGGACGACGGCCACGCCGACCTGCCCGGGGCGGTCGTGTTCGGCTGTCTGCTGCACCTGTCCGGGCTGCGGGACGGCGCACGGTTCTGGTGGCAGTTCGCCGCCGGGTCCGCCGCCGCGCGCACCGCCCCCGCCGCCTACTGCCTCTTCCTCGACCACTCCCGGTGCGGCGAGCACCACGACGCCCGCCACTGGGCCCGCGAGCTCGGCCGCCGGGGCTTCAGGCCGGGCGGCCGCCGGGAGCTGCGCGAGGTCCGGCTGTGCGCCCAGGCGGCCGTCCTGCGGTACGTCGACCAGTGCGAGGACCCCGATCTGGGCCCGGTGCCGGTGCCCCGGGCGGAGCTGCCCGGGGTGCTGGCCGCGTTCCTGCCGCCGGCCCCGCTCCCGGCCGACCGGCCGCGTCCCGCCGCGATCGCGCCGCGCCGGCCCGCGCCGGCCGCCGCCGCGCGGGGGACGGCGGTCCGGGGCGGCACCGGCGGGGCCCTGGAGCAGGCGCGGCGCGCGCTGGACGTCGTTCGGGTCCTGGAGCGGCACCCGCTGGGGGTGCGGGCCGGGCAGCTGGCGCGGAAGTCCGGGCTCACGGAGGCGGCGCTGCGGCCGCTGCTCGCCCTGCTCTGCGAGGAGGAGTACGCCTACCGCCCCGGGGCGGGGGTGTACGCGGCCGGGCCGGCCCTGGACCGGCTCGCGGCGCCGGGCGGCGGGGGCCTGGCCGACCAGCTCCAGCGGACCCTGGCGCTGGCGCGGGACAGCGCGGGCGCCGCCGTCTACCTCAGCCGGTACGCCGACGGCGAGGTCCGGATCACCCAGATGGCGGACGGGCCGGGGGCCCCACCGGTGCGGGAGTGGGTGGACTTCCGGGCCGCCGCGCACGCCAGCGCCGTCGGCAAGTGCCTGCTGACCCAGCTCGACCCCCGGGTCCGGGCCGACCACGTGGCCCGCCACCGCCCGGCCCGGCTGACCCCGCACACCATCACCGACAGCCGGGCCCTGTTCAGTGCCCTGGACGCGGTGGCCCCCGGGGCCCCGGTCTTCGACCTGCGCGAGTACTCCCCCGGGGTGGTCTGCTCGGCGGTGCCCATCGCCACGGGCGGTGCCGCCGGGAGCCTGGCGCTCTCCCTGCCCGCCACGCACGCCCACCGCCTGCGCGAGGCGACGGAGGCCCTGCGCCGCAAGGCGGTGCCGGTGCTGCTGGCCCTGCTCCTGTCGGGCGCCATCCCCCCGGACACCCCGGCGCAGGCGCCGCCCCCCGCGGCCGGGGCCCCGACCCCGGAGACCCTGCGCCACCTGGGCCGGCTCTTCCGCACCCCGCTGACCCGGTTCACGGCGACCGCCGCCGGCCCGCACCTGGTCAGTGATTCCGCTTCGGGGGCGGCGTACCTGTTCGGCACCCTCCCGGAGGGCGACGGGCCGCGCCTGGCGCTCCCCCAGACCCTGGGCCCCCTGGCTCCCGGCAGCCTGCCGGCCCAGGAGGGGCTGGTGGTCCTGCGCACCTGACGGCCCGGGGTCCGCGCGGGGGCGGGCGGCCGGGGCGGGCGGCGGGGGCGGGCGGCGGGGGCGGGCGGGGGTTCAGCCGCGGGTGACGAAGGACTCCAGGGCGGTGTCGAAGTACTCCCTGGCCTGGGCGAGGCGGCCGACGGGGGCCGACACCCAGACGTCGTACGCGCGGCCGTGCTCGTCCCAGCACAGGTCGTAGGTGTGCCGGGCCCCCTCGGCGGCGGTGAAGCCGTTCCAGGTGAACTCCCACAGGGCGGCGGGCAGTCCACCGTGCGTGGCGGGGACCACGGTGTTGGCGCGGTAGCCGGGGTTGGTCGAGGGGCCGTCGGCGTCGGAGCGGCGCATCGCGGCGAGCGGTCCGCCGGACGACGCGGGCCCGGTCCTGATGCCGATCCGGAAGGCGCCGTCGGCGGAGACGTAGAAGACCCGCTGGTCGTCGGTGGTGCGCCGGAAGCCCTGGGGTACGGCGAGGACGAAGCCCTCGGGGTCCGCCACCGTCCGGTAGCCGGCGGGCGCGGGCTTGGCGGCCGGGGCGGGAGCCGTCGCGGTCACCGTGGCCGTCGCCGTCGCCGTGACCCCGGCCGGCGCGGTCGCCGGGGACCGCGGGGCGGAGGCGGTCGCGGCGGAGGACGGGGCGGGGCGGTCGTCCTGCGCGGCCGCCCGTCCCCCGCCGCCCGCCGGGCCGGAGAGCCGGGAGGTCACGGCCACGGCGCCGATGACGGCCGCCGCGACGAGCAGGGCGACGAGCCCGGCGCGCAGGGCCGTCCGGTGCGCAGGCGGCCGTGCGGGACCGGTCCGGGTGGTGGCGCGGGCGGTCGGCGCGTACCCGGCCGGGGCGGCGGGCGGCCGCGGGCCGGGGGCGGGCCCGACCTGGGGGAGGCTGCCGGTGGTCACGTACGCCGACAGCATCCGCTCGGCCTCCGCCGCCCCGAGCCGGCGGTCGGGGTCGCGGTCCAGCAGGCCCCGGACCAGCGGGGCCAGCGGTCCCGCCTGCACCGGCGGCCTGATCTCGTCGTGGACGACGGCGTGCAGGACCCCGCCCAGCGAGTCCCGGTGGAAGGGGGACGCGCCGGTCAGCGCGGCGCACAGCAGGGCGCCGAGGGACCACAGGTCGGACGCGGGGCCGGCGGCGGCCCCCTGCATCCGCTCGGGAGAGGTGTACTCGGGCGAGCCCACGAACGCGCCGGTCTCGCTGATGGTGGTGGAGCCGGCGAGGCGGGCGATCCCGAAGTCGGTGAGCACCACCCGGCCGGTGCCCGCCTCCAGGAGCACGTTGGCGGGCTTGACGTCGCGGTGGAGCACCCCGCGCTCGTGCGCCGCGTTCAGGGCGCCGAGCAGGGCGAGCCCGACGCGGGCGGTCTCGCCGGCGTCCAGCGGGCCGCCGGCGGTGAGGCGGTCGGCGAGCGAGCCGCCCTCGACGAGTTCCATGACGATGTACGGCCGGCCGTCGTCCTCGACGACGTCGTGCACGACGACCACGTGCGGGTGCTTGATCTGCGCGACGGTGCGCGCCTCGCGCAGGGCCCCCGTCGTCGCCTTGCCCTCGCCGACGTGGAGCTCCTTGACGGCGACCGCGCGGCCCAGGAGCTCGTCGGAGGCCTGCCAGACGGTCCCCATGCCGCCCCGGCCCAGCCTCTTCCCCAGGCGGTAGCGCCCGGCGATCACGACCTCGTTGCGCGGTTGGTCCTGCGGCACGCTGCTCCCCCTCGACCTGGTCAGGGCCATGATGCCGCAAGGGCGGATCCGGTCACCCCGGCTCCGTCCGGAACGCAGAAAGAACCCCACCGAAGTGGGGTTCTCTCACTGTGTCCGAGGGGGGACTTGAACCCCCACGCCCGATAAAGGGCACTAGCACCTCAAGCTAGCGCGTCTGCCATTCCGCCACCCGGACCGGTGGTCGGCCCCGGTTTCCCGCGGCGACATGGACAACCATAGCAAAGGATCGGCGCCGCTCCGACCAGGTATCCGGTCCGGCCGGCGGCCCGCCACGCCGCGCTGACCTGCGGGCATGCTCCGGGGCCGGAGACGACGGCGCCCACCCCCGGTCCGGGGTGGGCGCGGGGGCGCGGTCCGCTACGGGCAGCGGATGACCTGGCCGGCGTAGGAGAGGTTGCCGCCGAAGCCGAAGAGGAGGACCGGGGAGCCCGAGGGGATCTCGCCGCGCTCGACCAGCTTGGAGAGGGCCATCGGGATGCTGGCCGCCGAGGTGTTGCCGGAGTCGACGACGTCCCGGGCGACGACGGCGTTGACGGCGCCGATCTTCGCGGCGAGGGGCTCGATGATGCGCAGGTTGGCCTGGTGCAGGACGACCCCGGCGAGGTCCTCGGGGGTGATCCCGGCCTTCTCGCAGGTCTTGCGGGCGAGGGCGGGCAGCCGGCTGGTGGTCCAGCGGTAGACGGACTGGCCCTCCTGGGCGAAGACCGGGGGCGTGCCCTCGATGCGCACCGCGTGGCCCATCTCGGGGACCGAGCCCCACAGCACGGGGCCGATGGCGCGGTCGGGGCAGCTCTCGACGACGGCCGCGCCGGCACCGTCGCCGGTCAGGACGCAGGTGGTGCGGTCGGTCCAGTCGGTGATCCCGGCCATCGTGTCGGCGCCGATGACCAGGGCGCGGGTGGAGGAGCCGGAGCGGATGGCGTGGTCGGCGGTGGCCAGGGCGTGGGTGAAGCCCGAGCAGACGACGTTGAGGTCCATCACGGCGGGCGCGCTGGTCATGCCCAGCTTGGCGGCGACGCGGGCGGCCATGTTGGGGGAACGGTCGATGGCGGTGGAGGTGGCCACCAGCACGAGGTCGATGTCGTGCGGGGTCAGGCCGGCGTTGGCCAACGCCTTGGCGGCGGCCTGGTAGGCCAGTTCGTCGACCGGCTCGTCGGGGCCGGCGATGTGCCGGGTCCTGATGCCGACCCGGGAGAGGATCCACTCGTCGCTGGTCTCGACCATGGCCGCGAGGTCCTCGTTGGTGAGCACCTTCGCGGGCTGGTAGTGCCCAAGCGCCACCACGCGTGAACCGGTCATGGGCGGGATCCCCCTTTGTACGGCAGTCAGGATCATTCACCTTCTCCTGCTACTGATGAGTACGTGTGCGTGTAACCCAACAGGATTGGGCCATCGGAATTTGGAGAATTCCCAGCATCTTCCAGCCAGGAGACCGGACCCGTCCCGGATCCGGGAGAATGTCCTCGTCAGGTACACGATGAGGACGGAACAGGCGGGCTGATCGCGATGGGACGGGTCACCGAGCGGCGCCGCGTCGTACGGGTCCGGGGCGGGGCGGCCGGTGTCCGGCCGGACACCCTGGTCGCCGAGGAGCCGCTGGAGATACGGCTGAACGGCAAGCCGCTGGCCATCACGATGCGCACCCCGGGTGACGACTTCGCGCTGGCGGCGGGCTTCCTGGTCAGCGAGGGCGTGCTCGCGCGGGCCTCGGACGTCCAGGCCGTGACCTACTGCGAGGGGGCCACGGAGGACGGCTCCAACACCTACAACGTGGTGAACGTGCAGCTGGCCGCCGGGGTTCCGGTCCCGGACATCACGCTGGAGCGGAACGTCTACACCACCTCCTCCTGCGGGCTGTGCGGCAAGGCCAGCCTGGACGCGGTGCGCACGGCGACGCGCTTCCCCGGGCTCGCGGCGGATCCGGTACGGGTCCGCGCCGGCCTCCTGTCGGAGCTGCCGGACCGGCTGCGCGCGGCGCAGAAGGTCTTCGACCGCACGGGCGGGCTGCACGCCGCCGGGCTGTTCTCGGCGGAGGGCGAGCTGCTCGACGTACGGGAGGACGTGGGGCGGCACAACGCGGTGGACAAGATCGTCGGACGGGCGTTGCAGGCCGGGCTGCTGCCGCTGGCCGGGGCGGTGCTGCTGGTGTCGGGCCGGGCCTCCTTCGAGCTGGCGCAGAAGGCGGTGATGGCCGGGATCCCGGTGCTGGCGGCGGTGTCGGCGCCGTCCTCGCTGGCGGTGGACCTGGCGGCGGACGCGGGGCTGACGCTGGTGGGCTTCCTGCGGGGGCCGGACATGAACATCTACGCGGGTGAGGAGCGCGTCCTCCTGCCCGCCCCCGAGGCGGCGGCCCGGCCGGCCTCCTAGCGCCGGCGGCCCCGGCGGGGTGTGGCGGCCGGCTTCGGCTCCGGGGGGTCGATGCGGTGCAGGTCGAGGGTGGCCGGGAGCGGGGTGGCGCCGGGGCCGCCGGACTCGGCCCAGGCGATGATCTCGTCCGTCGCGGTGTCGTCCAGCGCCCAGCCGAACCAGACGGCGCGGGCGCCCCGGCGGCGGGCCTCGGTGGTGGGCTGGACCACGATCACGTTGGCCCGCTCGCAGGGGCCGAGGCAGTCGCTGGTCCGCACGGCCAGCCGGCCGCCGGAGGCGTCGGCGGCCTCGCGGAGCCGGGCGAGCTGGCCGGCGTGGTCGGTGCCGGGGTTCTTGCGGGGGTCCCCGCAGCAGCAGCCCCGGCAGACCACGAGGGTGCAGGGGCGCGGGGCATGGGCGGCGAGCGGGCGTATCCAGGTCACCGCCGCACGTTACCGGCCCGGCGGTGCGGGGTGTTGGGGGCGGGGCGAGACCTCCGCCACACGGTCGACGGGGAGTTGGGTGCCGTCCGGGTCCAGCGGGTCGCGGGCGCGGCGCCGGGCCAGCACGGCGCACACCATCAACTGCATCTGGTGGAAGAGCATCAGCGGCAGCACGGCGAGTGCGGCCTGGGCCCCGAACAGCACGCTGGCCATGGGGAGTCCGGCGGCCAGGCTCTTCTTCGACCCGGCGAACTGGATGGCGATCCGGTCGGCGCGGCCGAAGCCCAGGCGGGCGGAGCCGTACCAGGTGACGAGCAGCATGACGGCGAGGAGCACGGCCTCCACGGCCAGCAGCGCGCCGAGGCGCGGGAGGCTGACCCGCTGCCAGACCCCGGCGGCCATGCCCGCGCTGAAGGCCGCGTACACGACGAGGAGGATCGAGCCCCGGTCGACGTAGCCGAGGACCTTCTTGCGGCGGGTGAGGAAGCCGCCGACCCAGCGCCGCAGGAGCTGCCCGAGGAGGAAGGGCAGCAGCAGCTGGACGACGATCCTGAGGAGGGAGTCCGGGGAGAAGCCGCCGGCGTCACCGCCGAGCAGGGCCCCGGCGAGCAGCGGGGTGAGGACGATGCCGGCGAGGCTGGAGAAGGAGCCGGCGCAGATAGCGGCGGGGACGTTGCCCCGGGCGATCGAGGTGAAGGCGATGGAGGACTGGACGGTCGAGGGGACCAGGCAGAGGAAGAGCAGGCCGTTGGAGAGGGGCTGCGTCAGGAGGGTGGGGACGAGCGCGCGGGCGGCCAGGCCGAGGGCGGGGAAGAGCAGGAAGGTGCAGGCCAGCACGGTGGCGTGGAGGCGCCAGTGGCGCAGGCCGTCGAGGGCCTCGCGGGTGGAGAGCCGGGCCCCGTAGAGGAAGAAGAGCAGGGCCACGGCGGCGGTGGAGGCGCCGTCGGCGAGGGTGGCGGCGGGGCCGCGGGCCGGGAGCAGCGCGGCGAGGCCGACGGTGGCGAGCAGGGCCAGTACGTAGGGGTCCAGGGGGAGCCGGGCGGGCAGGCGGGGGCGTCGCATGGGCGGTGCTCGTTTGCTGTCGGAAGCGGGGGTGCCCCGGTGGCGGCGGGGCGCTTCCATCGTCGCCGCCGCACCGGTCATCGGGAAACCCGCACACCGCACTGACTGCCATCGCGAGGTGCGATGACGGCGCCGTAGGGTGGGGGCATGTACGACCCCGTCCAGCTGCGCACCTTCCTCACCGTGGCCCAGACGCTGAGCTTCACCCAGGCCGCAGGGCGGCTGGGGGTGCGGCAGTCGACGGTCAGCCAGCACGTGCGGCGGCTGGAGGAGGCCACGGGCCGGCCGCTGTTCGCCCGGGACACGCACAGCGTCGCGCTGACGGAGGACGGGGAGGCGCTGCTGGGCTTCGCGCGCACGATCCTGGAGGCGCACGAGCGGGCGGCCGCGTTCTTCGCCGGGACCCGGCTGCGCGGGCGGCTGCGGTTCGGTGCCTCGGAGGACTTCGTGCTGACGCGGCTGCCGGAGATCCTGGAGGGGTTCCGGCACGAGCACCCCGAGGTGGACCTGGAGCTGTCGGTCGAGCTGTCGGGGATCCTGCACGAGCGGCTGGACGAGGGCCGCCTCGACCTGGTGCTGGCCAAGCGGCGCGGGCCGGGGGACGAGCGGGGCCGGCTGGTGTGGCGGGACCGGATGGTGTGGATCGGGGCGGAGGGGCTGCGGCTGGACCCGGAGCGTCCGGTGCCGCTGATCGTGTTCCCGCCGCCGGGGATCACCCGGGCGCGGGCGCTGGAGGTGCTGGAGCGGGAGGGGCGGGCCTGGCGGATCGCCTGTACGAGCGGCAGCCTGAGCGGTCTGATCGCCGCGGCCCGTGCGGGGCTGGGGGTAATGGCGCACACCCGGGGGCTGATCCCGCCGGGGCTGGTGCGCGTGGGCGGGCTGCCGGAGCTGGGCCCGGTGGAGTTCGCCCTGCTGCAGGGCCGCCGCCCGGCGCCCGCGGCGGAGGCCCTGGCGGCGGCGGTGCTGGCGGGCGGCGACCGTCTGAGCCGGCCGGCGTAGGTCGTCTCCTTCGGATCCGCAGGTGGGGCGGGGTTCCGTGCGAGGGGATCTTGTGGAGGTTTCCTCAGGGGTGCCGGGGGGCGGGGCCGGTGGGGTAGCGTCTCGGCGCCCGGGACCCAAGGAGGCAGTGTTGCGCGAGTTCACCGTGCCGCCCGTGGTCAGCGGCTCGCCGGTGGGCGGCCTGGCCGACGTCGTCTTCGAGCATGCCGGACAGGACCCGCGGCGGGTGGTGCTCGGACGCAAGACGGCCGGGGGGTGGCGGGACGTGACCTCGGCGGAGCTGGCCGGCGAGGTGCTCGCGCTGGCGAAGGGGCTGCTGGCGCAGGGGGTGCGGTTCGGGGACCGGGTCGCGGTGATGGCGCGGACCCGCTACGAGTGGACCCTGTTCGACTTCGCGCTGTGGGCGATCGGCGCCCAGCCCGTCCCCGTGTACCCGACGTCCTCGGCGGAACAGGTGCACTGGATCCTGTCCGACTCCTCCTGCACCGGGTGTCTCGTGGAGGACGAGGACCAGGCGATGACGGTCGGTTCGGTGATCGAGCGGCTGCCGCGGCTGCGGCTGCTGTGGCAGCTGGACGCGGGCGCGGTGGCCGAACTGGTGGAGGCCGGGCGGGGGGTGGACGAGGACGTGGTGCACCGGCACCGGCGGGCGGTGACCCCGGACGCCGTCGCCACCGTCATCTACACCTCGGGGACCACGGGCCGCCCCAAGGGGTGCGTGCTGACCCACGCGCACTTCATGTTCGAGGCCGACACGCTGGTCGCCCGTTGGGAGTCGGTCTTCCGGGCCGGGCCGGGCGAGCAGCCCTCCACCCTGCTGTTCCTGCCGCTGGCGCACGTCTTCGGGCGGATGGTCGAGGTGGCCGCCGTCCGGGCCCGGGTCAAGCTCGGGCACCAGCCGGCGCTGGCCTCCTCGGAACTGCTGCCCGATCTGGCCGCCTTCCGGCCGACGTTCGTGCTGGGGGTGCCGTACGTCTTCGAGAAGGTGTTCGCGGCGGCGCGGCGCACCGCGGAGGCGGAGGGGCGTACGGGGCCCTTCGACCGGGCGGTGGAGACGGCCGTGCGGTACGCGGAGGCGCGGGAGCAGAAGGCCTTCGGGACGGGTCCGGGACCTTCGGCGGCGCTGCGGATGGAGCACCGGCTCTTCGAGAAGCTGGTGTACGCCAAGGTGCGGGAGGCCCTGGGCGGGCGGGTGCTGCACGCGATGTCGGGCGGGTCGGCGATGTCGCGGCGGCTGGGCCTGTTCTTCGACGGCGCCGGGATCACGGTCTTCGAGGGGTACGGGCTGACGGAGTCCTGCGCGGCGGCCACCGCGAACCCGCCGGGGGCGGTCAAGTACGGGACGGTGGGGCCGCCGATCCCGGGCACCACGGTGCACATCGCCGAGGACGGGGAGGTGTGGCTGCACGGCCCCCACGTCTTCTCCGGCTATCTGGGCGACGTGCGGGCCACCCAGGAGGTGCTGCGCGAGGGCTGGCTGGCGACGGGTGACCTGGGGCGGCTGGACGGGGACGGCTACCTGACGATCACCGGGCGCAAGAAGGAGATCCTGGTGACCTCGAACGGCAAGAGCGTCGCGCCGGCGGCGTTGGAGGAACGGGTGCGTTCGCATCCGCTGGTGTCCCAGTGCGTCCTGGTGGGCAACGACCGGCCGTTCGTCGCGGCGCTGGTCACCCTGGACATGGAGGGCATGGCGCACTGGCTGTCGATGCGCGGGCTGCCGCAGCGGCCGGCGGAGCAGCTGGTGGGCGATCCTGCGCTGACGGCGGAGGTGCGGCGGGCGGTGGTGGCCGCCAACACCCTGGTCTCGCAGGCCGAGCAGATCCGCGCCTTCCGGGTGCTGGCCGGGCAGTTCACGGAGGAGCGGGGGCTGCTGACGCCCTCGCTGAAGCTCAAGCGCCGGGCGATCGAGAAGGCGTACGCCCGGGAGATCGCGGGCCTCTACCCCGCCTGACCCCGCCACGCCGCAGCAGCGCGGGCTACGCCGTCCGGGTGGTGTCGTGCGGCGGGGTACGGCGGCGGGAATACGGGGTACGGGTGGCCGGTTGTCGCCCCCCGTACGCCACCGCGCCCCGAGCCCGAGGAACACCCACCGTGAACCAGGTCCCCCAGATCAAGCTCAACAACGGCAC
This sequence comes from Streptomyces sp. NPDC032091, assembly GCF_055580265.1. NCBI lineage: Bacteria > Bacillati > Actinomycetota > Actinomycetes > Kitasatosporales > Streptomycetaceae > Streptomyces > Streptomyces sp. NPDC032091. The sequence continues at coordinate 124,491 of NZ_JBVILR010000019.1, read as the reverse complement.
GCTCATGCCCCAGCTCGGCTTCGGCGTCTGGCAGGTGCCCGACGACGAGGCGGAGCGGGTCGTCGGGACGGCGCTGGAGGCCGGCTACCGCAGCGTCGACACGGCGGCCGTCTACGGCAACGAGCGGGGCACCGGCCGGGCGGTGACCGGGTCGGGGCTGCCGCGCGAGGAGCTGTTCGTCACCACCAAGCTGTGGAACGGGCCGGACCGGCGCTGGGACCGGGACGCGGTGCTGCGCGCCTTCGACGACTCCCTCGGCAGGCTGGGCCTGGACCACGTCGACCTGTACCTGATCCACTGGCCGCGTCCGATGCGCGACGACTTCCTCGCCATCTGGAAGACCTTCGAGGAGATCGCGGCGAGCGGCCGGGCCAGGGCCGTCGGCGTGTCGAACTTCCGCCCGGCGGACCTGGAGCGGCTCCGGGCGGAGAGCCCCCTGGTGCCGGCGGTGAACCAGATCGAGCTGCACCCGCTGTTCCCGCAGGCCGAGCTGCGCGAGCTGCACGCCTCGCTCGGCATCACGACCGAGGCCTGGTCCCCGCTGGGCCAGGGCAAGGAGCTGCTGGAGCTCCCCGCGGTCACCGCGGTGGCCGCCCGGCACGGGCGCAGCGCGGCGCAGGTGGTGCTGCGCTGGCACCTCCAGCGGGGCACCGTCGTGATCCCCAAGTCGGTGACCCCGTCCCGGATCCGCGAGAACCTGGACGTGTTCGGGTTCGAGCTGGACTCCGAGGACCTCGCGGCGCTGGACGCCCTGGGCGCCGACGGGCGCCGCATCGGTCCGGACCCCGCCGTCTTCGACGTCTGAAGCGGTCGTGGACGACGCTCCCCGCTCCGCCGGTTCCGCCGCCTCCTCGGGCGCTTCCGGCCGTGACCGCACCCCGGGCCCCCGGGAGGGGGTCTACCTGATCCGCAACGCCGGCAGCGGGCTGGTGCTCCAGCTGGAGGGCGCCTCCCGGGTGCGGGTGGGCCCCGACGGGCCGCCCGCGCCGGAGGCCGCCCGCCGGTGGCGGCTCGCGCCGACGCACGGCGGCGCCGGGGTCTTCCACGTGGTGAGCGAGGACAACGGCCGCCGCCTGGACGTCGCGAACGCGTCGACGGACAGCGGGGCGCGGGTCCAGGTGTGGCGGGCCAACGCGTTCGGGGCCCAGGAGTGGATCGTCGAGGAGCACCTGGACGATCCGGGCGTGGTCTCGCTGGTGGCGTGCATCAGCGGGCTGCTGCTGGAGGCCGACGGAGAGGGGCGGGCCCGGCAGGGCGAGGACACCGACTCCCCGTCGCAGTGGTGGCGGCTGGAGCCGGCCTGACCCCCGCCGGGGCCGGGCCGGCCCGCCGACCGGTCCGCGGTCAGGCCGCGCCGTGGGCGGGGGCGAGGGCCTCGACGCGTTCGGCCAGCGCGAAGTCGTTCTCGGTGACGCGGCCGCCGGCGTCGTGGCTGTTCACCGCGAGGCGGACGGTGTCGTAGCCGAGGGTGAGGTCGGAGTGGTGGTTCAACTCGTCCTGGACCACGGCGATGTGGGCCACGAGCGCGCTGGCGGCGCGGTGGCTGCCCACCCGGTAGGTGCGCAGGATCCGGTCCTCCTCGAAGGCCCAGCCGGGCAGTTCCCGGAGCCGGTCCTCGATCTCCTTCTGCGAGAGCGGTTCGCTCGGCATCGGCGGCCTCCTCGGGCTCGTTGCTCGTCCACGTCCGTGATGTGCAGTCAGTTTTCCACGGGGCGTGCCGGAGTGAACCCTTCCCGCGCCGGGGCGCCCGGGTACTTCCCGGACCGCCGGGCGCGCCGTCCGGGCGGTGGACGCGTCCGGCCGGGACGGCGTCCCTCGGCTAACGTCGTGTTCATGACCACCTCGACCTCGGCGGGCGGCGCCGGTTCCGTGGGCCCCCTGTTGCGCGCGTGGCGGGTGCGGCGCGGGATCAGCCAGCTGGAGCTGGCGGGCCGTGCCGACTCCTCCTCGCGGCACATCAGCTTCATCGAGACGGGCCGCTCGCGGCCCAGCGAGGAGATGGTGCTGCGGCTGGCCGGCCACCTCGACGTGCCGGTGCGGGAGCGCAACGCCCTGCTGCTGGCGGCCGGTTACGCGCCCCGCTACCCGCACACCCCGCTCGACGACCCGTCCCTGGGCGCCCTGCGCGAGGGCCTGGAGCGGCTGCTGACCGGCTACGAGCCGTACCCGGCGCTGGTCGTGGACGGGACGTACACGGTGATCGCCGCCAACCGGGGCATCGCGATGCTGCTGGAGGGGGTGGCGGAGCACCTGCTGGCGCCGGCGCCGAACGCGATGCGGCTCACCCTGCACCCGGAGGGGCTCGCCCCGCGGATCCGCAACCTGCGCCGGTGGCGGGCCCATCTGCTGGGCCAGATGGAACGGCAGATGGCGCCGGCCCGGTCGGCGCCGCTGCGTGCCCTGTACGAGGAGGTGGCGGCGTACCCGGTGGCGGAGCGGCAGGGCGACGCCGAGCCGGGCGACGCCGAGCCGGACGAGGCCGTCCCGCCCATCGCGCTGCCCCTGCGGATCGAACACGACGGGCGGCTGCTGTCGTTCGTGTCGTCCGTTTCCACCTTCAACACGCCGATGGACGTGACCGTCGCCGAACTGGCCGTCGAGACCTTCCTGCCGGCGGACCCGGCGACGGCGAAGTACCTGCGCACCCTGGGGTGACCGCCGGGGCCGGGGGGCGATGACCCCGGAGGCCGAGGCGGTGCGCCGGACGCGGGTGCGCCCGTGACCGCATTTGTGGAAGGTGCTGGTTGGGCGACGGGAGCGGCGGTTAGGCTGCGCTGCGGACGAACCAGACCGAACGTCTTGTCGACATGTGGAGAATGACCCGGTGCGAGCCGCCTCCCGATCCCACACCGCCGGAGGGCAGGCCCATGAGGACCACGCGGACCGTGCGGCGGCCCGGCGCCACGCGGCCGGCCCGGCCCGAGACAGAGAGCCCGACACGATGAACCAGTCCTCCGCGCCCCGCCACGCCGTCGTCATCGGCGGCAGCCTGAGCGGCCTCCTCGCCGCCGCCGTGCTGGCCGAACACGCCACGGTCACCGTGATCGACGCCGACCGGCTGCCCGACGGGCCGGCCCCGCGCCGCGGGCTCCCCCAGGGCCGGCACACGCATCTGCTGTGGTCGGGCGGGGCGCGTGCCATGGAGCGGATCCTGCCCGGGGTCATCGACGCCTGGACCGGCGCGGGCGCCCTGCGCCGCAGCCTGCCGACCGACCTGGTCACCAAGACCGCCCAGGGCTGGATCCCGCGTTGCCGGGAGAAGCAGTTCAACATCTCCTGCAGCCGCGACCTCCTCGACTCGGTGGTCCGCGCCCGGGTGCGGGGGCTGCCGGGGGTCACCCTGCTGCAGGAGAGCCGGGTGAGCGGGCTGGAGGGCACGGCGGCCCGGATCACCGGCGTCCGCGTCGACACCCCCGAGGAGCGGGACCGGCTGGTGCGCGCCGACCTGGTGGTCGACGCGAGCGGACGCGGCTCGCGCGCCCCGGCCTGGCTGGGGGAGCTCGGGGTGTCCGGTATCCGGCAGGCCGAGGTGGACTCCGGACTCGTCTACGCGACGCGGGTCTTCGAGGCCCCGGCCGGGGCCCACGAGGCGGGCTTCCCCATCGTCAACGTCCAGTCCGATCCGCGGGTTCCCGTACCGGGGCAGACGGCCACGATCGTTCCCATCGAGGGCGGTCGGTGGCAGGCCACCCTGTCCGGCACCCGGGGCGGCCAGCCGACCGGGGACCCGGACCTGTTCGTCGCGTTCGCCAAGGGGGTCCGCGACCCGATCGTCGGCGAACTGCTGGAGGGCCGGAAGCCCCTGACCGACGTGGCCGTCACCCCGGGCACCGCCAACCGCCGCGTCTTCTTCGAGAAGGCGCCGCTGCCCGACGGGTTCTTCGCCGTCGGCGACTCGGTCGCCACCTTCAACCCGCTGTACGGGCAGGGCATGTCGGTGGCGGCGCAGTCGCTGCTGGCCGTCCGGGCCCTGCTGCGGGCCAAGGGGCTCGGCCACCCCGGCATCGGCCGGGCGGCGCAGCGGGCGATCGCGCCGGCGGTGGGCGCCGCCTGGGAGCTGGCCACCTCGCAGGACATCCTCTACCCGGGGGCCACCGGGACGAAGCTGCGGGCGGGCGCCGGGCTGGTCAACGCGTACGTGGACCGGCTGATGACGGGGGCCACCACCGACGAGGCGCTGACCGGCGTGCTGTTCGACGTCATCACCATGAGCAGCGCGCCCACCCGCTGGCTGCGCCCGCCGGTGGTCTGGCACGTGCTGCGGGCCTCGGACCGGGGGGCGTCCCAGGAGCCGCCGCTGACGGCGGCGGAGCGGGCCGTCGCGGGCCTCGGCCGGGCGAAGGGCCCCGGGCCCGGAACCGGCGGCGCTCCGGTGCGCCCGGCCGCACAGGCGGGATCCGTCGACTCGGTCGGCCAGGCCCCCTGAGCGGCGGCCGCCCCGACGCGGCCCGGCCGCCCGCGCGCACACGGCGGGCGCCCCGGACCGCGGAGGTCCGGGGCGCCCGCCGTACGGGGGTGCGGCGGCTCAGAGGTCCGCGAGGTCCAGGCCGGCCTGGGCGGCCGCGGCGTGCACGGTCTGCTCCAGCAGGACCGCGATCGTCATCGGGCCGACACCGCCGGGCACCGGGGTGATCAGCGAGGCGCGGGCGGCGGCCGACTCGAAGTGGACGTCGCCGACGTTGCCCTCGTTGTAGCCGGCGTCCAGGACGACCGCGCCCTCCTTGATGTCCTCGCCCCGGATGAACTCGGCCTTGCCGACGGCGGCGACCAGCACGTCGGCCTGGCGGACGATCGAGGACAGGTCCTTGGTGCGGGAGTGGCAGTAGGTGACGGTGGCGTTCTGCTCCAGCAGCAGCATCCCGGCGGGCTTGCCCAGGATCGCGCTGCGGCCGACCACGACGGCGTGCTTGCCGGTGAGGTCCACCTCGTACTCGGCGAGCAGGCGCATGATGCCGCCGGGGGTGCAGGAGACGAAGCCGGGCAGGCCGAAGCCCATGGCGGCGAAGGAGTGCATGGTGACCCCGTCGACGTCCTTGCCGGGGGCGATGGCCTCGAAGGCGGCCCGCTCGTCGATGTGGTGCGGGACCGGGTGCTGGAGCAGGATGCCGCTGATCGCGGGGTCCTCGGAGAGCGCCGTGATCGTGGCGACGAGCTCCTCGGTGGTGGTCTCCGCCGGGAGCTCCACGTGGCGGGAGGTGATCCCGGCCTTGGCGCAGCGGTTCTGCTTCATGCGCACGTACGTGACGGACGCGGGGTCCTCGCCGACCAGGACGGTGGCCAGGCAGGGCGCGGTGCCGGTGCGCTCGGTGATCTTCGCCGCGAGGGCGGCGGTCTCCTGCGAGATGCGGCGGGCGAGGGCGGTGCCGTCCATGAGCTGGGCGGTGGCCGAGGGGGCAGTCGTCACGGGGTCTCCTGAACGTCGCTGCGGATCGCTGGTCGCGGATCGCGGTTCGCCCAGGCGCGCGGCAGTCGACGTACGGGGAGGTGCGTACGCCGGGCCGCTCCCCGGTGGTGATCCACCCGAACGCCAGTCACGGCCCTGCCTCCACTGTAATCGAACCGTCCACCGGTTTATCCGGTGGATGACCGGCGCCGATGCTGGGACGATCGAGACATGACGCGCACTTTCGACCATCTCGTCGCCGAGGCGGAATCCGTCTCGGCGGACGGCTGGGACTTCTCCTGGCTCGACGGCCGGGCCACCGAGCAGCGCCCCTCCTGGGGGTACCAGCGGCTGCTCGGCGAACGCCTGTCCCGGGTGCGCTCCGCCCTGGACGTCCAGACCGGCGGCGGAGAGGTGCTGGCCGGGGCGGGCCCGCTGCCGCCGCTGACGGCGGCCACGGAGTCCTGGCCGCCGAACATCGAGAAGGCGACCCGGCTGCTGCACCCGCTGGGCGCCGTGGTGGTCGCGGACGCCGACGAGCCGCCGCTGCCCTTCGGCGACGCGGCCTTCGAGCTGGTGACCAGCCGCCACCCGGTGACCATCTGGTGGGAGGAGATCGCCCGGGTGCTGAGACCGGGCGGCACCTACTTCTCGCAGCAGGTCGGTCCGGCCAGCGTCTTCGAGCTGGTCGAGTACTTCCTGGGCCCTCAGCCGGAGGAGGTCCGGCGCGCCCGGCACCCCGACGACGCGGTGGCGGACGCGGGGAAGGCGGGCCTGGAGGTGGTCGACCTGCGCTCCGAGCGGCTGCGTACGGAATTCCACGACATCGGAGCCGTGATCTACTTCCTGAGGAAGGTGATCTGGATGGTGCCGGGCTTCACGGTCGGGCAGTACCGGGACCGGCTGCGGGAGCTCCACGAACGGATCGAGCGCGACGGTCCGTTCGTCGCGCACACCGCCCGGTTCCTCATCGAGGCCCGCAAACCGGACTGATGCGGGGGCGTGCGTACGAGGCGCGTCCGGCACCGGTCCGGCGCGGACGGAAGCGCGCGGGATCGGTTGCCCGGACACAGCGTGGCGCAGGTCACTCAATTCAGCGCGTAACGAATCGACTCGGGCGGGCGATGAACCGACAGGTGTCCTCGCGCGGCCCCGGAATACAGCCCCTCCGGGGACTGTTTCCCGAGTCCGCGCGATGATTCCCGCCCACCCCTTATCTGTTCGCAACGAGAGGCTCCTTGTGTCGCTCAGCCCGTCCCGTACGTTCCCTCCGGAGATCGCCGAATCGGAGGCCCTCGTCGCGCTCGTCGAGCGCGGCCGCGAGCAGGGTCACATCAACGGTGACGATGTGCGCCAGGCCTTCGAGGCCGGCCGCATCCCGGTGGACCAGTGGAAGCGGGTCCTGCGCAGCCTGAACCAGGTCCTGGACGAGGAGGGTGTCGCCCTCCACGTCAGCGCCGCCCCCGCCACCAAGGCTGCTGCCAAGAAGCCCCGCAAGGCAGCCGCCGCCCCGGCCCGCACCGTGACCAAGAAGGCGGCCGCGCCGCGCCCCATCGGCGCGCGCAAGGCCTCGGTCGCCGCCGCCCCGGCCGCCGCCGCGGCGATATCCGCTCCGTCGGCCGCCGCCGCGGAGGAGGTGTCGGCCGAGGCCGCCGCCGAGCCCAAGAAGCGCACGGTCAAGAAGACCGCGGCCAAGAAGGCCACGGCCACCAAGAAGACCGCCGCGAAGAAGACCACCGCCAAGGACGCCGACGACGCCGAGAACCCGGCCGTCGAGGGCGAGGAATGGGCCGTGGAGGACCTCGCCGACGAGACCGAGGAAGAGGCCCCCAAGGCCGGCGGCCAGGGCTTCGTGCTGTCCGACGAGGACGAGGACGACGCTCCGGCGCAGACCGTCATGGTGGCCGGTGCCACCGCCGACCCGGTCAAGGACTACCTCAAGCTCATCGGCAAGGTGCCGCTGCTCAACGCCGAGCAGGAGGTCGAACTCGCCAAGCGCATCGAGGCCGGTCTCTTCTCCGAGTACAAGCTCGAAGAGGAGGAGGACCACAAGCCCGCGTTCAAGCGCGAGCTGGAGATCCTCGTCGAGGACGGCCGCCGCGCCAAGAACCACCTGCTGGAGGCCAACCTCCGCCTCGTGGTCTCGCTGGCCAAGCGCTACACCGGCCGCGGCATGCTCTTCCTGGACCTGATCCAGGAGGGCAACGTCGGTCTGATCCGCGCCGTGGAGAAGTTCGACTACACCAAGGGCTTCAAGTTCTCCACGTACGCGACCTGGTGGATCCGGCAGGCGATCACGCGCGCCATGGCCGACCAGTCCCGCACCATCCGCATCCCCGTGCACATGGTCGAGATCATCAACAAGCTCGCCCGCGTGCAGCGCCAGATGCTCCAGGACCTGGGCCGCGAGCCCACCCCGGAGGAGCTGGGCAAGGAGCTCGACATGACCCCGGAGAAGGTCATCGAGGTCCAGAAGTACGGCCGCGAGCCGATCTCCCTGCACACCCCCCTGGGTGAGGAGGGCGACAGCGAGTTCGGTGACCTCATCGAGGACTCCGAGGCGGTCGTGCCCGCGGACGCGGTGTCCTTCACCTTCCTCCAGGAGCAGCTCCAGTCGATCCTGGGGACGCTCTCGGAGCGCGAGGCGGGCGTGGTCTCCATGCGCTACGGCCTCAACGACGGCCAGCCGAAGACGCTGGACGAGATCGGCCGCGTGTACGGGGTGACCCGTGAGCGCATCCGCCAGATCGAGTCCAAGACCATGTCGAAGCTGCGCCACCCGTCGCGCTCCCAGGTGCTGCGCGACTACCTGGACTGATCCCCGGGGACACACGAAAGCGGAGGCCCGCGCCGTTCGGCGCGGACCTCCGCGTTTTCGCCGTTTTCGCCGGATTCCGCCGTTCGTGAGCCGGCCGGTCAGGCCGCCGCGCGGCGCTTGCGGGCGGACATCAGGGCGTGGACCAGGACGCCCGCGAAGAGGAACAGGACGCCCTGGTAGACGGCCGCGTACCCGGATCCGGCGACCAGCCACATGGAGAAGGCGAAGGCCACTCCGGCCAGGACCGCGTCCCGGACCAGCTGTCCGCGCCGGACCCGTTCCGACTGGCCCGAGGCCAGGAAGTACAGCTGGGCGGCGGTGGAGAGCAGGTAGGGGACGGTCGCCGTGAAGGTGGTGATCAGGACCAGGGACTCGAAGACCGCCGCGGAGCCCGCGGTGTAGTTGTAGACGGTCAGGGCCGAGGCCAGGACGACCGTGACGAGGACGCCGGCCACCGGGACGCCGCGCTGCTTCTTCTCGAAGACCTTCGGGAAGAGTCCGTCCTTGGCGGCCGCGTACGGGGTCTGGGCGCCGAGCAGCGTCCAGCCGTTGAGGGCGCCGACCATCGAGATCACGGCGGCGCCGGCGACCAGCGTGCCGCCCCAGGTGCCGCCGAACATCGTGTCGACGGCGTCGGTGAAGGGGGCCTGGGAGGTGACCAGCTTGTCGTGGGCGACCAGGCCGAAGACGGCCAGGGTCCCCAGCAGGTAGACGGTGGCCGCGCCGACGGTGCCGAGGACGGTCGCGCGGCCGACGTTGCGGGCCGGGTCGCGGACCTCGCCCGCGCTGACGGCGGCGGACTCGACGCCGATGTAGCTGAAGAGCAGGATCGCGGCGGACGCGGAGACCGCCCCGACCGGGCTCTGACCGGTGGCCCGGAAGGGGCCGAGGTTGGCCGGGTCGAAGAAGAACAGCCCGCCGACGGCCACCAGCAGCAGCGGCACCAGCTTCAGGACGGTCGCGACCACCTGCACCGCGCCCACGTACCGGGTCCCGGCCAGGTTGGAGAGGGCCGGCAGCCACTGGACGGCGAGGGCGGCCAGGCACATCGACCACTTGTGCTCCCCGACCGCCGGGAAGAGCACGCCGAGGTAGCCGACGGAGGCCACGGCGAGGGCGGCGTTGGAGACCCAGGCGGTCATCCAGTAGCTGTACGCGGCGAGGAAGCCCGCGAAGTCGCCGAAGGCGGCGCGCACGTACACGTAGGGGCCGCCGGTCTGCGGGTGGCGCCGGGCGAGGCGGCCGAAGACCAGGGCGAGGGCGACCGCGCCGACGGTCAGGACGGCGAAGGCCAGCAGGCTGATGGTGCCGAAGGGCGCGACCGAGGCGGGGAGCAGGAAGATCCCGCCGCCGATCACGTTGCCCATGACGAGGCAGATCGCGACGGGGAGGCCGAAGCGGCGGGCGTGGCGGTCGGCCGGGGCGGGTGCCTGTCCGGGCGTGACCGGCGAATGGTTTCCGGCGGCCCCGGGGGCGGTGCTCTGCTCGGCGGGCGGGGCTGCGGTGCTGGTCATCGGTGGTGCGCCTCGGAATGTCTCACATGGTGGGCAGGTGAACACATGGTTGACCACCGGGAAGTCCGCGCCAAATCACCGGCTTTCGTCCGGCGCGGTACGCGCTGCGGACGGAAAGGTTCCGTTCAATGCGCCCTCCGGCCGGTGATCCTCCGGCCGATGATCGTCCGGACGCGCCGGGAGGGGGACCTGGGGGCCGTCCGCCTCGCGCAGCCAGCGGCGCAGCAGCTCGTGCACGGCCTCGGCGCCCACCAGCTCCGGGTCCGGCCGTGACAGGGCCGCCGGCCACATCAGGAACGGCTCCCCCTGCTCCCCGCCGAGGCCGCCGTGCGAGCCGATCTGCTCCTCGAAGGCGTGCACGGTCCCGGTGCGGGGGTCGTAGGCGGAGTTGACCATGACGTCGGCCACGTGCGGGAAGGAGTCCGTCCGGCGGACCGCGTCCGCCGCTCCCGGCCCGAACGCGGCCAGGAGCTCCTCCGCCGCTCCCGGTACGTCGAGCCGCGCCGAGGCCCCGCCGGGGCCCAGTACCTCCCCGTCGACCAGCAGGAAGCCCACGCCCGGATGGTTGGCCAGGGTAGGCAGCAGGGCCGGGTGGGCCCGCTCGATCGCCCGGCGGCCGGCGCGGCCCGGCAGCCGGGGGAAGGAGATCAGCCCGAGGTTGCCCGAGGCCAGCACCACCGGGTCCGGCCCCGGTCCGGGGCGGGCCTCCTCCCCGTCCTCCTCCACCGGCCGGTGCAGGGCGGCCAGCACCGCCGCCCGGGCCTCCGCCCCGCTGCGGGTGCGGCCGGCCCGACGCGGCACGGGCAATCCGCAGCCCGCCCGGACCAGGTCCTCCAGGCTGAGCCCGTAGCGTCCGAGGAAGGTCTCCCCCGGGCTCTGGCCGTGGTCCGAGAGCAGGACGAAGCGGTATTCGCGGGGCGCGTGCTCGGCGACCCGGGCGAGCAGCGCCAGGCTCCGGTCCAGCCGGGCGAGCACCCGGTCGGTGTCCCGGCCGTGCGGGCCGGAGTGGTGGGCGACCTCGTCGTAGGCCACCAGGTCCGCGTAGACGGCCGTCCGGCCCGCGAACAGGTCGCCGATCACCGCGGAGACCACCACGTCCCGCTCGACGACCGTCGCGAAGGCCCTGATCAGCGGGTACAGGCCGCCGCGCGCCACCCGGGGGTGCTCGTGGCGCAGCCGCGAGCGCAGCGACTGGCCGATCTCCCGGGCCGCCTCGGCGACGAAGGACAGGGCGGTGCGGACGGCGTTGGCCGGGTCGGAGAAGTACGCGAAGTAGCCCGCGCGGGAGCGGTTGGCGCGGCCGCGCCGGGCCGCGACCGAGAGCACCAGCGCCAGCTGGTCGGCGCCCCCGCTGAACAGGTTGCCCCGGCTCGCCCCGTCCAGGGTGAGCAGTCCCCCGTCCCGGGTGCGCTCCACGGCGCGGCGCTGGAGTTCGGCGGCGCTGGTGGGCCGGTTGCAGACCCTCACCTCGCCGGTGTCCTTCTCGTACCAGCGGAAGGCCGGCACGTCGAAGGTGGAGCCGTGCAGGATGCCGAGCTGGCTGGCGCCGGTCTGGCTGGACCAGTCGGTGCGCCAGGGCATGACCCGGTGGCCCCGCTCCAGCCAGCCGGCCACCGTCGGCATCAGCCCCTCGGCGGCCGCCCGGCGCAGCAGCCGGTACCCGACCCCGTCGAGCTGGAGGAAGACCAGGCCCGGGGGGCCGCCCGGGGGCGGTCCGGAGCGGCGGCGGCGCCGGGAGGCGAGCCGGTGGAGCCGGCGCCGGTACGCCTCGTCGTCGCGCACCGCCAGCGCGGTGGAGGCGGCCGAGGCGACGGCGGACATCGCCGCGGCGACGACCACCGCCGTCTCGGGGGCGACCGCGGCGCCGCGGTCCTCGGGGATCAGGCGGAGGGCGAGCAGCAGGAGGGAGCCGTTGAGGAAGAAGACGAGCAGCCCGAGCAGCAGGGCGGGCACCAGGAGCAGGGCCCGTACGACGAGCGGCCAGACCAGGGCGCTCAGCAGACCGAAGGCCCCGGCGCCCCAGGCGGCGGTCAGCCCGACGCGGGTGACGCTGTCGCCGTCGGCGGACTGGAGGCGGACGTCGGGCAGCATCCCGGCCAGCACGAGCAGGGTCAGCGTGGACACCGCCCACACGAGGAGCATCCGCACCAGGGCGCCGCCCGTGGCCCGCCACCGCCCCACGCCGCGCCCCTCCTCAGGTGCCGTCGTAGCCGGCGGTGGGCATGGACAGCCTGCGGTGCACCTCCGCCTTCATGGCGGAGGTGTAGCGCGGTTCCTCGGTCCCGGCGGTCTCCAGGCGTACGCCGCGCCGCGCGCACTCGGCGGTGAACTCCTCCACGGAGCGCAGCGCGCGGGCCAGGACCCGCCGGTTGGGGGCGACGAACAGGTCGACGTGGCCGGCGTCCACGTCGCTCCAGAGCCCGCAGTGGTCGGCCCGCAGCCCGTAGAAGAGCAGCTGCCGGGTGACCACGTACCCCTGCGCGGCGGCCCAGTTCGCGCACATGGCGTGCTGGCTCCGGGTGTCCACGGCGAAGGGGTCGGCGTCGAGTTCCTCCAGCGGGGCCAGGCTGGTGATCGCGGCCACGCGCAACGCATCCATGGCGCCCGACCCTACTCCGATCCGGGCCCGCGGAGGAGGGGGCAGCGGAGTTCCGCTTCCGGGCGGGCCGGCCGGGGAAGGCCCAGGGCCTGTCGTCAAACTCCCGTCGTCGCCCGGAGGGCGGCCCCGCGGCGTCTGGTGCGTGCTCTCGGTGCGCCGGGCGGAAGCCCGCGTACTGGACGTACTTGGCTTTCGCCCGGTGCGGCGAGAGCGCGTGCCAGGCGTCGCGGGGCAGACGGGAGTTTGACGACAGGCCCTAGGCTCGACGGGTCGAGCGGAAGGGGGTGCGGGGGTGCCGGTCGAGATCACCTGGTGGGGGCACGCCACGTGCACAGTGCGGGACTCGGGCGTACGGGTGCTGACGGACCCGCTGTTCGTCCGGCGGCTGGCCCACCTGCGGCGCCGGCGCGGGGCACCGCCCCCGCCGGAGGCCGCCGAGGCGGACGTGGTGCTGGTGTCGCACCTGCACGCCGACCACCTGCACCTGCCGTCGCTGGCCCGGCTGGCGCCCGGCACCCGGCTCGTGGTGCCGCGCGGGGCGGGCCGGGCGGTGCCCGGGCTGGTGCGGCTCGCACGGCGGCGGGGCCTGGCGGTGACGGAGGTGGTCCCGGGCGAGGAGGTCGGGGTGCGGGAGGGCGTACGGGTGCGGGCGGTGAGCGCCCGGCACGACGGGCGGCGGGTGCCGTTCGGGCCGCAGCGGGTGCGGGCGCTGGGGTACGTGGTGGAGGGGTCGGCGCGGACGTACTTCGCGGGGGACACGGGCCTGTTCGACACCATGGCCGACGAGACCGGGCCGGTGGACGTGGCCCTGCTGCCGGTGGGCGGCTGGGGGCCGTACCTGGGGCCGGGGCACCTGGACGCGCAGGGCGCGGCGCGGGCGCTGGTGCGGCTGGCGCCGCCGGCCGCGGTGCCGGTGCACTACGGGACGTACTGGCCGATCGGCATGGACGCGGTCCGGCCGCACGAGTTCCACGCGCCGGGCGAGGAGTTCGCCCGGCTGGCGGCCGTGCTCGCGCCGAAGGTGGCCGTCCGGGTCCCCGGGCACGGGGAGCGGGTGCGGCTGCCGTGACGGGGTGGTGGCAGGGCGCGGCGGAGGTGGTCGGGCGGGTGCCGCCCGGGACGGCCCAGCGGGCGGTGGGCTATCCGGCGCTGTTCGTGCTGGTCGCGGTGGGGGCGCTGGTCCCGGTGATCCCCACGGGGGCGCTGGTGAGTTCCGCGGCGGTGGTGGCGTTCCATCAGCGGTCGCTGCCGCTGGGGGTGTTGCCGGTCTTCGGGGTGGCGGCCCTGGCGGCTTTCGCCGGGGACCTCGCGCTGTACTGGCTCGGGCAGCGCGGGGTGCGCTCGCGCGGCGGCTCGCGGATGCTGGAGTCCCTGCGCCGGCGGGCCGCGCCGGAGCGGCTGGAGCGGGCGCGGGCCGGGCTGGAGGAGCACGGGGTACTGGTCCTGGTGCTGTCGCGGCTGGTTCCGGCGGGCCGGGTCCCGGTGATGCTGGCCTGCCTGCTGGGCGGGCTGTCGCTGCGGCGGTTCGCCCGGGGGGACGCGCCCGCGTGTCTCGCTTGGGCGGCGACGTACGGGCTGATCGGGATCCTGGGCGGCTCGCTGTTCTCCGAGCCGTGGAAGGGCGTCGCCGTCGCGGTGGCCCTGACGGTGGTGATCAGCGCGGGCCCGGCGGTGTGGCGGCGGGCCCGGGGCGGTCGCGGGCCGGCTCCTTCCCTCCGGGACGACGGGGGTGGGCGATGACGCGGGAACCGGACGGGGCGGCCGGCCCTGGAGGCGGGCCGTTTCCCACCGTCCCCGGCCGGGGCCGAGGGGCCCTGACCCCGCCGGGCGCGGAGCGCGCGGTCGGGGTCGGGGGCTTGCGCTCAGGCGGCGGCCAGGGGCGGGGTCCGGCCGGTCCACGGGCGGGCGGATTCCAGTTGGGCGGCGACGCCCACGAGCACCGGCTCCTCGTGCCGCCGCGCCACCAGCTGGACGGCGACCGGCAGGCCGTCCGTCCCGAACCCCGCCGGGACGGACGCCGCGGGATGCCCGGTGACGTTCCACAGCGCGGTGTACGCGACCATCGGCCGGGAGCGGATCAGCGCTCCCGCCAGCCCCACCCCGTCCAGCGCGCCGACCCGGCGCGGCCGGTGCGCGAGGGCCGGGGTGAGCAGCAGGTCCGCCCCGGCGAAGACCCGGTCGGCCCGGTCGGCCAGCCGCTCCCCCGCCCGTACGGCCGCTTCCACCGCGGCGTCCGGCACCAGCCGGGCCAGCGCCAGGGTCTGCCGGGTGCGGCGCTCCAGGAGCTCCGGCCGCTCCACGGCCGCCGCCTCCGCCCGCACGCCCCCGCAGAACTGCGGCAGGAACGCCGCCGTGGCGTCGGGGTAGCGCGGGGACACCTCTCGTACGTCGTGCCCCAGTTCGCGCAGCAGCTCCGCGGTCCGCCGCAGGGCCGCCACGTGTTCGGGGTGGGGGCGTACGCCCGGCACGGCGGGCTTGGCCGACCAGGCGATCCGCAGCCGCCCGGGCTCGGTGGACGCCGCCCGGAGGAAGCCGGTGGGGGTGGGGCGGGCCGTCCAGCGGTCGCCGTCCGCGGGCCCGCTGAGGACGTCGTAGAGCAGGGCGCTGTCCCGTACGCCGCGGGTGAGCGGGCCGATGGTGCCGAGCGCGTGCCACAGGTGCGGCTGCGGGGCGGTGGGCACGCGGCCGCGCTGCGGTTTGAGGCCGAAGAGCCCGCAGCAGGCGGCGGGGATGCGGATCGAGCCGCCGCCGTCGCCGCCGAGCGCGGCACCGACCAGGCCGGCCGCCACCGCCGCGGCGCTGCCGCCGCTGGATCCGCCGGTGGTGCGGGAGGTGTCCCAGGGGTTGCGGGCGCGGCCGTGGGCGGCGGACTCGGTGAACGGCCACTGCCCGAACTCGGGCATCGTGGTCTTCCCGACGACGACGGCTCCGGCCGCCCGCAGTCGCCGTACCGCCTCGCCGTCGCGGGCGGCCGGGGTCAGGTTGGCGGCGCCGCCGAAGGTCGTGACCTCCCCCGCCACGTCCAGCTCGTCTTTGACCGCCACGGGCACGCCCAGCAGGGGCAGTTCCGTACCGGCCTCCCGGGCCGCGTCACACGCGTCGGCCTCGGCGAGGACCCGCTCGCGGGCCCGCACCACGCGGAACGCGCCCAGGTGCCGGTCCAGTTCCGCGATCCGGCGGAGCGAGGCCTCCGCGAGGGCCCGCGCGGTCACCTTCCCCTCCCTGACCAGCTCCGCCTGCCGGGCCGCGCCCAGGAACATCAGCTCACCGTCGTCCACGTGCGTACGCGCCTTCCTCCACCGGGGTGTTCCGTGGTGGCACGGTATGCCGACCCGGGCGGTCCACGACAGGGGCGGGATCCGGCCGCGGCCGGTCCCAGGGGATCGGCCGCGGCCGGTCCTAAGGGGCCTCGCGCACGGCGGACGGGCGCCTGGCCGCCACCCCGGCCGCGGCGTCCGCCTCCGCGCGGGGGGCGAGGGTGCGGGAGGCGCCGACGGGCAGGTCCCAGAGGTCCTCGCGGGGCAGCCCGGCGCGGGCCCAGGCGGCGCGGACGCGGTGCAGGGGTTCCATGACCGGTTCGGCGGAGAGGACGAAGGCGGCCCAGTGCATCGGGGCCATCCGGCGGGCGCCGAGGTCGCGGCAGGCGCGTACGGCCTCCTCCGGGTCGGCGTGGACGTCGCGCAGCCACCAGCGCGGGGCGTAGGCGCCGACGGGCAGGAGCGCGAGGTCGATGCCGGGGTGGCGGGCGCCGATCTCGCCGAACCAGTGCCCGTAACCGGTGTCCCCCGCGAAGTAGACCGTGCGGCCCGTGCCGGCCCGGTCGGTGAGCACCCAGCCGCCCCACAGGGTGCGGCAGGTGTCGAGCAGGGTGCGCCTGGACCAGTGGTGGGCGGGGACGAAGTCGAAGCGCACGCCGCCCAGTTCGGCGGACTCCCACCAGTCGAGCTCGGTCACCCGGCGGAAGCCGCGGCGCCGGCACCAGCGGCCGAGGCCCGCCGGGACGAAGAGGGCGGTGTCCCTGGGGAGCCGTCGGAGGGTGGGGGCGTCGAGGTGGTCGTAGTGGTTGTGGCTGATCACCACGGCGTCCACGGGCGGCAGTTCCTCCCAGGGCACGCCGGGCGGCGTCATCCGGGCCGGGGTGCCCAGGATCCGCCGGGACCAGACCGGGTCGGTGAGCACCGTCAGCCCGCCGGTGCGGATCACCCAGGAGGCGTGCCCGGCCCAGGTCGCGCAGACGGCGCCCGGGGGCACCTCGGGCAGCGGCGCGGGCCGGTACGGCAGGTCGGGGATCCCCCTCAGCCCGTCGGGCCCGGGCCGGAAGGCCCCTTCCCTGGCCAGCCGCGCGAGGCCGCGCACCCCGGGCAGCGGTGTCGTCAGCCGGTCCCGGAACGACCGCGGCCAGACCCGTACCTCCCCGAGGGGCCGCGGGGCGGTGTGCGCGGCGGAGGGGTGCGCGGCGGACGGGTCCGCGGGCTCCGGGCCGGCCGGGGGCGCGGGGAGCGTGGCGCGGCGCGCGGGGGTGGACGGCGCCAGGGGGGCGGGCGGGGAGGGGGCGCCGTCCGGGTGCGGGGGGCGGGCGGTCGTCACCGGGGTTTCCGGCTGGTCCCTCATCGAGCGGTCTCCGTTCGGCGGCGGTCTTCGGCGTCAGTCGGCCAGCCCGGCCAGTACCGAGCCGAGCAGGTCGAGCGCGCCCCGGACGTGCGGCAGGTCCAGTGGGTCGCGGGAGCCGAGCGCGGCGAGCCGCTCCCGCGGGGTGGCGCCCAGCAGCGGGCCGGTCGACAGCCGTACGCGCAGGGCACCCAGTTCGTCCGCGAACCGCTGTCCGCCGGGCGTCGGCGAGCCCAGCCGGCCGCCCAGCCAGTCCTCCAGTTCCATCGCGTCGCCCACCCCGTGCCGGGCCAGGCCGGCGCGCAGCGGGGTGAGGTCCGCGTACAGGTGCCGCCCGGCCTGTGGGGGCCGGGCGAGCGCCCCGGCGGCGAGCAGTTCCCGGTGGGCGGCCGCGGCCACCGCGCCGTGCAGGGCGGCGGCCGCGTAGGCCCGTCCGGCGACGTGGTCCGGCTCGTCCAGCGCGTGCGCCGCCGCCACGGCGAGGGGGCCCGCCACCAGGGCGCCGGTGGCGGTGAGGATGTCGAGGGTGCGGGCGCGCAGCCAGGTGCCGCGCGGGGTGGCGGGGAAGCGGGCCACGGCGGCGGGCCAGCCGCCCGGCAGCAGCGCGCCGGACAGGTCCACGAGCACGGCGGCCGTGTCGGGCAGCATCTCGGCGGGGCTCAGCACCAGCGTGTCGTGCGGCCGGTGGACGGTGTCGCGCCAGCTTTCGTCGCTGACCACGAACAGCCCGGCGTCGGCGGCCGCTTCGCAGGCCTCGCGGAGCATCTCGGGCGGCGGCACGGTGGCCGTCGGGTCGTCGGCCACGGACAGCAGCAGCACGCGCGGGTCGCCGCCCTCGGCGCGCACCCGCCGTACGGTCTCCAGCAGGGCGTACGGGTCCGGGACGCCGCCGCACTCGGCCGGGGTGGGCACGTGGTAGGCCCGCCGTCCCAGCAGCCGGACCTGGGGGGTCCACCAGGCGGGACAGGGGCGGGGCAGCAGCACGTCGCCCCCGTACGCGCCGAGCAGCGCGAGCAGCAGGGCGGGCGCGCCGGGCCCGGCGGCGACGTTCTCCGGCTCGGTGGGGAGCCCGCGCCGGGCCCAGTACCGGCAGGCGGCGGCGCGTACGGGTTCCGCGCCGCCGGGGGGTTCGGGGGCGGCCAGGTCGGCCGCCCCGGCGAGGGCGGCCCGCAGCTCGGGGAGGACCGGCAGGCCCGGTTCGGGAGCGGGGGGACCGTACCGGACCGGCCCCCGTCCCTCCGGCGCCAGCCGCCACACCCCGGCCCCGGCCGGTCCTTCCGTCGTCCCCTCGGCCATCCCCGCCACGTGCCCGCCTTCCCGCTGCCTGGTGCCCGACCCGCCCTTTATACGATTATTTCCGCCATATTGCCCGCTATCCCTCGCCGTCAGCCGCGCCTCCCCAGCAGGGCGAGGAGCCTGGTCGGCGCGTCCGCCCCGGGCGGCACCTCCAGCGGCGCGTCGAACATCCCGCTCGCGGCGAGCCCGTCCGCGTACGGCATGACCTCCTCGAGGGCGAACTCGACGAGCCCGTCCGGCAGCCGGTCGTCCGCGCCGATGGCCCGCGACAGGTCCCAGGCGTGGACGACGCAGTCGGCGGTGAGCTCCGCGCAGTACGCCGCCCCGCGCGTCGGCCCGTAGGAGAGCCGGACCGTGCGCTCCAGCGCCCCGGGCGCGCCGAAGGCCGCCCGCCCGGCGGCCGCGGCCCGCTCCCAGGCCCCCGCCGGGTCCCCGCCGAGCAGGTCGCCGGAGAGCCCGTCCCCGACGTCCTCGACCGTCTTCCCCTCCGTCACCAGCGGGGGCACCCAGAGCTGCTCGCCGGTGACGTGGTTGACCAGGTCGCGCACGGTCCACTCGGTACAGGGGGTCGGAGCGCCCCACTGGCCGTCCGCGACGGCCCGTACCCGCTCACCGAAGAGCCGCAGAGCCGCGGCGTGCTGTGCGAGCAGCGACTCCGGCATCGTCCTCACCGTCCTCGGCGATCCCCTGCGGCCCACTGTCCTCGCCCCCGCCCCGCCCTGCCACCGACCCGGCCCGTGCCGTTGGGAATCAAGGCTGCTGTCCACATGTCAAAACGCATATCTCATATCCCGGTCGGACCGCCTACGGTGATCACAGCACTTCGACGAGGAGGAGACCCGCCATGGGCGACGCCCGCGAGACGGCCGTCTACACGCACGGCCACCACGAATCGGTCCTGCGCTCGCACCGGTGGCGCACCGCCGCCAACTCGGCCGCCTACCTGATCGGGGAGCTGCGCCCGGGCCTGCGGGTGCTGGACGTGGGCTGCGGCCCCGGCACCATCACCGCCGACCTGGCGGAGCTGGTGGCGCCGGGCGGCCGGGTCACGGCGGTCGACGCGGCGCAGGACGTCCTGGCCCAGGCGGGCGCCCACGCGGCCGAGCGGGGGCTGGAGGACGCCGTGGACTTCGCGGTGGCGGACGTCCACGCGCTGGAGTTCCCCGACGACACCTTCGACGTGGTCCACGCCCACCAGGTACTGCAGCACGTGGGCGACCCGGTGCGGGCCCTGCGGGAGATGCGGCGGGTGTGCCGGCCGGGCGGCGTCGTCGCGGTGCGCGACGCCGACTACGCGGCCATGACCTGGTACCCGTCGACGCCGGGGCTGGAGGAGTGGCTGGACCTGTACCGCCGGGTGGCCCGCGCGAACGGCGGCGAACCGGACGCCGGGCGGCGGCTGCTGTCATGGGCGCGGGCGGCGGGCTTCACGGAGGTCCGCGCGTCGGCGACGGCGTGGTGCTATGCGACGCCGGAGGAGGTGGCGTGGTGGTCCGGCCTGTGGGCGGACCGGACGACGGCCTCGTCGTACGCGGAGGCGGCCGTGGGCGGGCGGCACGCGACGGGCGACGACCTGGCCCGGGTCGCCGCCGCCTGGCGGGAGTGGGGGGCCGCGCCCGACGCGTGGTTCTCGGTGCTGAACGGCGAGCTGCTGTGCCGCGCGTGAGGCTCCGCCCCTGACCCCCTCATTTCCGGGGCCACCCGAACGCCGGCGGGGCCGGGGGCGCGAGGGAACCCCCGGGGCCGGGGGCTACGTCGGCGGGCGCATGCGGAAGTCGTACGGGGGCGGCAGCGGCGCCGCCGAGACCGTCGACCAGACCTCCGCCAGGGTTTCCTCCCCCCTCCCGGAGGTCCGCCGGTTCGAAGCCGTCCTCGAACACCCGCCGGGCCGCGCCGACGTGCCCCTCCGCCGCGAGCAGCCGCGCGGCGAGCAGACGGAAGCGCCCCTGCTCCCGCAGCGCGGGCCGCAGCCGGTCCCAGACCGCCCGCGCGCCCGCCGGGCGGCCCGCCGCCAGCAGGGCCGCCATCGCCTCCCGGCCGAGCGCGGACTCGGCGGCGGTCCACGCCTCGCCGCCCCGGCTCTCCGCCGCCAGGTCCTCGAACGCCTCCGCGTACCGGTCGGCCGCCCGTTCCCGGTCGCCGGCCAGCGTGTCCGCCACCGCCAGGCAGCGCAGCAGCGGCCAGCGCGAGGGGGCCAGCGCCAGTCCGCGCTCCCAGCTGCGCACGGCCTGCGCGGTGTCGCCCGCGTGCCACTGCGCCACGCCCAGGTGGTACTCGGTCAACGGGTCCGCGGGGGCGGTCTCCAGCATGTCCCGCCAGTGCGGGGCCACCAGGCTCGGCCCCGGCGGGACGACCCGCCGCGGTGCCGGGAGGACACCCGTCCGCCACAGCCCCAGCCAGGGCTCCTGGGCCTCCTCCAGGACGGCCTCCGGGAACGGGGTGCCGGGCAGGGCGAAGCCGGCGCGCAGCACCTCCAGCGCGCCCCATCCCGAGCCCCGCGCCAGCCACTCCCCCGGCCCGCCGTCCGGCTCGGCGTCGGCGGAGACGCGCCGCCACGCCTCGTGGGCCGCGTCCAGGGTGCCGGGCGGCAGCGCCGCGTCGAGCGCCGCCCCGGCCGCGGTGCGCGCCGCGGCCCAGTCGGCGCCGTGCACCGCCGCCGGGTCGGCGGACAGCGGCCCGTACGCCTCCAGCCAGCTGAACTCCGCCCCGGCGTCGAGCCGTACGTGCTCCAGCTGGGTCCGGGCCAGTCCGGCCTGGATCTCGGCGTAGCCCCCGGTACCGGGTTCCGTCAGCCACTCCTGCCAGCGCCGGCCGCCCGCGCCCGCGCCCCACACGAACAGCTTGCGTCCGCGCAGCAGCCCCGTGGAGGCCTGCGCCAGGCCCTGCCCCCCGGCGTCGAGGGCGGCGATCCAGGGGCGGGCGGCGGCCTCGGGCTCGACCTCGTAGAAGAAGTCGGCGGGGTAGGTGCTGTCCAGCGGGTACGTCCGGTCCGCGTCCTCCCACCGGGGGACGGGGATCCGCCGCAGCGCGCGCTCGTAGCCGAAGTGCCAGGCCTCCCGGGCGGGGGCGAGGACCCGTGTGCCGGCATCCTCGGGGACGGCGGTGTTGGACCACCAGTAGACGGCGGCGGGCCGTTCGTGCGGGTTGCGCACGCGGACGCCGACGTACAGGAAGTCCGAGTCCTCCGGCAGCCAGAGGTCCACCTGGAACGGCAGGTCGCGCAGCCGCTCCCACTCCCACAGCCGCACCATGACGCCCCCGTCGGGGGCCGGCACGAGCGCGGCGTGCAACGGGGCGCAGGACAGGGCGGTGTGGCCGGTCGCGCCGATGTTCCACTCGATGCCGCCGGAGAACCAGGCGCCGTTGAGGGCGAAGTTGGCGGGCTGGAACACGGGGTTGCGGTAGAGGAGTTCACGCCCGGTGGGGAGGTGGACGAGCGAGTGGACCCGCCCGCCGAGGCCGGGCAGCACGGTGGCGCGCAGCCGGCCGTTGTCGATGACGACGGCGTCGAACTCCCGTTCCGCGCGGCGGCGTCCGTAGCCGTCGCGGATGCGGACGGGCAGCAGGGAACGCAGCGGCTCGTACCCGATCTGACGGGCCATGTCGCGCGGCAGCCCTTCGCGCGAGCGCTCGTCCAGGGCGTGGACCCCGTCGGGGGCGCGCAGGGCGGGCAGCGGGTTGTCGGGGCCCAGCGGGGCGGCGGGGAGGGTCAGCGGGACACGTCGGACGGTGGTGGCCATGGAGGAATGGAACACGCCACCACGGGCGGTGCACAGGGGTTCCGCGCATCACCACCGGTCAGGATTACGCAAAGCGGAGCGCGGGCCGGGTGTCAGGGCGTCGGCGCGGTGAGCGCCCACCGTTCGTGGTCGCGCCACGCGCCCGCGACGTGGAGGAAGTCCGGGGAGAGCCCCTCCCGGCGGAAGCCCCGCCCCCGGACCAGGCCGATCGACGCCGTGTTGCCCGGCTGGATGTTCGCCTCCAGCCGGTGCAGCGCCAGGCCGTCCCGGTCACGGTCCGCGAAGGCGTGCTCCAGCAGGAGGTCCAGGCCCTCGCCGAGCAGCCCCCGCCCCGCCGCGTGCGCGAAGGCCCCGTAGCCCAGCGCCCCGCACTGGAAGGCGCCGCGCACGATGTTGTTGACGTTGACGAACCCGGCGATGGCCCCGCCGGCGAGCTCGCAGACCAGGAAGCCGGCCCGGACCCCGCCTTCCGCGAGGCCGGCGGCGTACGGCTCGTACTCCTCGATCGTGTCCGGCGGGTACAGCCAGGGCTCGTGCAGGGCGCGGCTCTCGCGGACCCGGGCGGTGAACTCCGGTCCGTCGGCGGGCCGGAAGGGGCGCAGCCCGACCCGCGCGCCCTCCCTCAGGTACGTGGACGTGGAAAACGGCATCGACCCAGGCTACGGCCCGTGGCAGCATCCCCGGTGTGATCACCGACCCGGATGCCCCCGCCCTGCTCGCCGCCGCCGCCCGCAACAACGCGGAGTGGTGCGCCGCCGTCGTCCGCGGCGGCCACTTCCGCCGCGGCCTGTGGTGCAGCCCCCGCCGCACCCCGCCCCTGTACCCCGACGCCGTCACCCTCGCCCCCTCGGCGACGGCCGCCGAGGTGCTCGCCGGCGTCGACACCGCCACCCCGGGCTGCTCGGTGAAGGACAGCTTCGCCTCGCTGGACCTGTCCCCGGCCGGGTTCGAGGTGCTGTTCGAGGCGCAGTGGGTCCACCGTCCGGAGGGGGCCGCCGCCGCACCGGCCGGCGGCCGGCTGGAGTGGGACGAGGTGGAGGCACCCGGGGAGCTGGCTCGGTGGGAGGCGGCCTGGGCGGGCGGGGAGGGCGAGGGGTTGTTCCACTCCGGCCTGCTGCGGGAGGGCGTCGTCTTCCTGGCCGGCCGTGACGGGGGCCGGATCGCGGCCGGGGCCGTCCTCAGCACCGGCGGCGGCGTGGTGGGCGTCTCGAACGTGTTCGGCGGGAGCGGAGAGGACGCCGACGCCGCCCGGGCCGTCGCCCTCGGCACGGCCGCCCGCCACTGGCCGGAGCTGCCGGTGGTGGGATACGAGCACGGCGCGGACCTGGACGCCGCCGTACGCGCCGGGTTCAGCCCGCTCGGCCCGCTGCGCGTCTGGCTCCGTACGGCCTGAGCCCGGCCGGACCGCCACGGCCGGGCCGAGCCGCGCCCGCTCAGTCGCCGCGCAGTTCCAGCCGCGGTACGTCCGACCTGTCGAAGCCGAAGACCTGCGCGTACAGGGAGAGTTCCGCCTCCAGTGCCCGGACCATCGTCTCCGCCCGCCGGAAGCCGTGGCCCTCGCCCTCGAAGGTGAGGTAGGCGTGTGGGACCGCCGGCGTCCGGGCGCGGAGCGCGGCCAGCAGGCGTTCCGCCTGGGCGGGCGGGCAGACGGGGTCCTCCAGGCCCTGGAGGAGGACGAACGGTGCGGTGATCCGGTCGGCGCGGGCCACGGGCGAGCGTTCGCGGCAGCGCGGTCCCAGGGTCTGCGGCGGGCCGACGAGGCCGTCGGTGTAGTGGGACTCCAGGTCGTGGGTCTCGGCGGCGAAGCCCCTCAGGTCTAGGACAGGGTAGATGACCGCCGCGCAGGCGTACAGGCCGGTGGCGGCCAGGGAGGCGGCCGCCGTCCAGCCGCCCGCGCTGCCGCCGCGGATCGCGAGGCGGCGGGGGTCGGCGGTGCCCTCGTCGGCCAGGGCGCGGGCCACGGCCGCGCAGTCCTCCACGTCGACGACGCCCCACTGTTCGCGCAGCCGCTCGCGGTAGGCGCGGCCGTAGCCGGTGGAGCCGCCGTAGTTCACCTCGACGACGCCGATGCCCCGCGAGGTGAAGTAGGCGATGTGCAGGTCCAGTACGGGCGGCACGTGGTCGGTGGGGCCGCCGTGCGCCCACACCACGTACGGGGGCTGCTCGTCGGCGGGGGCCCGCAGGGCGGGGTGGTGGGGCGGATAGACGTGGGCGTGGATGTCGCGGCCGCCGGGGCCGGGGAAGGTGCGGCTCTGCGGCTCGGGGTAGTACGCCGGGTCCACGGGGTCCGCCGCCCGGGCGCCGACCACCCGGGCGTGCCCGGTGGCGGTGTCCAGCTCGACGACCTCGTACGCGCTGCGCGGGCTGGCGGCGACCCCGTAGACGCGGGTGCCGCTGACGGCCAGGCCCGGCTGCCAGGCCGTCCAGGGCCCGGCGGCGTCCACCAGGTCGCCGGTGTCGGGGTCGAGGACGCCGAGGACGCAGGAGCCCCGGCCGTGCAGGACGGCGACCGTCCCCTCCGGCAGCGGCGCCATCCAGGTCAGCCCCGGCTTCCACAGCGGACCGCCGAACTCCTCCTCGCGCGGGCACAGGGCGACGGCCCCGCCGCCGGCGGTGTCCACCCGGTACGGGTTCCACCAGCCGCCGCGGTCGCTCACCGCGAGCAGGCTCCCGTCGGCGGCCCAGGCCGACTGGGCCACGGCCTCCTCCGGGCCGCCGAGCACCGTACGGGGCGCGCCGAGCGTGCCGTCGGGGCGTACGTCGGCCAGCTGGAGCTCCGTTCCGTCCCAGGGCATCCGGGGGTGGTCCCACACCAGCCAGGCGGCGCTCCGCCCGTCCGGGGAGGGCTTCGGCCCGGTACGGAAGCGGTGGCGGTCGTCGGTGAGCTCCCGGACGGCGCCCCGGTCGGCGGCGGCGGAGCCGTCCAGCGGGACGGCGGCCGCGACCCGGCGCACTTCACCCGGGGCGGGGCCGGTGAACTCCTCCAGCACGCACCACACTTCGGCCCCGCGCAGCACCGGGTCGGCCCAGCGCAGCCCGCCGCCGGTCGCCGAGACCGGGGTCAGCGGACGGGGCGGCGGGGCTCCGGGCGCGTCGGGCTCGTAGGCGTAGAGCCGCTGGTCGGTGTGGTGGACGAACACCACCAGCGGTCCCCCGCGGGCGCGTTCGGCCCCCGCCCAGGGCAGACCCCCGTACTCGGTGAACCGGCTGCGCACGTTCCAGGGCGCGGGCAGTACCGACCGGGCGGGGCCGCCGTCGGCGGGCCGGCGCACCAGGGTGCGGCGGCCGCCCTCCTCGGGTCGGGGTTCGGTCCACCACACCTCCGCGCCGACGGTGCCCACGTACTCGGGGCGTCCGTCGTGGGCGGCCGCGTGGGCGGCGGTGAGCGGCGAGGGCCAGCTGCCGTAGGGCGCGCAGGCGGCGGCCGCCGCCATCAGCGGGCCCCCATCACAGGGTCCGCAGCGCGCGGTCCAGGACGCGGACGCCGAAGTGCAGGGCGTCGACGGGGACCCGTTCGTCCACGCCGTGGAACAGGTCCCAGTAGTCGAAGCCGGGCGGCAGTTTGAGCGGGGAGTAGCCGTAGCCGGTGATGCCGAGGCGGGAGAACTGCTTGGCGTCGGTGCCGCCCGCCATGCAGAAGGGGACGGCGTGCCCGTGGGGGTCGAAGTGTTCGACGGCCTCGCGCAGCACGGCGTAGGTCCGGCCGTCCACGGGCGCTTCGAGGGCGACCTCCCGGTGGTGGAACTCCCAGTCCACGTCGGGGCCGGTGAGCTCGTCGAGGACGGCGGCGAACTCGGCCTCGCCGCCGGGCAGGGTGCGGCCGTCGACGTGGGCGGTGGCGTGGCCGGGGATCACGTTCAGCTTGTAACCGGCGCTGAGCATCGTCGGGTTGGCGCTGTTGCGCAGGGTGGCCTCGACCAGGGCGGCGGCCGGTCCGAGCTTGCCGAGGACGGCTTCGAGGTCGACGCCGGGGGCGCGCGGGTCGACGGACAGGCCCTGGAGGGCGGCCAGTTCGGTGATGCAGGCGGCGACGGTGTCGGTGAGGCGCAGCGGCCACTCGTGGTCGCCGATGCGGGCGACGGCGGCGGCGAGGCGGGTGACGGCGTTGTCGCGGTTGGGTTTGGAGCCGTGCCCGGTGCGGCCGTGTGCCGTCAACTTCAGCCAGGCGGTGCCGCGTTCGCCGGCGGCGATGGGGTAGAGGGCCCGGCCGGGTCCGGTGTGCAGGGTGAAGGCACCGGACTCGCTCAGGCCCTCCGTACAGCCCTCGAAGAGGTGCGGGTGGTGGTCGGCGAGGAAGCCCGAGCCGTCGACGGCGCTGTCCTCCTCGTCGGCGGTGAACGCGATGACGATGTCGCGGCGCGGGCGGGCGCCGGTGCGCGCCCAGGCCCGTACGAGGGCCAGCACCATCGCGTCCATGTTCTTCATGTCGACCGCGCCGCGGCCCCAGACCACCCCGTCGCGGACCTCGCCGGAGAAGGGGTCGACGCTCCAGTCGGCGGCCTCGGCGGGGACCACGTCGAGGTGGCCGTGGACGAGGAGGGCGGGCGCGGTGGGGTCGGTGCCCTCGATGCGGGCCACCACGTTGGTGCGGCCCGGGGTGCGT
The DNA here is from genome assembly GCF_055580265.1 of Streptomyces sp. NPDC032091. NCBI lineage: Bacteria > Bacillati > Actinomycetota > Actinomycetes > Kitasatosporales > Streptomycetaceae > Streptomyces > Streptomyces sp. NPDC032091. Next base: position 97,930 of record NZ_JBVILR010000019.1, on the reverse strand, counting down.
TCCAGGAGGACCGGGTCCAGTCCGGCCCCGGCGAGGCGCTCGGCGGCGTATTCGGCGGCGGGGCGCTCCCGGCAGTCGCCGCCGCCGCGGTTGCTGGTGTCGATGCGGATCAGTTCGGAGGTGAACGCGGTCACCTCGTCGAACGCGGCCGCGTCCAGGGCCCCGCTCAGGGCCCGGTCCAGGGCCCCGTCGGGGGCCGCCGCGAGCGAGACCGCCGCGTGGGGGCCCGCCGCGCCGGGGCCGCCGTCCAGCCGTTCCATGTCAGCCATACTGCTCCTCCAGAGCCGCCGAGACGACCGTGGTGACCGCCTTGAAGGTGCGGATCGCCTCGTACATGGTCCCGCTGGTGTACGCGATCCGGCGTTCGCCGGTCCGTTCGACGCCCGGGACGACGGTGGCGGCCATCGACAGGTGCTCCGCGTCGAACTCCACCTCCACCGTGCGCGGGCCGCCGCGCACCGGTTCGTGGCGGACGGCGAGTTTCACGGCCTCGGCGGCGGCGGCCCGGATGTCGGCGGCGGTGCGGGCCGGGGTGCGGCAGACGGCCGCGTAGCGCGAGACGTGGTCCTTGACGGCGACGGTGCGCGCGTCGGGGGCGTAGCCGGCGGCGTCGGCGCAGGTGAGGTCGTCGCCGGTGACGAGGATGACGGGGACTCCGTACTCGGCGACGACATGGGCGTTGAGGACGCCCTCGCTGGCGCGCAGCCCGTCGAGCCAGACCCCGGTGAGGGAGTTGGCGAGGTAGGTGTGGGCGAGGACGCCCTCGGCCCCGGCGCCGGTGTGGTAGCCGACGAAGGCGACGCCGTCGACGTCGCCGTGCTGGACGCCCTCGACCATGGAGAGGGACTTGTGGCGGCCGGTGATCATCTCGGCGCGGGCGTCGAGCTCCTCCAGCAGCAGGTTGCGCATGGTCCAGTGGGCCTCGTTGACGAGCACCCGGTCGGCGCCGCCGTCGTGGAAGCCGAGGATCGCGGCGTTGACGTCGGAGGTGAACATGCCCCGGCAGCGCTCCCATTGGGGGGTGCCCGGCAGCACGTCGGCGGGCCAGGTGACGCCGGTGGCGCCTTCCATGTCGGCGGAGATGAGGATCTTCATCGGGCCCCCGGTGGGTCGGGTCGACTGGGGCCCCACCCTAGCCGCCCGGGGGCTCCCCGGCCCGGGGCCACGCCCGGGCCGCGCGGGGCGCGGGGCCGGGCGCGGCGCGCGTGCGGCCCGGGCGCCGGGAACGTCCGCCGCGGGCCGGGGAAATCCACCCGAACCGGTGAGTGCCGCCAGGGGAGTTGCCCTGACGGCGGCCGGAGGCGCCGGTCAGGCCTCGACTTCCCGGGCCAGGTTGTCGAGGACGGTGTCGTAGATGCGGCCGAGGCCCTTGGGCGCGAAGGTGCGCTCGAAGAAGCCGCCGACGCCGCCCGCGCCGTTCCAGACGGTGCTGACGACGGCCTTGGACTTGCCCTCGCCGGCCGGGGTGACGGTCCAGGTGGTGACCATGGAGGAGTTGCGGTCCTTCTCCACGAGCTGGCCGTCCGTGGGCTCGGTGACCTCCAGCAGGCAGTCGCGGACGCGCTTGCTGGTGGCCTGGAGCTTCCAGTGGACCAGGGTGCCCTCGCCGTCGCCGCCCTCGCGCACCTCGTACTCGCTGAAGTGCTCGGGGAGCAGCTTGCCCCGGGTGCCGGTGTAGTCCGCCAGCGCGTCGAAGACGGTCTCCGCGTCGGCCCCGATGATGCGCTCCGTGGTGGCCTCGACCTGCGCCATACCTGTTCCTCCAGCTGTGGTGTCCGTTCTTCGCGGCAAGCCAACCACCTCCGGGGCGGGCGCCCAAATCCGGGACGTCCGCACCCGGTCCCGCCGCCGAAGCGGAAGGCCCCCCGGAGCCGGGGCCTGCGACGCGGCCGGGGGCACCGGACGGGACGGAGGCCGGACGCCTGCGGCAGGAGCCGGACGCCCACGCGCGGGACGGACGCAGGGGACGGACGCCTGCGGCCCGGACCGGGCGCACCGGGCCGACGACGCCTGCGGCACAGGGCTGGCTCACCGTGCCGACGACGCCTGTGGCACGGGACGGGCGCACCGGACCGACGCCTGTGGCACGAGCCGGACGCATCAGGCCAACGCCTACGGCACGAGCCGGCGGCACCGGACCGATGCCTGCGGCACGGGACGGATGCCGGTGCGCGGGACGGACGCACGGGACCGGCGCCTGCGCGCCACGAGGCGGATGCCTACAGCACAGGCGGACGCCAACGCCGCGAGGCGGACGCCGGCGGCACGGGACGGGCGCCTGCGGCGCTGGTCGGGGAGTTGGGACGGGCGTCCGGCGCAGCCGGACCGGGGCGGCGGGGCCGTCGCCTGCCGGCGTGCCCGGCCTCGAACCCCACTGCCCCCGCCGGCCCTTTTCCGGCCCGCCGGCCGGCCGCGCGGAGGCGGGAGCCCGGCTTGCGGTCTGTGTCCCGGTCCCGCTGCCGGAGCGGCGACGCGTCCAGCTCTTCGAGGCCCTCGCCGGACACGGCGGCGCCCGCCGGATCCCGTCCGCCGTGTTCACGACACCACCGCCTCCTTGACGGCGTCCTCAGCCGTACACGCCCGGGCCGGGGGTCCGGGGACGTGCCCGGCGGGCCTGTCCGGGTTCGACCCCCGCGACACGGGGTGGCGCATCTGCCGCGCCGACGGTCCGACGCCCGCACGTCCGCAAGTCGGCCGGCGCGGCGGCACCGGCAGTAGGCCCGCCCCGGCCGGGGACGCGCCCGGCGGAGCCCCTCCGGGTCCGGACCCCGCAGCACGGGGCGGCGGGCCCGCCGCGCCGGCACAGCCGCGAGTCGGCCAGCGCGGCGGCCCCGGCGGGCCCGCCCGGGCCGGAGGGCCGCGGGACGTGACCGGCGGGGCCCTCCGGGTCCGGGCCCCGCCGCGCGGGGTGGCGGGCCTGCCGCGCCGGCGGCCGCCGCCCGCACGGCCTCGGGGCGGGCGGCGCGGCGGGGCCGGTGGTAGGCCGTCTGCGGCCCCGGGGGCCGGTGGCGCGTGGTCCGGGGCGGCGGGCCGGTGTCCCGGCCGGGGCGGCCCGGGCGGAGTCGCAGCGCGCGTCACCGGGGGCGGCCCCGTGACCCGGACGCCGCCCGACGGGTCATCACATCGGGCCAATAGGGCGCCCAATCCCGCTTTCCGGGCGCGGTTTCCGGGACGATTCCGCCCAGACCCCTCGGCTGGGAGGCCCCATGCTCCACCCCGTACCGCACCCCGCGAAGCAGCGCGGCCCCGTGAAGAGGCGCGCCGCCCTGCTGCTGGCGATCTCCACGGTCGCCGCCGCCCTCGCGAGCCCCGTCACCGCCGCCGCCCCGGCGCCCGCGCCCGCACCCGCACCGGCCGCCGCCGCGCTGCGCTGGACCGGCTGCGCGACCCCCCGCTACCCGACCCTGCAGTGCGCCTCCCTCCGGGTCCCCCTCGACCACGAGCGGCCCGCCGGGCGGCAGATCTCCCTGGCCCTGACCCGGGTCCCGCACACCGCCCCCGCCTCCGCCTTCCAGGGCCCGCTGCTGGTCAACCCGGGCGGTCCGGGCGGCAGCGGCCGCGCCCTGGCCGGGTTCGTGGCCGCGGCCCTGCCCAAGGACGTGGCGGCCCGGTACGACGTGATCGGCTTCGACCCCCGGGGGGTGGGCAAGAGCGAGCCCGCGCTGGACTGCGGGGCCGGGCACTTCAAGCCCGTACGGCCGGACTCGGTGCCGCTGGACGCGGCCACCGAGCAGGCCAACCTGGACCGGGTGCGCTCCTTCGCCGAGTCCTGCCAGGCCAAGCACGCGGACGTGCTCCCGTACGTCGGCACCGTCTCGGCCGCCCGTGACCTCGAGGTGCTGCGCACGGCCCTGGGGGCGCCCAAGGTCAGCTACTTCGGCTACTCCTACGGCACCTACCTGGGCGCGGTGTACGCCAAGCTGCACCCGGACCGGGTGCACCGCCTCGTCCTGGACTCCGTGGTCGACCCGGGCGGGGTCTGGTACGAGGACAACCTGGCCCAGGACCAGGCCTTCGACGCCCGCCACAAGGCGTTCCTGGCCTGGGTGGCGCAGTACGACTCCACGTACCACCTGGGCACCGACCCGGCCGCCGTGGAGCGGCGCTGGTACGGGATGCGCGAGGCGCTGCGCGGGACGCCGGCCGGCGGGAAGGTGGGCCCGGCGGAGCTGGAGGACACCTACATGCCGGGCGGCTACTACAACGGCTACTGGCCGCACCTGGCCGAGGCGTTCGCGGCGTACGCGGTGAAGGGGGACCCGAAGCCTCTGGTGGCGGCGTACGAGCGGTTCGGGGCGGTGGAGCCCTCGGCGGGCAACTCGTACAGCGTGTACACGGCGGTGCAGTGCCGGGACTCGGCCTGGCCGAAGGACTGGAACAAGTGGCGGGCCGACATGTGGCGCACGCACGCCAAGGCGCCCTTCATGACCTGGAACAACGCCTGGTACAACGCGCCGTGCGCGTTCTGGCCGACGGAGCCGCTCCAGGCCCCGGACGTCACGAACACCGCGCTCCCGGGGGCGCTGCTGTTCCAGGCGACGGAGGACGCCGCGACCCCTTACGAGGGCGCGGTGGGCATGCGCCGCCGGCTGGCGGGTTCGGCGCTGGTGGTGGAACAGGGCGGCGGCAACCACGGGATCGCGCTGGCGGGCAACAAGTGCCTCGACGAGAAGCTGGCGGCGTACCTGAGGACCGGAGAGGCCTCCGACGCCACCTGCCCCGCCCAGCCGGCCCCGAAGCCGACGACGCAGACCCGGGCGGTCCCGTCCTCGGCGGGCGGCGCGGCCCTGCACGGGCTGCTGGGCTTCCGCGGCTGACCTCCGGCGGGCGGCCCGCCGCATGACGCCCGGGCCGGGGGGTCAGGCGTCGGGGTGGTGGGCCATCAGACGGTTCAGCGCGTCGGTGGCCGCCAGGGCGAGCCTGGGGTGGGCCTGGGCGCGGACCAGGACGTCGCGGGCCCGGGCGTCGGCCAGGGCGCCCAGGCCCTCGACGCAGGCCAGGGCCACCCGCCAGTACGGATCGTGCGGGGCGAGCAGCCGCGACAGGGTGGAGATCAGCGCCGGGGCCGACTCGGGCGCCCGCAGCGCGGCCAGCAGCCGCACCGGGTGCAGGGCGTAGGCGGTGCGCAGGGTATTGGTGGCGAGGGCGGCCGCGGCGCGGGCGGTGCGGGGGTCGCCGAGCACGCCGAGGGCCTGCGCGGCGGCCTCGCAGCGCGCCGGGTCCCGGTGGTTGAGCAGCAGGACCAGCGGTTCGAAGGCCCGCCGGTCCCGCGCCATTCCCAGCCGGTACGCGGCCAGTTCGCGGGCCCACAGGGGCTGCCCGGCCGATGTCAGCGAGGCCGCCAGCCCGTCCGGGCCGGCCGCCAGCAGCGTCTCGTACCCGGGCGATCCGTCCGCCTCCGCCCGCAGGCGCTCCAGTACCTCGTTCACGCGGCCACCCTAGGGCTCCCCGAGCCGCGCCACGCCGGGTTCCGCGGAGTTGCACGCGCCCCGGCTGATCGATCATCGATGATCGGTACATTTGGGCGGTACAGGTCACATCTCCGCGCTCTGGCGCGCGAGTTACCGCCGAGTTACTGTCTCTTCCACACGCACGGGACCGGCCTGGTGACGCAGCCGCCCCGTGTCAGTCGGTTCACCGCTCCACCCGTACGCACGGCAGGACCCCGGGACAGGGTCGTGCCGCCCAGGCCCCCGCGCCCACTTCCGGGCGCGATCCCTCCGGGCCCGCTCCCCGCACGGCCGCAGCCCATCCGGCAGGCCGTACGGCTCTTCGCGCGCACCGTGCGCCGCGCGCGCCCTCCCTCAGTCGTCACCCTCATTCCACTGGAGTCCCGCGATGGACCTTCCGTCCACGTCCAGTCCCTCCTCCCCGCACACCATCGCCGTCGTCGGCCTGGGCACCATGGGCACCGGCATCGCCGAGGTCCTCGCCCGGGCCGGCCGCGAGGTCGTCGGCATCGACGTCAGCGAGACGGCCGCCCGCCGGGCCGCCGGGGCCCTCGCGGCCGCCACGGCCCGCTCGGTGGCCAAGTACAAGCTCACCGAGGAGGAGCGCGAGGAGGTCCTCGCCCGCTTCCGCACCTCCACCGAGCTGTCCGCCGCCGCCGACGCCGACCTGGTCATCGAGGTGGTCCCGGAGGACTACGACCTCAAGCTCCGGGTGTTCCGGGAACTGGACGCGATCGTCCGGCCCGACACGGTCCTGGCCACCGGCACCAACGCGCTGTCCGTGACCCGGCTCGCCGCCGAGTCGCTGCGGCCCGAGCGCGTCCTGGGCATGCACTTCTTCCACCCGGCCCCGGCGATGAAGCTCGTCGAGATCGTCTCCAGCGTGCTGACCTCGCCCGCCGCGGTCGAGGCGGTCACCGCCCTGGCCCGGGAGCTGGGCAAGGAGCCCGTCGCGGTCGGCGACCGGCCCGGCTTCGTCGCCGACGGCCTGCTCTTCGGCTACCTCAACCAGGCCGCCGCGATGTACGAGGCCAAGTACGCCTCCCGCGAGGACATCGACGCGGCCATGAAGCTGGGCTGCGGCCTGCCGATGGGCCCCCTCGCCCTGCTCGACCTGGTCGGCGTGGACACCGCCCGTACGGTCCTGGAGGCCATGTACGCCTCCTCCGGCGACCGGCTGCACGCCCCGGCCCCGATCCTGGGCCACCTCGTGGAGGCGGGCCTGACCGGGCAGAAGGCCGGCCGCGGCTTCTACACGTACGAGGCCCCGGGCAGCCCTGTGGTCGTCCGCGACCTCCAGACGCCGCTGGACGGCTCCCTGCTGGGCTCGGGCCGCCCGGTCCACTCGGTCGGCGTGGCCGGCTCCGGGACCATGGCGAGCGGGATCGCGCAGGTCTTCGCGCAGGCCGGATACCCGGTGGTGCTGGCCGCGCGGAGCCAGGAGAAGGCGGAGGCCGCGAAGGCCGCGATCGGGAAGTCCCTGGACCGTGCGGTGTCCAGGGGCCGCCTGACCGAGGAGGCCGCCGCGCAGACCCTCGCGCTGGTCACCCCGGCCGGGTCGCTGGAGGCCTTCGCCGAGGTGGACCTGGCCGTGGAGGCCGTCGCCGAGGACCTGGAGGTCAAGCAGCAGCTGTTCGCGGGCCTGGACAAGGTCTGCAAGCCCGGCGCGGTGCTGGCCACCACCACCTCCTCGCTGCCGGTGATCGCCGTGGCGCGGGCCACCGAGCGCCCGCAGGACGTGATCGGGATGCACTTCTTCAACCCGGCACCGGCCATGAAGCTGGTCGAGGTGGTCCGGACCGTCCTGACCGCCGACGACGTGCACGCCACGGTCCGCGAGGTCTGCGGCAAGGTCCGCAAGCACGCGGTGGACTGCGGGGACCGGGCCGGGTTCATCGTGAACGCGCTGCTGTTCCCGTACCTGAACAACGCGGTCAAGATGGTCGAGCAGCACTACGCCAGCCTCGACGACATCGACGCCGCGATGAAGCTGGGCGGCGGCTACCCGATGGGCCCGTTCGAGCTCCTCGACGTGGTCGGCCTGGACGTGTCGCTGGCCATCGAGAAGGTGCTCCACCGCGAGTTCCGCGACCCGGGCCTGGCCCCGTCGCCGCTGCTGGAGCACCTGGTCGCCGCGGGCTGCCTGGGCCGGAAGACCGGCCGCGGATTCCGTGAGTACGCCCGCCGGTAACCCGCCGGGCCCTGAGCAGGATGCGTGGGGAGGGCTGCTCGGGTCCGCCGGACCCTCACGGCGGACACACCCTCCCGAGCCCAGTGCGGGCTCTCCCCCGCATCCGCCCCCCGCCCACCCCCCTCCGGCGCGCACACCCGCCCGGATGAAGTACTTTCGCTCTATGTCCCAGCCCGCCAAGACCTCACCCCGCGCCTCCTCGGCCTCCGACGCCCCCGAGGGCACGGCGGGCACCCGGGCGGCGGCCCAGCGCCTGAAGATGCGCCGCGAGCTCGCGACGGCGGCCATGGAGCTGTTCGCGACGAAGGGGTACGAGGCCACGACGGTCGACGAGATCGCCGCGGCCGCCGGGGTGGCGCGCCGGACCTTCTTCCGGCATTTCCGGTCCAAGGAAGAGGCGATCTTCCCGGACCACGACGACACCCTGATCCGCGCCGAGGCGGTCCTGGACGTGGCCCCGGCGCACGAGCACCCGCTGGACACGGTGTGCCGGGGGATCAAGGAAGTCATGAAGATGTACGCCGCCTCGCCGGCGGTGTCGGTGGAGCGCTACCGGCTGACCCGCGAGGTACCGGCGCTGCGGGAGCGGGAGATCGCCTCGGTGGCCCGCTACGAGCGGCTGTTCACCCGCTACCTGCTGGCCCATTTCGACGAGACCGACCACCACGACGGCAACGACGACCCGCTGCTCGCCGAGGTGGCCGCGTCCGCGGTGGTGACCGCGCACAACCACGTGCTGCGGCGCTGGCTGCGGGCCGGCGGCCAGGGGGACGTGGAGGCGCAGCTGGACCACGCCTTCGGAATCGTCCGCAAGACCTTCGGGTCGGGGATCGGCGCCGGCCGCTCGCTGGGCGGCGCTCCGGCGGTCCCGCAGACGGCGGTGCGCACGGAGGGCGAGGTGCTCGTCGCGGTGGCCCGGACCGACGCCCCGCTCGACGAGGTCATGCGGACCATCGAAGAAGCACTCAAGAACAGGTAAGTCGCTCGCGTCACAGCGGCCGCTCCCGGTACGGGGGCGGCCGCTTTCGTTTGTCCGGCTTGCCCCTACTCGTGGGTAACTCTGATCGATCATCGCTCATCTGCGCAGGTCAGTAGGCAAATGAGAGAAATTTTTGGCACGCAGTGCCTTGCCGAGTGACACGGGGTGCCATACGTTGAATCCCGTCCGGACGTCCCCGCGGTCCACGCCCACTCGGCACGGAACGCGCCCCGGATGCCTGCGTCACCAGGCCCCCGCCCGCCCCACCACAGGCGCGGCCGCACCACAGCCCGCCGGACCGACGGCACCTCGCAGCACCCACGACCAGCTCCCACGCACGCACCGCGTACCCCTCTGCGCACCCTCAAACAGCGCTCAGCCGGAGGCAACACCGTGAAGGACATCCTGGACGCGATTCAGTCGCAGTCCGCCACCGCCGCAGACTTCGCGGCGCTGCCGCTGCCCGACTCGTACCGCGCGATCACCGTGCACAAGGACGAGACCGAGATGTTCGACGGTCTCGCCAGCCGGGACAAGGACCCCCGCAAGTCCCTGCACCTGGACCAGGTCCCGGTGCCGGAACTCGGCCCGGGCGAGGCCCTGGTGGCCGTCATGGCCTCCTCGGTCAACTACAACTCGGTCTGGACCTCGATCTTCGAGCCGGTGTCGACCTTCAGCTTCCTGGAGCGCTACGGCAGGCTGAGCGACCTCAGCAAGCGCCACGACCTCCCCTACCACATCATCGGCTCCGACCTCGCGGGCGTCGTGCTGCGCACCGGCCCCGGGGTCAACTCCTGGAAGCCGGGCGACGAGGTCGTCGCGCACTGCCTGTCGGTCGAGCTGGAGTCCTCGGACGGCCACAACGACACGATGCTCGACCCCGAGCAGCGCATCTGGGGCTTCGAGACCAACTTCGGCGGCCTTGCCGAGATAGCGCTGGTCAAGTCCAACCAGCTGATGCCGAAGCCCGACCACCTGAGCTGGGAGGAGGCCGCCTCCCCCGGCCTGGTCAACTCCACCGCCTACCGCCAGCTGGTCTCCCGCAACGGCGCCGGCATGAAGCAGGGCGACAACGTCCTCATCTGGGGCGCCAGCGGCGGCCTGGGCTCCTACGCCACCCAGTTCGCCCTGGCCGGTGGCGCCAACCCGATCTGCGTCGTCTCCTCCCCGGAGAAGGCCGAGATCTGCCGGTCCATGGGCGCCGAGGCGGTCATCGACCGCAACGCCGAGGGCTACAAGTTCTGGAAGGACGAGCAGACCCAGGACCCCAAGGAGTGGAAGCGCTTCGGCAAGCGCATCCGCGAGCTGACCGGCGGCGAGGACATCGACATCGTCTTCGAGCACCCGGGCCGCGAGACCTTCGGCGCCTCCGTCTACGTCACCCGCAAGGGCGGCACCATCACCACCTGCGCCTCCACCTCGGGCTACATGCACGAGTACGACAACCGCTACCTGTGGATGTCGCTGAAGCGGATCATCGGCTCGCACTTCGCGAACTACCGCGAGGCCTGGGAGGCCAACCGTCTGATCGCCAAGGGCAAGATCCACCCCACCCTCTCCAAGGTCTACTCCCTGGAGCAGACCGGCCAGGCCGCGTACGACGTCCACCGCAACCTCCACCAGGGCAAGGTCGGCGTCCTCGCGCTCGCCCCCGAGGAGGGCCTGGGCGTCCGCGACCACGAGCTGCGCGCCAAGCACCTCGACGCCATCAACCGCTTCCGCAACGTCTGAGTCCGCTCAAAGGCCGTAAGGATCGCCTGAGATGACAGAGCGCCAGAAGGACCGTCCGTGGCTCATGCGGACGTACGCCGGCCACTCCACGGCCGAGGCGTCCAACGAGCTGTACCGCCGCAACCTCGCCAAGGGACAGACCGGCCTGTCGGTGGCCTTCGACCTGCCGACGCAGACCGGTTACGACCCGGACCACGTCCTCGCCCGCGGCGAGGTCGGCCGGGTCGGCGTCCCCGTCTCCCACCTGGGGGACATGCGGCGGCTGTTCCAGGACATCCCCCTGGAGCAGATGAACACCTCGATGACGATCAACGCCACCGCCATGTGGCTGCTGGCGCTCTACCAGGTGGCCGCCGAGGAGCAGGGCGCGGACATCGCCAAGCTCCAGGGCACCACCCAGAACGACATCGTCAAGGAGTACCTCTCGCGCGGGACGCACGTCTTCCCGCCGGGACCGTCCCTCCGCCTGACGACGGACATGATCGCGTACACGGTCAACCACATCCCGAAGTGGAACCCGATCAACATCTGCTCGTACCACCTCCAGGAGGCCGGGGCCACCCCGGTCCAGGAGATCTCGTACGCGATGTCCACCGCGATCGCCGTCCTGGACTCGGTGCGCGACTCGGGCCAGGTGCCGGAGGATCGTTTCGGCGAGGTGGTCGCCCGTATCTCCTTCTTCGTGAACGCGGGCGTCCGCTTCATCGAGGAGATGTGCAAGATGCGCGCCTTCGGCCGCATCTGGGACCAGGTCACCCGGGAGCGCTACGGCATCGAGGACGCCAAGCAGCGCCGCTTCCGCTACGGCGTCCAGGTCAACTCCCTCGGCCTCACCGAGGCGCAGCCGGAGAACAACGTCCAGCGCATCGTGCTGGAGATGCTGGCCGTCACCCTCTCCAAGGACGCCCGCGCCCGCGCGGTGCAGCTGCCCGCCTGGAACGAGGCGCTGGGCCTGCCCCGGCCCTGGGACCAGCAGTGGTCGCTGCGCATCCAGCAGGTCCTCGCGCACGAGAGCGACCTGCTGGAGTACGAGGACATCTTCGCCGGCTCCCACGTCATCGAGGCCAAGGTCGACTCCCTGGTCGCCGACTGCCTGGCCGAGATCGACCGGATCCAGGAGATGGGCGGCGCGATGGCCGCCGTCGAGTCCGGGTACCTCAAGGGCGAGCTGGTCTCCTCGCACGCCGAGCGGCGCGCCCGGATCGAGGCCGGCGAGGACAAGATCGTCGGCGTCAACTGCTTCCAGCAGACCGAGGAGAACCCGCTCACCGCCGACCTCGACGGGGCGATCATGACGGTCGACCCGGCCACCGAGGCGCTGACCGTGGAGCGGATCGTGCGCTGGCGCGCCGAGCGGCAGGAGTCCTCGGAACGGCAGGGGGAGGGAGACCCGTTCGTCTTCCCGACCGTGGGCCAGGCCCTGGACCGGCTGAAGGAGGCCGCCGCCGGGACCGAGAACCTGATGGAGGCCACCCTGGAGTGCGCCCGGGCCGGTGTCACCACCGGCGAGTGGGCCAACGCCCTGCGCGAGGTCTTCGGCGAGTTCCGCGCCCCGACCGGGGTCTCCTCGGCCCCGGTGGCCGTCACCGCCGAGGAGGGCACCCCGCTGGCCCTGGTCCGCGAGAAGGTCGCCCGCACGGCGGACGAGCTGGGCTCCGGCCGGCTGCGCCTGCTGGTCGGCAAGCCCGGCCTGGACGGGCACTCCAACGGCGCCGAGCAGATCGCCGTGCGGGCCCGCGACGCCGGCTTCGAGGTCGTCTACCAGGGCATCCGGCTGACGCCCGAGGAGATCTCGACGGCGGCGCTGGCCGAGGACGTGCACTGCGTGGGACTGTCCATCCTGTCCGGCTCGCACAGCGCGCTCGTGCCGGACGTGCTGGAACGCCTCCGTACGGCGGGGGCGGGTGACATCCCCGTGGTCCTCGGCGGCATCATTCCGAACGCCGATGCCATCGCCCTCAAGGCGGCCGGAGTCGCCGCCGTCTTCACACCCAAGGACTTCGGTATCACGGAGATCATCGGCCGTATCGTCGACGAGATCCGGAAAGCGAACAAGCTCGACCCCCTGGAGGTCTCCGCATGACCACGCCCACGTCCCCCGTGAACCGGCTGCGGCCGCGCCGTTCCTGCCTCGCGGTGCCGGGCTCCAACCCCCGGTTCCTGGAGAAGGCCCAGGGTCTGCCGGCCGACCAGGTCTTCCTGGACCTGGAGGACGCCTGCGCGCCGCTCGCCAAGGAAGGCGCCCGCCACACCATCGTGGACGCGCTGAACAACGGCGACTGGACCGGCAAGACCCGCGTGGTGCGCGTCAACGACTGGACCACCCACTGGACGTACCGCGACGTCATCACGGTCGTCGAGGGCGCCGGCCAGAACCTCGACTGCATCATGCTGCCGAAGGTCCAGGACGCCCAGCAGGTCGTGGCGCTCGACCTCCTGCTCACCCAGATCGAGAAGACCATGGGCTTCGAGGTCGGCAAGATCGGCATCGAGGCGCAGATCGAGAACGCCAAGGGCCTGGTGAACGTCGACGAGATCGCCGCCGCCTCGCCGCGCCTGGAGACCATCATCTTCGGCCCGGCCGACTTCATGGCCTCGATCAACATGAAGTCCCTGGTCGTGGGCATGCAGCCGCCCGGCTACCCGGCGGACGCCTACCACTACATCCTGATGCGGATCCTGATGGCGGCCCGCACGCACGACCTCCAGGCGATCGACGGCCCCTTCCTCCAGATCCGCGACGTGGACGCCTACCGCGAGGTCGCCGGCCGCGCCGCCGCCCTGGGCTTCGACGGCAAGTGGGTCCTGCACCCGGGCCAGGTCGACGCGGCCAACGAGGTCTTCTCCCCCTCGCAGGAGGACTACGACCACGCCGAGCTGATCCTCGACGCGTACGACTGGTGCACCTCCGAGGCGGGCGGCAAGAAGGGCTCCGCGATGCTCGGCGACGAGATGATCGACGAGGCCAGCCGCAAGATGGCCCTGGTCATCGCCGGCAAGGGCCGGGCCGCCGGCATGCAGCGCACCACCAAGTTCGAGATCCCGGAGGCCTGAGCGCCATGCAGTTCGGACGCACCTACGAAGAGTTCGAGGTCGGCGCGGTCTACAAGCACTGGCCCGGGAAGACGGTCACGGAGTACGACGACCACCTCTTCTGTCTGCTGACCATGAACCACCACCCGCTCCACATGGACAGCAATTACGCGGAGAACACGACCGACTTCGGCAAGAACGTGGTCGTGGGCAACTACGTCTACTCGCTGCTGCTGGGCATGTCCGTGCCGGACGTCTCCGGGAAGGCCATCGCCAACCTGGAGATCGAGTCCCTGCGGCACGTGGCGCCGACCTTCCACGGCGACACGATCTACGGCGAGACCACGGTCCTCGACAAGACCCCGTCGAAGTCCAAGGACGACCGCGGGATCGTGTACGTGGAGACCAAGGGCTACAAGCAGGACGGCACCCTCGTCTGCGTCTTCCGGCGCAAGGTGATGGTCCCGACCGAGACGTACATCAAGGCGCGCGGCGGCGAGCAGCCCGGCCGGCCTCAGCTGAAGGAACAGGGGAAGTAGCCATGGCCCGACTCGCCCAGACCGCCGGGCTCACGGACGTCCAGCAGGAGATCCTGAAGACCGTCCGGGAGTTCGTCGACAAGGAGATCATCCCGGTCGCGACCGAGCTGGAGCACCGCGACGAGTACCCGCAGCAGATCGTCGACGGGCTCAAGGAGCTCGGCCTCTTCGGCCTGATGATCCCCGAGGAGTACGGCGGCCTGGGTGAGTCGCTGCTCACCTACGCGCTGTGCGTCGAGGAGATAGCGCGCGGCTGGATGTCCGTCTCGGGCATCATCAACACCCACTTCATCGTGGCGTACATGCTCAAGCAGCACGGCACGCAGGAGCAGAAGGAGTACTTCCTCCCGCGCATGGCGCTGGGCGAGGTGCGCGGCGCGTTCTCGATGTCGGAGCCGGGACTGGGCTCCGATGTGTCGGCCATCACGTCCAAGGCGGTCAAGGACGGCGACGAGTACGTCCTGAACGGCCAGAAGATGTGGCTGACGAACGGCGGCTCGTCGACCCTGGTGGCCGTCCTGGTGCGGAGTGACGAAGGACACCCCGAGGGCACGGCCCCGCACAAGTCGATGACCACCTTCCTCGTCGAGAAGGAGCCGGGCTTCGGTGAGGTCCGCCCGGGCCTGACCATCCCGGGCAAGATCGACAAGATGGGCTACAAGGGTGTCGACACCACCGAGCTGATCATGGACGGACTGCGCATTCCGGCCAATCGGGTCCTCGGCGGCCAGACCGGCCGAGGGTTTTACCAAATGATGGACGGGGTCGAGGTCGGCCGCGTCAACGTGGCGGCCCGTGGCTGTGGCGTCGCGCAGCGTGCGTTCGAGCTGGGTGTCTCTTATGCCCAGCAACGTCACACTTTCGGCAAGGCCATCGCCCAGCACCAGGCCATCCAGTTCAAGCTGGCCGAGATGGCTACCAAGGTCGAAGCGGCCCATGCCATGATGGTGAACGCAGCACGCAAAAAGGACTCCGGGGAACGAAACGACCTGGAAGCCGGCATGGCGAAGTACCTCGCCTCCGAATACTGCAAGGAGGTCGTCGAGGATGCCTTCCGCATCCACGGCGGCTACGGATTCTCGAAGGAGTACGAGATCGAGCGTCTCTACCGGGAGGCCCCGATGCTTCTGATCGGTGAAGGTACCGCCGAGATCCAGAAAATGATCATCGGGCGCCGCCTGCTGGAGGAGTACCGAGTCCAGGGCTGAAAGTCCCTTTTGCGGTGACTCATCCCACGGTTTTCCGTGGGAGAGTCACTGCGAGTCACTGGCTGGGGGCCATCGACTCGGCTTCTGGCTTGCCCAGTTGTTGCGCGCAACCGATAGCATTCCAGTAAAGCCGCCGTCCCGTCCCCCCGTTTGCGGCGCGGCAATCACCCGCTACGAAGGTCATCCATGCCCCACAGCCAAACCTCTGCACCTCGCGACAGCCGACTCGGCGTACGCCTCGCGCGCGGAGCATCGCCGTGGCTTCTGCCGACCGTTGCCACCGCGGCCCTCAGCCTGGCCCGGGCCCGCAAGTCCGGGCGCTGGGCCGCTGTGGCCGTGCCCACCACCGCGCTCGCGGCGGGCATGCTGTGGTTCTTCCGCGACCCCGAGCGCGAGATCGCCCAGGGCCGCGTCATCTCGCCCGCCGACGGTGTGGTGCAGAGCATCATGCCGTGGAAGGACGGGCGCACCCGCGTCGCGATCTTCATGAGCCCGCTGAACGTCCACGTCAACCGCGCGCCCCTGGCCGGCACGGTGACGTCCGTGGAGCACATCCCCGGCGGGTTCGTCCCGGCGTTCAACAAGGAGAGCGAGAACAACGAGCGCGTCGTCTGGCACTTCGACACCGAGCTCGGCGACATCGAGATGGTGCAGATCGCCGGCGCCGTCGCCCGTCGCATCGTCCCGTACCTGCCGGCCGGCACCAAGGTGGAGCAGGGCGAACGCATCGGTCTGATCCGCTTCGGCTCCCGCGTCGACATCTACCTCCCGGAGGGCGTCGAGGTCGCGGTCGAGGTCGGTCAGGCCACCACCGCGGGGGTGACCCGAATTGACCGTGACTGACCCCGAGACTCCTGCCACCGGCTGGGTGCCCGAGTCCGCCCCGGAGGAGTCCGCCGAGGACGACATGCCGCTCTCGCTGCGGCTGTCGATAGCGGACACGCTCACCCTGGGCAACGCGACCTGCGGGTTCATGGCGGTGTACTTCACCACCACCGGGATCCTCATCCCGCACCTGACCGGCAGCGGCGAGTCCGGCATGGCCCGGCACAGCGCGGCGACCGCGGTGATACTGATGCTGCTCGCGGCGGTCTTCGACCTCTTCGACGGCATCGTCGCCCGCAAGCTGCGCAGCTCCCCGATGGGCGCCGAGCTGGACAACCTCTCCGACCTGATCAGCTTCGGCCTCGCGCCGGCGTACTTCGTGCTGGTCTACGGGATGGTCGCCGACGACGCGCACCAGAAGGTGTCGGCGCTGGCGGCGATCGTGGTCCTGCTGGCCGTGGTCCTGCGCCTGGCGAGATTCAGCTGCGTGACGATGAAGGACGGCATGTTCCAGGGCATGCCGAGCCCCTTCGGCGCGCTGACGGTCGTCTCGATCGTCCTGCTGGAGCTGCCGTTCGTCCCGACGCTGCTGGCGATCGTGGGCGTGGCCTGGCTGATGGTCAGCCGGGTCGAGTACCCGAAGCCGCGGGGGGCCCTCGCGGCGGCGATGCTCAGCTGGATCGTGGGGGCCATGGGCCTCCTGGCGGCCTGGGCGTTCGACGCCCCGGGCGGCCAGCTGCTGCTCCAGACGGGGTGCGCGCTGCAGATCGCCCTCGCGGCGACGATTCCGCTGTTCGCGACGACGCGGCGGGCGAACACGTTCCGCCACAACCGACGCGAGGCCCGCGCGGCGCAGCTCCCGTAGCGCGGCGCAGCTTCCGAAGGCCCCGGGGTCCCACTTGGCCCCCGGGGCCTTCGCCGTTCCCCGGCGGGGCTGCGCGGGTGCCGCTGCGCGGGGCGAGGTCCCCTACCCGCCCTTCCACCGTTCCCAGGGGCTCTGCCCCTGACCCCGATACCGTGCGCTCCGCGCCCGGTGCGCTCAAACGCCGCGCGGGCTGGAATTCGCGCAGCGAATTTCCAGCCCAGCCGGCGTTTGAGGCGCGGGGGTCTGGGGGCGGAGCCCCCAGGGAACGGGCGAAGGGCGGGTAGGGGACCTCGCCCCGCGCAGCGGGACCACGCCACCCCCGCCCCCCGGGAGGGCTAGGCTTGATGTCGGAAAACCGCCAGCCCCACCCCCGGCCGGCCGGGATGCTGGAGCCATGTACACCGACACCGACCGCTGCGTCAGGGCCGTGCAGTCGAAGGACGCCCGTTTCGACGGGTGGTTCTTCACCGCGGTCCGGACGACCGGCATCTACTGCCGGCCCAGCTGCCCGGCCGTGCCGCCCAAGGTCGAGAACATGAGCTTCCTGCCCAGCGCGGCCGCCTGCCAGCAGGCCGGCTACCGGGCCTGCAAGCGGTGCCGGCCCGACACCAGCCCCGGGTCCCCCGAGTGGAACGCCCGCGCCGACGCCGTCGCCCGCGCGATGCGGCTCATCCAGGACGGGGTCGTCGACCGCGAGGGGGTCCCCGGGCTCGCCACGCGGCTCGGCTACTCCGCCCGGCAGGTCGAGCGGCAGCTGAACGCCGAGCTCGGCGCCGGCCCCCTCGCCCTGGCCCGCGCCCAGCGCGCGCAGACCGCCCGGCTGCTGATCGAGACCTCCGAGCTGCCGATGGGCGACGTCGCCTTCGCCGCCGGCTTCTCCTCCATCCGGAACTTCAACGAGACCGTCCGCGAGGTCTTCGCCCTCACCCCCGGCGAGCTGCGGGCCCGCGCCGCCCGGGCGGGGCGGCGGGAGCCGCGGATCCCCGGGACCCTGAGCCTGCGGCTGCCCTACCGGGCCCCGCTGAACCCCGACAACCTCTTCGGCCACCTCGTCGCCACCGCCGTCCCCGGCGTGGAGGAGTGGCGGGACGGGGCCTACCGTCGGACGCTGCGGCTCCCCCACGGCTCCGGGATCGTCGCCCTCACCCCCGGCCCCGACCACATCGGCTGCCGGCTCGCGCTGACCGACCTGCGGGACCTGACCATCGCCATCAGCCGCTGCCGGTGGATGCTCGACCTGGACGCCGACCCCGAGGCCGTCGACGACCAGCTGCGCACCGACCCGCTGCTGGCCCCGCTGGTGGACAAGGCGCCCGGGCGCCGGGTGCCCCGTACCGTCGACGCGGCGGAGTTCGCCGTACGGGCGGTGCTCGGGCAGCAGGTGTCCACGGCCGCCGCGCGGACCCACGCGGCCCGCCTGGTGACCGCGTACGGGGAGCCCGTCGAGGACCCGCAGGGCGGGCTGACGCACCTGTTCCCCTCCCCCGGGACGCTGGCGGGCCTCGATCCCGAGGCGCTGTCGATGCCGCGCAGCCGCCGCACCACGCTCACCACCCTGATCGCGGCCCTGGCCGACGGCTCCCTGCCGCTGGGCATCGACAGCGACTGGGAGGTGGCCCGCGCCCGGCTGGGCGCCCTGCCCGGATTCGGGCCGTGGACCACGGAGATCATCGCGATGCGGGCCCTGGGCGACCCGGACGCCTTCCTCCCCTCCGACCTCGGGGTCCGCAAGGCCGCCCGGGGGCTGGGGCTGCCCTCGACGCCCGCCGCGCTCACCGCCCGCGCGGCCGGCTGGCGGCCCTGGCGCGCGTACGCCGTCCAGTACCTCTGGGCCACCGACGACCACCCGATCAACCGCATGCCCGCAGAAGGAGCACCGTCGTGACCAGCACCAGGCAGCACACCGTCGTCGACAGCCCGTACGGGGCGCTGACCCTCGTCGCCACCGACGGGGTCCTGAGCGGGCTGTACATGACCGGCCAGCGCCACCGCCCGGACGAGGAGTCCTTCGGCGAGCGGGTCGCGGCGGCCGAGGAGCCGTTCCCCGAGGTGGTGCGGCAGCTCACCGCGTACTTCGCCGGCGAGCTGACCGAGTTCACCGTCCCGGTGAAGCTGGAGGGGACCGCGTTCCAGCGCAGCGTCTGGGAGCAGCTCGTCCGGATCCCGTACGGGCAGACCTGGTCCTACGGGCGGCTCGCGGCGGAGCTCGGGAAGCCGGGCGCCTCCCGTGCGGTGGGCCTGGCCAACGGGAAGAACCCGGTCGGCATCATCGTGCCCTGCCACCGCGTGATCGGCGCCTCCGGCTCGATGACGGGCTACGGCGGCGGGATCGAGCGCAAGGTGCGGCTGCTGGAGTTCGAGGGCCGCGGTGCCTGACCGGGGTCAGACCACCGCCAGGGGGACCAGCAGCGCGAAACCGGCGCCCGCCTCGACGGCGTAGGCGTAGAGGGACGGGTGCTGGACCGGCGCGGCGAGCAGGACCAGGCTCTGCTGGGTCGCGGCGGCCTTCACCCAGTCGCCGTCGGCGCCGAGCCGGCCCTGGTACCAGCCCTCGCAGGGGCCGGGGCCGGTGACGGCGAGGACGTCGTCCTCCCGGCGGTAGAAGGCCTGCCAGCCCTCGGCGGGCGCGGACCAGGCCTCGAAGTCCTCGAAGTTGGCCCAGCCGCCCTCGCGGATCGCGGTGTCGAACAGCCAGACCGGCATCCCCTCGGGGGAGACCTCGCCGCCCGACTGCTCCTCGGTGGTGAAGTGGACCATGGGAAGGGCGTCGGGACCGTCGGCCGTGCTCGGCCAGGCGTACATCGTGATCATCTGTTGATTCTGCCCTGGGTCGAGGCGTTCGGGACAGGCAGGGGCGTGGGGCGGTTCAGGCGTTCCCGGGGCGGCGGCCGTTCTCCAGTTCCACGGTCCCCTCCCCCGACTCCAGTACGCGACAGGCCTCTTGGGTGCGCCGGCCGAGCGACCCGAGGAGGTAGGCGGGGAGCTCGGCGGGCTCGACGAGCTTCCAGGAGAGCAGTTCCTCCTCCTGGAGGGTGATGGACGCCAGCTGGGCGGAGTCGAGCACGCCGCCGTCGTAGAGGTAGGCGACCAGCGGCGGGCGGCCCTCGCCCAGGCTCCAGTCGACGGCGAGGAGCCGGCCGAGGGGCAGGTCGAGGCCGATCT
The DNA here is from genome assembly GCF_055580265.1 of Streptomyces sp. NPDC032091. Lineage (NCBI taxonomy): Bacteria > Bacillati > Actinomycetota > Actinomycetes > Kitasatosporales > Streptomycetaceae > Streptomyces > Streptomyces sp. NPDC032091. The sequence goes on along the minus strand of NZ_JBVILR010000019.1, from coordinate 77,947 downwards.
CCTCGGCGCTCTCGCGGCGGGCGGCCGTACGGGGCGACTCGCCCAGGTCGGATTCGATCGTGCCGCCCGGCAGGGCCCAGCCCTCGCGGTAGTTGGGCTCGACGAGCAGGACCCGGCCCCGCTCGTCGCGGAAGAGGGCGGCGGCGCCGGCCAGCACCCGGGGCAGGCTCGCGATGTAGGTGGCGAAGTCATCCGTGGTGGTCACGCCGCCACCCTAACGGGCCCGCCCGGGACCCGTTCCGGGTGGTTCACCCCCGCGGGTCCGGGCCGTCCTCGCGGTCGCGGCCCCGGCCCTCGGCGACGCGGCGCAGCCGGGGGTGGCGGACGGGGTTCGCCTCGGTGACGGCCTCGCCCACCATGGCCCGGACGGCGTCGCGCAGCCCGTGCAGGGCGGGGTGGCGGGCGGGTCCGGCGCCGGGGTCCTCGCGCAGTTCGCGCAGCAGCGCCCAGCACAGCAGCAGCATGACGAGCACGAACGGCAGGGCGACGAGGATGGTCGCGGCCTGGAGGGACTTCAGGCCGCCCGCGACGAGCAGGACGGCGGCGACGGCGGCCATCAGGACGCCCCAGGTGACCACGAGCCAGGTCGGCGGGTGCAGGGAGCCGCGGCTGGTGAGCGAGCCCATGACCAGGGAGGCGGAGTCGGCGCTGGTGATGAAGTACGTCATGACCAGGGCCATGGCCACCCAGGAGGTGAGGGTGCCGAGCGGCAGGGCGTCGAGCATCGCGAAGAGCGAGGCCTCCGCGCCCTCCTTGGCCTTGGCGGCGAGGTCGGCGGCGCCGGTGGAGTCCAGGCGGATGGCGGTGCCGCCCATGACGCAGAACCAGACGACCGTGGCGCCGGAGGGGACGAGGAGCACCCCGACGAGGAACTCGCGGATGGTGCGGCCGCGGGAGATCCGTGCGATGAAGGTGCCGACGAAGGGGGCCCAGGAGAGCCACCACGCCCAGTAGAAGATCGTCCACGCGCCGAGCCAGGCCCGGTCGGTGAAGGCGCCGGTGCGGCTGGCCATGGGCAGCAGCTCGTGCAGATAGCTGCCGACGCCGGCGGGGATCACGTCGAGGACGTAGACGGTCGGGCCGAGCAGGAAGACGAAGAGCATCAGGGCGGCGGCGAGTACGACGTTGAGGGTGCTGAGCCATTTGACGCCCTTGTGCAGTCCGGAGAAGGCGGACAGCACGAAGGCGGCGGAGAGCGATCCGATGATGACCAGCTCGACGCCGGTCGAGGCGCGGATCCCGGTGGTGATGTTCAGGCCCTCGGCGACCTGGAGGGCGCCGAGGCCGAGGCTGGTGGCGGTGCCGAAGACGGTGGCGAAGACGGCGAGCAGGTCGATGGCCCTGCCCGGCCAGCCGGCGGCCCGGCGCTCGCCCATGAGGGGGACGAAGGCGGAGCTGAGGCGGTTGCCGCGGCCCTTGCGGAAGGTGGCGTAGGCGAGGGCGAGGCCGGCGATGCCGTAGATGGCCCACGGGGTGAGGGTCCAGTGGAAGAAGGAGTAGTCGAGGGCGGCGCGGGCCGCGTCGCCGGTGCGGGGGGCGGCGCCGCTGGCGGGGGGCGGGGCGAGGTAGTGGGTGAGGGGCTCGCCCACCCCGTAGAACATCAGGCCGATGCCCATGCCGGCGCTGAACATCATCGCGATCCACGCGAGGTTGCCGAACTCGGGCTCGGAGTCGTCGGCGCCGAGCCGGATGCGGCCGAAGCGGCTGACGGCGAGGACCACGCACAGGACGAGGAAGACGTCGGCGGCGATCACGAAGAGCCAGGCGAAGTTGTCCAGCACCCAGGCCAGGGCGGAGCCGGAGGCGCTGTCGAAGGAGTCCTTGCCCAGGGCGGCCCAGGCGACGACGGCCAGCACGGCGGCCACCCCGACGGTGACGACCGTACGGTCGGGACTGTCGTCCGGCGGGCCGCCGCCGGGCCCCGCGCCGAGGGCGTCCGGGCGTGCCTCTTCCAGTGATTCCGCGCTCATGCGGCCACACTATGCAGGCGTATATCCGTATTTAGGCGCATGGCACGCCGCATGTGGCCCAGGCCACTCGTGGGCATAGGAGGATCCTCCGGATAAGCTCATGGCGGCGCGACTGCACTGTTCGATAGCAAGGGATTAGCAAGGTGACGGACGGAGCAGTAACTGAGGCCGCGCGCGTGCTCATCGCCGCGGACAAATTCAAGGGCTCGCTCACGGCCGTTCAGGTCGCGGAGCGGGTGACGGCGGGTCTTCGCCGGGCCGTACCGGGCGTGGAGGTCGAGACCCTCCCCGTCGCGGACGGCGGCGACGGCACGGTCGCGGCCGCCGTGGCGGCCGGGTTCGAACGCCGGGAGGTCCGGGTCACCGGTCCCCTCGGCGAGCAGGTCACGGCCGCTTTCGCGTTCCGTGACGGCACCGCGGTGGTCGAGATGGCCGAGGCCTCCGGGCTCCAGCTGCTCCCCGCGGGCACCTTCGCCGCGCTGACGGCGACCACGTACGGCTCCGGCGAGCTGCTGAAGGCCGCGCTGGACGCGGGCGCGCGCTCGATCGTCTTCGGCGTGGGCGGCAGCGCCACCACCGACGGCGGCGCGGGCATGCTCGCCGCACTGGGCGCGGTGTTCCTGGACGCGGACGGCGCACCGGTGGGCCCGGGCGGCGGCGCGCTGGCCTCGCTGGCGTCGGCGGACCTGTCGGGCGTCGACCCGCGGTTCGCGGACGTGGACTTCGTCCTGGCCAGCGACGTGGACAACCCGCTGACGGGCCCGAAGGGCTGCGCGGCGGTGTACGGCCCGCAAAAGGGGGCCTCGCCGCAGGACGTGGCGACCCTGGACGCGGCGCTGGGCCACTACGCGCAGGTGCTGGAGAAGGCGATCGGCCCCAAGGCCGCCGAGCTCGCCGCCTCCCCCGGCGCGGGCGGCGCGGGCGGCATCGGCTACGGCGCGCTGCTGCTGGGCGCGAGCTTCCGCCCCGGCATCGAGCTGATGCTGGAGGTGCTCGGCTTCGCGCCGGCGCTGGAGCGGGCCACACTGGTGATCACCGGTGAGGGCTCCCTGGACGAGCAGACCCTGCACGGCAAGGCCCCGGCCGGTGTCGCGGCGGCGGCGCGGGCCGCGGGGAAGCCGGTGGTCGCGGTGTGCGGGCGGCTGCTGCTGGGGCAGGAGGCGCTGGAGGCGGCGGGCATCCGCAAGGCGTACCCCCTGACGGACCTGGAGCCGGACCCGGCGAAGTCCATCCCGAACGCGGGGCCCCTGCTGGAGCGCGTCGCGGAGAACATCGCCGCCGAGGTCCTCTGACCCGGCCGGCCGTTGCTCCCGAGGCCCGGTACCCCGCTACGGGGGTGCCGGGCCTCGGCCGTCCGGGGGCGCCGGCGGGGCCGCGAACAGCCCGCGCCGCGTTGGGGCGCACGGGTGTGGAGCGCACGTACGGGATCACACCGCGGCCAGGACCTCCGCCGTCGTGAGCACGCGGGCGAAGCCGCCGCCGTGGAGGTTGACGGCGGTGGCCGCCGCCAGTTGGGCGGCGGTGAGGGTGAGGCCCTCCGGCCCCGCGAGGTCGAACGTGTGGGTGGCGTCCAGCGGGACGAGGACCTCGTAGCCCAGGTTCCCGCCCATCCGGGCGGTGGTCTCGACGCACATGTTGGTCTGGATGCCGGTGACCACCAGCTGCCGGATGCCCCGCGCGGTGAGCCAGTCCCCCAGGTCCGGGGTGCCGTAGAAGGACGAGTTCACGGTCTTGGTGACGAGCAGGGCCTCCCGCCCGGCCCGCTCGGCGACGAAGTCCTTGAAGGCGTGGCCGGGCCGGTCGGCGGCGAGGACGGACCCCGGGCGCAGCGAAGCGTGCCGGACCAGCACCACCGGGCGGCCCGTCTCCTGCCAGGCGTCCATCAGGGCGGCGATGTTGTCCTCGGCCGCCGGGTTGTCTCGCGGGCCCCAGAAGGAGGCGTCGTCGAAGCCCTTCTGCACGTCGATGACGATCAGGGCACTGTCGGGGGCGATCTCGATCGCGTTCTCGGTCATGGGTCGATCATGGTTCGCCCCGCCCCCGCGCCCCAGGGGCGACGGGGACGCGAAACGATGGGATCCTGCCAGCCTGGCAGGATCACCGGGCGGGCCTCTGGCAGAGTGGCCGCATGCACCGCGTCGCGATCGTCGCCCAGCCCGGCATCCGCGCCTTCGACCTCGCCGTGATCACCGAGGTCTGGGGGCCCGACCGCAGCCGCAGCGGGGTGCCCCCGTTCGAGCTGCGCCGCTGCGCGCTGGAGCCCGGGCCCATCGCCCTGCCCGGCGGGCTCACCCTCGCCCCCGACCGCGGCCTGGACTGGCTCGACCGGGCCGACCTGGTCGTCGTGCCGGCCCTGGCCGAGCCCACCGACCCGACGCCCGAGCCGGTGCTGGCCGCCCTGCGGCAGGCGCACGCCCGCGGCGTACCGGTGGCGGCGCTGTGCGCGGGGGCGTTCGTCCTCGCCGAGGCGGGACTGCTGGACGGGCGGCGCGCGGTGACGCACTGGTGGCTGGCCCCGCAGCTGGCCGCCCGCCACCCCGCGGTGCTGGTGGAGGAGGCCCCGCTGTTCGTGGAGGACGACGGGCTGTGGACCTCCGCCGGGGTCGCCTCCGGCATCGACCTGTGCCTGCACCTGGTGCGCGAGGCCCACGGCGCGGAGGCCGCCGCCGCCATCGCCCGTTCGATGGTGACGGGCCCCTTCCGCACCGGGGACCACGCCCAGTACCTGGACCGGCCCACCCCGGCCGCCGACCGGACGGCCGAGGCGCTGGCCGCCGTACGCCAGCAGGCCCTGCGCCGGCTGCACGAGCCGCTGGACGTGGCCACCCTGGCCCGCTGGGCCGGGATGTCCCCGCGCTCCTTCGCCCGGCACTTCACGGCCGCCACCGGGACCACACCCCACCAATGGCTGCTGAGCCGCCGGCTGGACGAGGCCCGCAAGCTGCTGGAGCGCACCGACCATCCGGTGCCCGAGGTGGCCCGCCGGGCGGGGTTCGCCAGCGAGGTGACCTTCCGCCAGCACTTCGCGGCGGCCTTCGGGCGCAGCCCGCGCGCGTACCGCACGGCGGCGGCCAACGCCCCCATACCCGGTGACAGTGTTAGAAATGGCTCATGACCGGACGTTCGGGTCGGCACAGGGAGACGCGGCCGGGGAGCCTGCTCGCGCGCCTCTCCCTGGCCCGGGACAGTCTCGCCGGTCAGGTGTTCTCCCTCCAGGCCCTCATCGTGCTGCTGCTGATCACGGCCGCCGCCGTGGCCCTGGTCTTCCAGGCCCGCTACGACGGCGAGAAGGACGCCCGCAACCGCTCGCTGGCCGCCGCCGAGGCCTTCGCCCACGCCCCCGGCCTGCCCGCCGCCCTGGCCTCCCCGAACCCCACCGCCGAGCTCCAGCCGCTGGCCGACGCCGCCCGCAAGGCCTCCGGGCTCGACTTCATCGCGGTCCTGACCCCCGACGGGATCCGCTACACCGACTCCCGGCCGGACCTGATCGGCAAACGCGCCACCGGCGACCTGGGGCGGGCCGCCGCCGGGGAGGCCTTCACGGAGGTCTTCCGGGGCGCCCCCAGTGACGCGGTCCGCGCCGTGGTCCCGGTACGGGACGCGCGGGGCACGGTGGTCGGGCTGGTCTCCACCGGCATCGAGATCGAGAACGTGAGCCATGTGGTCGAGGGGCAGCTCCCGCTGCTGATCGGCGCCGCCGTGGGCGCCCTGCTGCTGGGCACCGCGGGGGCCGCCCTGGTCAGCGGGCGGCTGCGACGCCAGACCCGGGGCCTGGGCGCCGCCGAACTGGCCCGGATGAACGAGCACCACGAGGCGGTGCTGCACGCCGTGCGCGAGGGCGTGCTGATCGTCGGCGCCGACCACCGGCTGCTGCTCGCCAACGACGAGGCCCGCCGGCTGCTGGACCTGCCGCCCGACGCCGAGCAGCGGCACGTCGGCGAGCTGGGCCTCGATCCGGGCACCGCGGAGCTGCTGCTGTCCGGCCGGGTCGCGACGGACGAGGTCCACCTGGCGGGCGACCGGCTGCTGGCCCTCAACCTGCGGCCCACCGCGCCCTTCGCGGGGCGGCCGTCGGGCAGCGTGATGACCCTGCGCGACACCACCGAGCTCGCCGCGCTCTCCGGCCGCGCCGAGGTGGCCCGGGAGCGGCTCCAGCTGCTGTACGACGCGGGGGTGCGGATCGGCACGACCCTGGACGTGGCGCGCACGGCGGAGGAGCTCTCGGAGGTGGCCGTGCCGCGCTTCGCCGACTTCGTCACCGTCGAGCTGCTGGAGCCGGTGCTGCGCGGGGAAGAGCCCTCGCCGGCGGCCGGGATGCACACGCGGATGCGCCGGGCGGCGATGTCGGGGGTGCGCGCCGACCAGCCGCTCCAGCCGGTCGGCGACACCATCTTCTTCGCGGTGCCCACGGCCCCGATGGCAGCGGCCCTGGACGCCGGTCATGCGGTGCTGGCCGCCGACCTGCGCGCCGCGATGGGCTGGCGGGCGGCCGACCCGGCGGGTACGCGCGTGGCCCTGGAGTATGGGTTCCACTCGCTGATCTCCGTACCGCTCCAGGCGCGCGGGGTGGTGCTGGGGATGGCGAACTTCTGGCGGGCGGCGGACACCCAGGAGGCCTTCGACGAGGAGGACCTGTCCTTCGCGGAGGAGCTGGGTGCGCGCGCGGCCGTCTCCATCGACAACGCCCGCCGCTTCACCCGGGAGCACGCCACCGCGGTGACCCTCCAGCGCAGCCTGCTGCCCCGGGTGCTGCCGGACCTGAGCGCGGTGGAGACGGCCTTCCGGTACCTGCCGGCGCAGGCGGGGGTGGGCGGGGACTGGTTCGACGTGATCCCGCTGCCGGGGGCGCGGGTGGCGCTGGTGGTGGGCGACGTGGTGGGGCACGGGGTGCACGCGGCGGCGACGATGGGCCGGCTGCGGACGGCGGTGCACAACTTCTCGACGCTGGACATGCCGCCCGACGAGCTGCTGGGGCACCTGGACGAGCTCATCGACCGGATCGACCAGCTGGAGAGCGGCGAGCCGGGCGGTGGCGCGGGGCCCGGCGGCCGGGCGGGCGAGGAGGCCGGCGCGGGGGCCGAGGAGCCGGCCGGGATCACCGGCGCCACCTGCCTGTACGCCGTCTACGACCCGGTGTCGGGCCACTGCGTCATGGCGAGCGCCGGCCACCCGGGTCCCGCCCTGGTCCACCCGGACGGGCGGGTGGAGTTCCCCCAGCTGCCGACCGGTCTCCCGCTCGGGGTGGGCGGGATGCCCTTCGAGGCGGCGGGGCTGGCCCTGCCCGAGGGCAGCCGGCTGGTGCTGTTCACCGACGGGCTGCTGGAGGACCGGGACCGGGACTTCGACGCCGGGCTGGAGCTGCTGGGGCGGACGCTGGCCCGGGCGGGCCGCAGCCCCGAGCAGGCCTGCGCGGACGTCCTGGCGGCGATGCTGTTCCCGGCGCCGAGCGACGACATCGCACTGCTGATCGCCGAGGCGCGGCGGCTGGATCCGCACCTGATCGCGGAGTGGGAGGTCCCCGACGATCCGTCGGCGGTCTCCCGGGTGCGCCGCGCGGCGGCGGGACAGCTGGAGGCGTGGGGGCTGGAGGAGCTCTCGTTCACCGCCGAGCTGGTCCTCAGCGAGCTGATCACCAACGCGATCCGGTACGGGAACGAGCCGATCAGGGTCCGCCTGCTGCACGACCGGAACCTGATCTGCGAGGTCTCCGACGGCAGCAGCACGTCCCCGCACCTGCGGTACGCGGCGACCACCGACGAGGGCGGCCGCGGGCTGTTCCTCGTCGCGCAGTACGCGGAGCGCTGGGGCACCCGCTACACGGAGCGGGGCAAGGTCATCTGGGCGGAGCTGTCGCGCGCCTCCGGGGCGGAGCCGCCGCTGCCGCTGGACCTGGACCTGGACGCCCTGGGGGACCTGGCCTGGTGACGGCTACGCCGGCGGCCGGACGGGGCCGGCCGGGCCGGTGGTCCGGGCCAGCAGGACCGCCACGTCGTCCTGTGGGGCGGCGGGCAGCAGCCGGGCCAGGATGCCCTCGCACAGCTCCTCCAGCGGCCGGGCGGGCCCTCCCAGGGCGTCGGCGAGGCGCTCCATCCCCTCGTCCAGGTCCCGGTCGCGGGCCTCGATCAGCCCATCGGTGTAGAGCGCGAGGAGGCTGCCCGGGGGCAGTGCGACGGTCTCGGTGCGGAAGGAGCGGCCGCCGGTGCCCAGGGGGGTGCCGGACGGGCCGCGGAGGAAGGCGACCGTGCCGTCGCCGGAGACGACGGCGGGCGGCGGGTGGCCGGCGCGGGCGATGACGCAGTCGCCGGTGGCCGCGTCGTGGACGGCGTAGACGCAGGTGGCCATCTCGTCCTCGCCGAGGTCGCAGACCACGGCGTCCAGCGAGCGGAGCATCCGCGCGGGCGGCACGTCGTGCCGGGCGAGGGTGCGGACGGCGGTACGCAGCTGGCCCATGACGGCGGCGGCGTGGATGCCGTGGCCCATGACGTCGCCGATGACCAGGCCGGTGCGGCCGCGGGGCAGCTGGATGACGTCGTACCAGTCGCCGCCGACGTCGTGGTCGCTGGCGGGCAGGTAGCGGCCGGTGAGCCGGAGGCCGGGGACGTCGGGGAGGGCGCTGTTGGTGAGGCTGCGCTGGAGGGTCAGGGCCGCGTGCCGCTGGGTGGTGTACATGCGGGCGTTGTCGATGTTGAGGGCGGCCCGGGCGACGAGTTCGTCGATGAGGACGCAGTCCTGCGCGTCGAAGGGCTCGCGGCTGCGCAGCCGGGTGACGGCGACCGCGCCGAGGACCTTGCCGCGGGCGACGAGCGGGACCATGCGGGCCGAGCCGAGGGTGGCGAGGTAGGCGCGCAGGGCGTCGGCGCGGGGGTCGGTGATCAGGGCGGGGACGTCGGAGGCGTAGAGGTTCATGGGCACGCCCTCGGCGAGGACGCGTTCGTAGACCGACCCGGCGGGGATCTGGAGGGTCTGGCCGGGGGCGAGCCGGGCGGTGGGGGCGGCGGGGTCGGGGAAGGTGGCGGCGAGGCGGCGCAGCAGCCCGTGGGCGGCGGCGGCGTGGGTCTCGTCGGGGTCCAGGACGGCTTCGAGGAGCTGGACGTCGGCGGAGTCGGCGAGCTGCGGGACCAGCAGGTCCACGATCTCCTGGGCGGTGCGGCCCAGGTCGAGGGTGGTGCCGATGCGGGTGCCGGCCTCGGCGAGGAGGGCGAAGCGGGTCCGGGCCCGTTCGGCCTCCAGCTGGGCGCGCTGGCCCTCGGTGATGTCGATGAGGGAGGCGATCAGGCCGAGGGTGCGGCCGCCGCCGTCGAGGAGGGGGGCGTAGGAGCAGGACCAGGTGTGGTCGTGGCCGGGGTCGGCGGGGGTGCGGCCGGTGCGGCGGACGTCGAGGACGGCGGTGCCGCGTTCGAGCACCTGGCGCATGGTGGCTTCGAGGGCGGCGGCGTTGACCCCGGGGACCACCTCGGTGAGGCGCCGGCCGAGGTGCTCGGCGGCGGAGACGCCGTTCATCCGGGCGAGGGCGTCGTTGACGCGCAGGAAGCGCAGGTCGGGGCCGAGGGTGGCGAGGCCGATCGGGGACTGGGTGAAGAGGCTCTGGAGGGCGGCGAGGGAGTCCCGCATCCGCAGGACCTCGGAGGTCTCGACGGCGATGAGCATGGCGCCCCTGCGGCCGCGGGGGTCGGCGGCGGGCACGATCCACATCTCCATCGCGACGCGGTGGCCGTCGCGGTGGCGCACGGGCAGGGTGCCGACGACGGTCTCGCCGGCCTGGACCCGTCGGGTCAGGTCGTCGGCGAGGGCGCGGTTGGCCTCGGGGACGAGGACGGCGGTGCCCGGGCGGCCGAGGATGTCCTCGGGGCGGTGGCCCAGGAGCTCCTGGGCGGCCAGGGACCACTCCACGACGCGCCCGTCCGCGTCCTCCCGCCACAGGGCGATCGGCAGCAGCTCGCGGAGCACGCCCGCGTAGCCGACGGCCGCCTCCGGCGGATCGGGCACCCTGCTCGTCGACTGGTACGTGTCCAAGGCACCGACCTCACGGGGGTCCGATTCGTACCGATTCACCCTATCCGAGCGCTCGACGCGGGGCGCTGTGGCAGGGGCGGGACGGGCCGGTGGGGCGGGACGGGCCGGTGGAGCGGGACGGGCCGGTGGGGCGGGACGGGCCGGTGGCGCGCCGACCGCACCCCGCCGGCCCGCCCGGAAGGCGCGCGGGCCGGTCCCGTCAGAAGTCGACCTGGGCGCGGACGTCGGCCCGGCCCACGGACTCCAGCTCCCAGGTCTTGCAGTACAGCCGGCGGATGTACTCGATGTCGGCGTTGCGGGCGGCCGCCTCGCGCACCGGGTACATCACGGTGAGCTCGTACGACTTCTCCCGGTTGATGTCGCCCTCCTTGTCACGCCACTGGCCGCGCCCCTCCTGGAGGGTCAGCCCGGAGGGGAAGCGGGGGGTGATGACGTCGGCGACGAACGCGTTGAACTCCTCCTCGGTGATGGGCGGGTTCCCGTTGTGCCGGCCCGTCCCGAAGTAGAGGTGGGTGGAGATGTACGGGCTGCCGAGGTCGGCGGCGGGCTGCGCCGCCGGGGCGGCGGAGGCGGTGGGCGTGCCGAAGGCGGCCTGCGACACCGGGCCGCCGAAGGCGAAGAGCAGGGCGGCCGCGGCCAGCAGGGCCGCGGCGGGGGTCGAGATTCTCGGGGAGCGCATGTCGTCGTCCTCACTCTGGGGTGCGTGGGTGTGTTTCCGGGGGTGCGTGCGTGTGTCCGTGTCGCGTGGGGGGGCCGCCGCGGAGGGCGGCGGGGGCCGCTCAGGCCGGCAGGGATTCCCGCAGGAAGGCGGCCGCGTCCCGCAGCGGGGCCGGGGCTCCGGAGCGGCGGCGCAGGCGGGCCGCGGTGGCGGCGAGCGTCTCGGTCGTGCGGACCGAGCCGATGCCGGCGGCGCCGGGGGCGACCCGCCCGATGAGCTCCTCCGCCTCCCGCCAGGCCCCGGCCCCGGCCAGGGCCGCGAGGAGCTGTGCGGTGAACAGGTGCCGGTAGGCGGGGCCGGGCGCGGTGGCCGCCTCGTACAGCAGGGGGATGGCCCGGTCCCAGCGGCGCAGCCGGGCCTGGACCCAGCCCTGGTGGCCGAGCAGCTCCGTCTCGTCGATCCACCACGCCCAGTGCGGGTCGCGGGCCGAGACCCCGTCCAGGAAGCGGCTGCGGGCCCGGGCGATCAGCTCCAGGGGCTCGCGGTGGCCGCCGAGCAGGGCGGTGGCGTGCGCCCGGCGGACCAGGACGAGGCTGGCGACCCGGGCGGGCAGCGGGCGCGGCCCGGCGACCCGGCCGGCGGCGTCCAAAGCGGCGCGGGGGCGGCCGGTGTGGGTGGCGAGCATGGCGTGGTTGAGCAGGGTCAGCCGGGCCGTCCAGCGGTCCCCGCAGAGGCCGGCCAGGGCGAGCGCCCGCAGGTTCATCCGGTGGGCGGGGCGGTAGCGGCCGGCGTCGAAGAGGATCCAGCCGATGACCTCGGCCAGCTCGGCGAGGGCGGCGAGGGCGTCGGGGCCGAGCCCGCGCAGGGCGTGCGGGTCGGCCGCCAGCTGCGGGATCCCGCGCACGGCCCCCCGTACGGCCGCCACGGCGGTGGTGGCGCCGCGTTCGGTGTCGAGGGCCACCAGGTGCGCGACGGCGCGTCCGGCCAGGGGGACCAGGCCGCCGGGCTCCCGCTCCGGTGCCGTCATGACAGCAGGCCGGCGTCCACCGGCCCGGAGCGGCGCCGGCCGAGCCGGCGGAACGACGAGGCCACCCGGCTGAGCCACTCCACCTCGTCGCGGAAGTCCTCGTACGGGGGCCGCGCGGGGATCTCGGAGGGGTCGGCGCACTCGGCCCGCTCCTCGGCCGGCCGGCTCAGCACGGCGCGCAGCTGGAGGGCCTCGCCCAGGGGCGAGGTGGGGTCCTCGGGGAGGTCCAGGGAACGGGCCACCCGCGAGAAGTCCTCCAGGGAGAGCGAGGTGCGCAGGATCAGCTGGCCGTCGCGGATCTCGATGACCCGGCGGTAGAGGCGGTAGTGCGGGTCGCGGGGCGGCATCAGGTCGCGCAGCCGGGAGCGCGGCGGGTCCAGGGCGATGTCGGGCGAGGCCTGGTACAGCGCCCACCACAGGGGCCGCAGCCGGCGCCAGGAGCGGTAGGAGCGGATCCAGCCGCGGGCGCGGGTGATGCGGATGCCCCAGGAGGGGATGGTCCAGCCGGCGATCTGGAGGAGGGCGCCGACGCTGCCGGCCGTCCACTGGATGGGGTCGAGGGCGCTGCCGTCGAAGTCCAGGCGGGTCCCGGCGATCTGGACGCCCCGGGTGACGCAGTAGACGAGGATCATGCTGGCGCCGACGGTGACGGTGCGCATGCCGACCTTGAGCCACTGGCGGTTGGCCATGGTGGTGAAGCGCAGCGACAGGCGCACGGTCTCGAACTGCCCCACGGCGCAGATCAGCAGGTAGAAGGACATGTACACGGCGTATCCGCCGTGCTGGATGCTGAGCAGGATCGTCGAGGTCGCCGTCTCCGAGTGGGCCACGGGGCCGACGGAGAAGGAGGAGACGACGAGCACGGCGAGCGCGCCGCCGAAGCCGAGGACGCGGCGGCGGGCCATGCGGCGGGCCTCGGCCGGCGGCGAGGACCAGTAGACGAGGACCACCTGCTGCGCGGCGGTGAGCACCACGACCGCGGCCTGGGTGATCAGCGAGGTGATGTTGGGCAGCCCGAAGAAGGCGGAGATGTGCAGCCGCAGCAGGTCCAGGTCGACCAGGAAGCTGATGCCGGAGCAGAGGAAGTAGGTGCACAGCGCCCACAGGGCGACGTCGTGCCGTCTGCGCAGCAGGTCCGGGAGCCGGTAGGCGAAGGCCGCGAGGCCCACGAAGGCGCAGACCCACGCGAGGATCGCGTAGATCACGCGGGCCCCTGTTCGGGCCTGCCCAGGCCGCTCTCGATCCGGGCCACTATCTCGGCGGCCGCGTCCGGAACGCCCCAGGCCGGTTCGGTCCAGCGCTTGTTGGCGCGGGCGAGGATCAGGGAGGCCATCGTCTCGGCCTCCTGCTCCTCGTCGTCGCTGTAGCGGGAGCGCATCAGCACGCTCCGCACGGCCTCCGGGTCGACGTCGGAGAACAGCAGTCCCGCGTCGGCCTCTTCGGCCGCCTCGTCCTCCTCGCCCGCACCCTGCGCACCGTCCGGCTCCTGCGTACCGGGGGCGGCCCCGTCCAGTTGCAGGGAGCCTTTGTGATCGAAGGCGATATGGGCGAGTTCGTGGGCGATGATGTGTTCCTTGTGCGACGCCGAAGCCGCCTTCTCGAAGGCGATGATGTCGAAGTCATCCGTTTTCAGCCATATGCCGAACAGGTGGCGTTCGGGGAAGGCCGTCGGAATCAAATGGATCGGACGTCCGCGCTGTTCGCTGAGATATGCGTGGAGTTCGTCGATGCCGCAGCCGTGCTCCATGCCCCACTCCGCGAGCAGCCCCTCGCAGGTCCGGCGCACCTTCTTCAGCCGGCGCCGGAGCGTCCGGTCCTCCGACGCCGGTAACGCGGAGCCAGGTAACTTCATCCCTCAGTCCTCCGGCGAACCCAGCGGTCGACAACGCGGCCATGATGCCATACGGCCAACTCCCCACCAGGGCCGGTGAGTTCTATCCGGCCATTCTCCAGGGCATTTCGACCGGTGATACTCCGCCGGCCGCCCTCCCCGGAGACGGGGAAAGCGGCCGGGAAATCCGGGGCGCCGGAACGGACGTCCGCGGGCGCGGTTCCGGGTGGGTCCGGGCGGTGGCTCCGCGGTGGCTTCGGGCGGCGGCTCCGGGCCGTCTCAGCGGCCGGCGAGCACGCCGGCCACGCCGCGCGCGAGGCACGGGATCCGCTCGGCGGCGATGCCCGCGATGTTGATCCGGCCGGCGGTGGTCCCGTAGATGGCGTACTGCCGGCGCAGCCGGAGCATCTCCTCGGGGGTGAGGGGCAGCATCGAGAACATCCCCCGCTGCCGTGCGAGCGAAGCCGCCTGCGCCGGCCGGCCCAGCTCCGCCAGGTGCGCGGCGAGGCTCGTGCGGTTGGCCTCGATACGGCCGCGCATGACGTCGAGTTCGGCCCGCCAGGCGGTCCGCAGGCCCTCGTCCTCCAGGACGGCCGTCACCACGGCGGCCCCGTGCTCGGGCGGCATGGAGTACAGCGTCCGGGCGGCGTTCTGCAGGGCCGTCTCCGCGTGCCGCACGGCCCGCTCCGAGGCGCCCAGGACGATGGCGCAGCCGGTGCGGTCGCTGTACAGGCCGAAATTCTTCGAGCAGCTCACGGCGATGAGCATCTCCGGCACCCGTTCGGCGAGCAGCCGGGTGGCACGCAGGTCGGCCTCCAGCCCGTCGCCGAGGCCGTGGTAGGCCAGGTCGACGAACGGGACCCAGCCGTCGCGGGCCGCGAGGGCGGCCAGCGCCTCCCAGTCCTCGGGCTCGGGGTCGACGCCGGTGGGGTTGTGGCAGCAGCCCTGGAGCAGGACCACGTCGTCGCGGCGCGCCTCGGCGAGGTCGCGCAGCACGCCCGCCGCGTCGAAACCGCCCTCGGCGTCGCGCCAGCCGTACGTGCGGACCCGGAGCCCGGCCGCCTCCAGGATGGGGCGGTGGTTGACGTACGCCGGGTCGCTGATCCACACCGTGGCGCCCGGCCTGGTGCGGCAGATCAGGTCGGCCAGCAGCCGCAGCGCGCCGGAGCCGGCGACGGTCTGGACGGCCGCCGCCCGGCCGGCCGGGCCCTGCGGTCCGGCGTCGCCCAGGACCAGGGTGAGCAGGGCCCGGTTGAAGGCGGTGTTGCCGGACAGGCCCCGGTACTCCTTGGACTCGGAGCGCTCCGCCAGGCGTATCTCCGCCTCGCGGACGGCGGCCATGACCGGCGTGCGGCCCGTGGGGTCGCGGTAGACGCCGAGCACCAGGTTCAGCCGCTCGGCCCGCTCGTCGGAGCCGAACTCGTACGTCAGGTCCCACAGCGGGTCGGTGGGCGGCGGGGGGAGGAGCTCAAGCATCTGCGGGGACCTCGGGACGGGGGCGGGCGGAGGGACGGGTACGGGGGCCGGGGCGGCGGTTGGCGAGGACCACGCCGGCGGTGATGAGGGGGACGCCCACCAGGACGGCGGCGGTCGGGGACTCGCCGAGCACCGGGACGGCGAGCAGGACCACGGCCACGGGGCTGAGGCTGCCGACGACGGAGCTGCGCTCGGCGCCCAGGCGGCGGATGGCGAAGGCGTACAGCAGGCCGGCGCAGAGTCCGACGCCGAGCCCCTGCACCACGAGGAACAGGGCGATGTCGCCGCCGGCCGCGTGCGCCAGGCCCGTCGGGAGGACCCCGGTGAGGACCAGCAGCCCGATCACGGCGAAGGAGGGCAGGCACAGCAGGCCGATCGACCCGACGGGGTCGAGGTCCACGTCGCGCAGCCCGACCGTGTACAGGGCCCACAGGCCGCTGGCCACGAGCAGGGTGCCGGCCCCTTCCAGCACGTCGGCGTCGACGGGGACGACGTAGCGCCACACCAGGGCGGCGACGCCGGCCGCGATGAGGACGAGCCCGGCCACCTGGGCGCCCCGGGGCAGGCCGCGGCCGCGGGCCGCCATCAGCGCGGCGACGAAGAGCGGGACCATCCCGGGGACGATCGAGCCGACGAAGGCCGCGGAGGTCAGGGAACCGCCGTGCATCGCGGCGAGGAAGAAGGGCACCCCGGCCCCGCAGACGATCATGAGGGCGGGGCCCGGGCGGACGGCGGCGATCTTGCGCCTGCGCCGCCACAGGGCGGGGGCCAGGACGAGCACGGGGACGCCGAAGCGCAGCAGGGCGGCGTCGGCGGGCAGCAGGGTGGAGGCGCCGAGGGCGCGGGCGCTGAGCGCGAAGGCGGCCCAGATGGCCACGGTCACCGCGAGGGCCGCCATGCCCTCGGCGTGCGGGGAGAGCCCGAACCGGCCGGTGTTTCCGGCCGGCGGGCCCGCCGTGTCGGCAGGCGCGGACGCGCCGGTGGTGTGGGTCGCGACCAAGGGATGCACTCCAGCCTGTGAGAGCGGGCCGGTCCGGCCCGTTCACCGGCAACGTTAGGGCTTGGGCCGGGGCAGCCGATTGCCAGTTCTGCCTCTCGGACATACGTTTGGGGCAGGATCTGCCAAGAAACGCCGAGAGTGCGCCGAGTAACCCCGGGAGTGGCCATGGACGCCGTCGACCTCCAGATCATCCGGGAGCTGCAGGCCGACGGGCGGCTCTCCAACCAGGACCTCGCCGACCGCGTCCGGCTGTCCCCCTCGCCCTGCCTGCGCCGGGTCCGCCGGCTGGAGGAGGCGGGCCTGATCCGGGGCTACACGGCGGTGGTGGACCAGGTCGCGTTCGGGCTGCCGATCACCGTCTTCGTCCGGATCCGCCTGGAGCGGCACACCAAGGAGGCGGTCGCCGAGTTCGAGCAGCACGTGGCGGTGATCGAGCACATCCAGGACTGCTACCTGATGGCGGGCAGCAGCGACTACCTGCTGCGCGTGGTCATCGAGGACCTGGAGGCCTACGAGGCCCTCGTCCGCCACCGGATCCACGCGATCCCCGGGATCGCCTCGATCGAGTCGAGCTTCGCGTTCGGCAGCGTCAAGCGGTCCCGCACCTATCCGCGGCCCATGCCGGGGACGGCCGCCCGGACCGTCTGAGCCGCGGGCGGTCAGCCGTCCCCGCGGAAGTGCGCGAGGGCGAAAGCGGCGAAGTCGCGGACGGCGGCGGGCACGAAGGCCTCCCGGTCGCGGACGAGCCACAGCACCCGGCGGCAGTCCGGCGCCGCCAGCCGCGCCCAGGCCACGCCGGCGCGCGGGCCGGCGTCCCGGGCCATCGCCGGGAGCAGGGCGACGCCCAGGCCCGTACCGACCAGGTCGAGGAGCGCGCCGGGCTCGTTGCCCTCGCAGACGACGGCGGGCCGCAGCCCGGCCCCGGCGAACAGCCGGTCGGCGAGTTCCCGCTGCCAGTGCCCCGGCCCCGGGGTGAGGAACGGCTCCCCCGCCAGCTCCGCCACGGCGACGCCCTCCCGTCCGGCCAGCCGGTGCCCGGCGGGCACGGCGAGCAGGACCTCCTCGCGGAGCAGCTCCACCGCCTCCAGCCCGGGCCCGGCGAGGGGGGCGGAGGCGAGGCAGAGGTCGGCCCCGCGGGTGCGCAGCAGGTGCGCCATCGCGTCGGCGGGGCACTGGCGCAGCCGCACGTCCACGCCGGGGTGGGCAAGGCGGTGGCCCGGGAGGAGGGCCGCCACCGTCATCAGGGTCTCGGCGGCCACCGTCACGCCGCCGCTTCCGGTGCCCGCCGCCTCGGCCAGTTCGCGGCGGCCGTCCTCCAGTTCGGCCAGCGCCCGGTCGACGCGGCGCAGGAACGCGGCGCCGTGCCGGTTCAGGCGGATGCGGCGGCCGCGGCGCTCGAAGAGCAGCACACCGAGCTCGGCCTCCAGGCGGGCGACGGTGCGGCTCACCGAGGGCTGGGCCACGCGCAGTTCGGCGGCCGCCCGGCTGATGTGCTCGTGGCGGGCGACGGCCTGGAAGCAGCGCAGTGCGAGCAGGTCCATCTCCCCGTCCCCTTCATACCCGTGAAGGCATCCTTTCATGGCCGAACCGGTCTTGGACCGTATGAACGGTGCGCCCCTAGCCTGCGGAGCATGACCGAGAACAGTGTGAACACGGGTGTGCCGTACCGGAGTTACGTCGAGTCCGTCCTGGAGGTGCTGGCCCGCTCCCCCGGCCGGCCGGCCCTGGTGCCGGCGCGGGGCCCCGCCGTCACCGCCGGGGAGCTGCGCGACGGGATCCTGCGGACGGCTGCGGAGCTGGCGGAGCGGGGCGTGGGCCGGGGCGCCACCGTCGCCTTCCTGACGGGGAACCGGCCCGAGGCGCTCACCGCCCGGTACGCGGCGAACCTGATCGGCGCGCGGGCGGTGTTCCTGGGCGAGGGCACGGCCCCGGAGGCGCGGGCGCGGATCGTGGAGGGCGTCGGCCCGGCGGTGCTGCTGGTGGCGCCCGGCACGGAGGCCGCCGTCCGGGCGCTGCTCGCCCGGGTCGAGGTGGAGGCCGTCCTGTCCCTGGGGCCGTCCCCGGACCACGAGGACCTGACGGCGGCCGCGGCGCTGCGGCCGCCCCGCCCGGTGGCGGGCGCGGCCCGCCCCGGGGACGACTGGTGCGTCCGCTTCACCGGCGGCACCACCGGGGTCCCCAAGGGGGTGCGGATGGCGCACGGCCCGTACGCGCGGACGCTGGCCCTCCACGCCGGCCGGATTCCCGCCGGGAGCCCGCCCCGCACCCTCGCCTGCACCCCGCTCGCGCACATGGCGGGCGTCCTCGCGGACATCACCCTCCTCGCCGGCGGCACCGTCGTGCTCCGGCCCGGGTTCGAGGCGGGCGACGTGCTGGCGGCCCTCGCCCGCGAGCGGATCACGGACGTCTGGCTGCTGCCGCCGCTGCTCTACGAGCTGCTGGACCACCCGGACCGGCCGGCGACCGACCTGTCCGCCCTGCGCCGCGTCTTCTACGGCGGGACCGCCGCGTCGGCGGGGCGGCTGCGGGAGGCGGCCCGGGCGTTCGGGCCGGTGCTGCACGGCTGGTACGGGCAGACGGAGGCGGGCAACATCGCCGAGGTGCTGCCGCACGAGCACGGGGTGACGGGCCCCGGCGGGCTGCCGACGGCGGGCCGGCCGGGGCCCGGCGTCACCATCGAGATCCGCGGCGCCGACGGCCGGCCGCTGCCCGCCGGGGAGAGCGGGGAGATCGTCGTCCGGACCCCGATGCCGATGAGCGGGTACTGGCGGCAGCCCGGGCCGACCGCGGAGGTGCTGCGCGACGGCTGGATCCGTACCGGGGACGTCGGCTGCCTGGACGCCGAGGGCCGCCTGTTCGTCCTGGACCGGCTCGGGGACCGGATCGTCGTGGTCGGCGGGCACGTCCACCCGGCGGAACTGGAGGAACTGCTCCTGGCCCATCCCGCCGTCGCCCGGTGCGCGGTGTTCGGGGTGCGCCGGGCGGACGGGACCGAGGAGGTGCACGCGGCGGTCGTCCCCGTGCCGGGGCGGGACGCGGGGCCCGGGGTGGTCCGGGAGTACGTCACGCGGCACATGGGGGCGATGTACGCGCCCCGCGCCGTGCACACCGTGGACCGGATCCCGCTCACCGGCGTCGGCAAGCCCGACAAGCGACTGCTGGCCCGCACCCTGGGAGGCCCGGCGGGACGCCCCCCGGCTCAGGCGTAGCGTTCGAAGAGTGCGTCGAGGTAGTCCTCCAGCCGGTCCGCCATCACCCGCGGGGTGAGGTCGGTCCGGCCCAGCGCACGCCAGGGCACGGCGACCTTCTCCGCGTCCGGGGCGAAGGCCAGGGCGTCGAGCAGGCGCCAGTAGAGGTGACCGGCCGGGTCCTCGGCCAGGGTTCCCCCGGCCGCCGTGTAGCGGTCGGCGAAGCCCATGCCCGCGGGCACCCCGTGCAGCAGGGCCAGGGAGGTCGAGCAGTGGGCGACGTCCAGGTCGGCCGGCCCCCAGGAGGTCTCCACCCAGTCGACGACCCCGCTGACGCGCAGGGCCTCGCCGGTCCCCTCGAAGAGGACGTTGCCGGGGTGGAAGTCGCGGTGCAGGAAGCAGGCCCGGTGCTCCGGGGGCTCGCGGCGGATGACGTCCGCGGCCCGCCGCCACAGCGCGGGCCTCCCGGTGTCCTCCGGCGGGGTGACCTGTTCGGCGGAGGCCCACGCCTGGTAGGCGCGGGGCCGGTCCGCCGCGGACACCCGTAGCCGGTGGATGCCCAGCAGCTGCCGGGCCATCAGCTCGGCGCGCCGCCCGTGCTCCCCGTCGTCGACGCGCACGGTCCCGGGCAGCAGGGACATCAGCAGGGAGGGGTGGTCGCAGTGCTCCGCCGTCGGGTCCACGGCCACGAGCGAGGCGGCGGGGACGTCCGTGCCGGCGAGCAGCCGCAGGATCGCCGCCTCGCGCGCCAGCAGGCCCTCGGCGTGACGGAGGTAGAAGGGCCGGACGAAGGACCGCAGTACCAGCGACCGGGCGCCCGCCGCCCCGCCGGCCAGGTCCAGACGGCGCATCCGCGAGGTCCAGCCGCCCTGGAGCGGCGTGGCGCCCTCAATGCGCTCCCCGTCGGGCAGTGTGCCCTCCACCCAGGCGCGGGTCGCCGCCCAGTCCCGCTCCGTCTGCTCCGCCTGCTCCGTCTCCGCGTGCGTCCCCATGGCCGCAGCCTAGTTGTACACAGCACGGACCGGGGGAAAACCCGAGAAGTCACGGCACCCGGCCGCCTAGGCTCACCCCATGCCCGTCTCCGAGATACAGCAGATCAAGACCTTCCTCGCGGCCTTCGCGCGCCGCAAGGCCGCGCGGACCGTCGACTTCCCCGGCGGATTCGCCGCGCTCGACGACGCGTTCCCGCTCTCGTACGGCAACAACTACGCCGTCGTCGACGGAGCGGTCGACCCCGGGGCACTGCCCGCCCTGGCGGACGAGGTACTGGGGCACCTGCCGTACCGCCAGCTCACCGTCCTCGACGACGAGACCGGGAAGGCCTGCGCCGAGCCGCTGCTGCGGGCCGGCTACGCGCACTCCGTCTACCTCGTCATGCTGCACGGGGGTCCGGTGCCGGCCGACGGCGGGGCGGAGGAGGTGGACCTCGACGCGCTCCGCGTGCCGCTGGCCCGGCGCTGGCGCGACTTCCTGCCCGAGGCCGGCGAGGAGGTGATCCGCCAGCTCGTCGACCGCCGCGACACCGGCCGGCGCGGGGCCGACACCGTGCGGTTCATCGGCGCCCGCTCGCCGGAGGGCGAGGTCGTCTCGTGGGCCGACCTCTACCTGGACCCCGCCTCGGGCACGGCCCAGATCGAGGACCTGGTCACCTCCGAGCTCCACCTGGGGCGCGGCTACGGCGACGCGGTCCTGGCCTCCGCCCTGCGCCGGGCCGCCGACGCGCACTGCGCCACCCGTTTCCTGACGGCCGACGCGGCCGACTGGCCGCGCCACTGGTACGAGCGCCGGGGCTTCTCGGTCATCGGCCGGTGCCACGGCTTCGAGCGGGTCTGAGGCAGCGTCACCCGGACGGGTCGGGCGGCGGCTCGGGCAGGTACTGCTCGAAGAAGACCCGCCCGACCAGCTCGCGGCGGGAGCGCACCCCGGTCTTGGCGAACACCGACTTGAGGTGGTCCTGCACCGTCAGCGGGGAGAGGGCCAGCCCGGCGGCGATCTGCGCCGTCGACGCGCCGCGCAGCACCTGCCGCAGCACCTGGCACTCCCTCGGGGTCAGCGCGTACGCCCGCAGCAGCGCGGCGATCCGGTCGGGCGGGGACGCCGGCCCGACGGACAGGGCGATCTGCGGTGCGGGGCCCCCGTCCAGGCGCCAGCCCTCGATGCCCGCCCAGCCTCCGGAGCGGGTGGGCACGCACACCCGGCTGCCGCCCGCCTCACTGCGCAGCGCGGCCGCCGCCACCCCGTAGGCGGCGGCCGGCAGACCGGTGCCGGCCGCGGGTACCTCGGCCAGCTCGGCGAACCAGGCCCGGGCCGCGGCGGAGGAGGTGAGCAGCTCGTACTCGGCGCCGAGCAGGACCATCGCCCGCGCCTCGGGGTCGCGGCCGCCCGGCACGGCCGTCAGGGAGTCGCGCAGGGCCCGGCCCAGCGGGGCGCAGAGCCGGGCGGCGAACTCCGTCTCGGCGGCGGAGAACGGCACTCCGCCGGCGTCGCGAACCATGACCAGCGCGCCCCACACCCGGCCGGCGTCGCGCAGCAGGATCCGCATCTCGTCGCCCAGCCCCTGCGGGCGGTAGATGTCGCGGTAGCGGGTGCTGCGGTCGAGCCGGCCGTCGAGTCCGGTGTGCAGGGTCCCCACGGGCGCGGTGCCCGACCGGGCGAGGGCGGGCATCTGGAGCGCGTCCCCCTCGCGGTACTCGATGTCGAGCATCCGGGGCATCCACCGCGCGCCCACGCCGTGCCGGTAGACGCCGCCGACGTTGAGCAGGGTGTCCGGGTCCAGCAGGACCCCGGCCCACAGCTCGAAGGGGACGGTGCGCGCCAGTTCGGCCGCGGCCGCCTCCAGCACCGGGACGGGGCCGGTCGCTTCCCGCGCGGCCCGGACCGTACGCCGGTACGCGGCCTGCCAGTACGTGGGGCCGGTCATGCGTCCTCCCGTTCGGCCGCCCGGCGGGGCGGACAGGGGTCCAGATTCGGCCATGGCGCTGAACGTTCGATAAACGGCGCGGGGCGGGTCGCACCCCCAGGTTCCTGGGATGGCGCGGCCGGCGCGGCGTCCGCACACTGCGGAGGGACTTCGGGCCGGTGACCGAGGGGTGCGGGGGGATCGATGACGGGGAAGTCGGTGGGCAGAGGGGTGCTCGACGGGGCGTTCGCGCTGCTCGACGCGTTGCGGCGGGCGGGCGGGGAGGCGGGGCTGACGGAGATCGCCGTGGCGTGCGGGGTGCCGAAGGGGACGGCTCACCGCCTGCTGGAGCAGCTGGCCGCGCTGGGGGCGGTCGAGCGGCGGGGCCGGCGCTACGTGCTGGGGCCGGAGCTGTTCCGGCTGGGGCAGTCGTGGCAGCCGTACCCGGGGCTGCGGGCGGCGGCGCGGACGCCGTTGCTGCGGGTGCGGATGACGACGGGCGCCAGCGCCGTCCTGGTGGTGCCGCGTGACGGGATGGCGCTGACGGTGGCCTCGGTGCCGGGGCTCGCCGAACCGCTGGTGCCGGTGCGCGACGGGATGTGCTTCCCGCTCGGCACGGCCGCGGGGCTGGCCCTGACGAGCCGGGAGCGGGGCCCGTTCGTGGACCGCGAGGGCGTGGTGCCGGGGCTGTGCTGTGCGGCGCTCCCGGTGCGGGGCCGGGACGGGCGGGTGGTGGCGGCGCTGGCCGCGATGACCCCGGCGGACCGGCCCCTGGCCCCGCTGACGGCCGCGGCCGCGGCGGCGGCCGCAGCGCTGTCGGCCCGCCTCCCCCGCACCGCCCACCCCTGGCGGGACGACCCCGCGCGGGCCCGCACGACCTGGCCGGAGCCGCTGCGGCGGGCCGGGTCGGGGGGCTAGCGGAGGGCGGCTTCGAAGGTGGTGTAGGCGGCCGTGTCGAAGAGGACGAAGCGGACCTCCTCCACCCGGGTGGGGGTGGTGCGGACGGTGTCGATCGCGATGCGGGCGCCGTCGTCCATGGGCCAGCCGTAGATGCCGGTGGAGATGGCCGGGAAGGCCACGGTGCGGGCGCCCAGTTCGTCGGCGACGCGCAGGGATGCGCGGTAGCAGGAGGCGAGGAGCTCCGAGCGGTCCTCGTGGCGGGACCAGACGGGGCCGACGGTGTGGATGACGTGCTCGGCCGGGAGGCGGCCGGCGGTGGTGGCGACCGCCTGCCCGGTGGGCAGGCCCTTGCCGTAGTGGGAGCGGCGCAGGTCCTCGCAGGCGGCGAGGATCTCGGGGCCGCCGCGCCGGTGGATGGCGCCGTCCACTCCCCCGCCGCCGAGCAGGGAGGAGTTGGCGGCGTTGACCACCGCGTCGGCCTCTTCGGCGGTGATGTCGCCCTGGACGAGGGTGATGCGGACCATCAGTGGGCTGCCTTTCGCAGGTGGCGCCAGACCGCCTTGGCGGCGTTGTGGCCGGACATGCCGTGCACGCCGGGTCCGGGCGGGGTGGCCGAGGAGCAGAGGAAGACCGCCGGGTGGGCGGTGGTGTACGGGGAGAGGGTGATCCGGGGCCGCAGCAGCAGCTGGAGTCCGGCCGCTGAGCCGCAGGCGATGTCGCCGCCGACGTAGTTGGGGTTGCGGGCGGCGAGCTCCGGCGGGCCGGCGGTGGCGCGGGCGAGCACCAGGTCGCGGAAGCCGGGGGCGAAGCGCTCCAGCTGTCGTTCGACGGCTTCGGTGAGGTCGCCGGTCCAGCCGGCGGGGACGTGCCCGTACGCCCAGAAGACGTGCTTGCCCTCCGGTGCCCGGCCGGGGTCGACCAGGCTGGGCTGGGCGGTGATGAGGAACGGGCTGCGGGGGGCGCGGCCGCCCGAGGCCAGCTGGAGGGCGGCGTCGATGTCGCGGCTGCCGGGGCCGATCTGGACGGTGCCGGCCCGGCGGGGGGCCTCGGCGGTCCAGGGGACGGGTCCGGACAGGGCGTAGTCGAGCTTGAAGGCGGCGGCCCCGTAGCGGTAGCCGTCGTACGCGCGGCCCAGGCGGGCGATCCGGGCCAGGGCGGTCGGGGAGGTGTCGAAGACGTAGGCGCGGGCCGGCGGCAGGTCGTCGAGCCGCTTGACCTCGAAGCCGGTGTGGACGGCGCCGCCGAGGTCGGCGAGGTAGCCGGCGAGCGCGTCGGAGATCGACTGGGAGCCGCCCCGCGCCACCGGCCAGCCGCCGGCGTGCGCGGCCAGGGCGAAGACCAGGCCGACGGCGCCGGTGCCGATGCCGTTCAGCGGGGCGATGACGTGCGCGACGAGCCCGGCGAACAGGGCCCGGGCGCGGTCCTCGCGGAAGCGGCGCATCAGCCAGGTGGAGGGCGGCAGGCCGGTGAGGCCGAACCGGGCGAGGAGGAGCGGGTCGCGGGGCAGCGCGGTGTCGGGCAGGGACATGAAGTCCCGCGCGAGGGTGTCCCATTGGCCGAGGTAGGGCTCCACCAGGCGGCGGTAGGCGCCCGCGTCCCGGGGGCCGAGGGACGCCGCCGTCTCCGCGACGGAGCGGGAGAGTACGGCGGCCGTGCCGTCGTCGAAGGGGTGCGCCATGGGCAGCGGGGCGTGCAGCCACTCCAGCCCGTACCGCTTCAGCGGCATCGTCTTGAACACCGGGGAGCCGGCGCCCAGCGGGTGCACGGCCGAGCAGGGGTCGTGCCGGAAGCCGGGGAGGGTGAGCTCCTCGGTGCGGGCGCCGCCGCCGACGGATCCGGCGGCCTCGAAGACGGCCACCGAGTGGCCGCGGCGGGCCAGTTCGACCGCGGCCGTCAGGCCGTTGGGCCCCGCCCCCACCACGACTGCGTCGAGAATCGACGGCACTGACAGCTCCTTCGTCCGGCGGCGGCCACTGCCCCCAGCCTAATGCGCCCTTCCCGGCCCCCTCAGTCCTCGCCGCGCAGCAGCTCGCGGACGCGGACCGCGGTGGCCTCGTCGCGGCCCACGGCGAAGGGCAGCGCGTTGTCCCGGTCGATCCGGAAGGGGACGCGGTCCACGGTGCTCTGCGCGCCGCCCGCCTCGCCGACCAGCAGCAGTCCGGCCGCGTGGTCCCAGGCCGAGGGCCAGGTGAAGGCCAGGGCGTCCATCTCGCCGCGGGCCACCCTCAGGTACTCCAGGCCCGCCGATCCGCAGGGGCGGGGGGCGACGCCGGGGACGTCGAGCCGGGACAGGTACCGCCGGTCCTCCTCGGAGGTGTACAGCGGGTGGGCGGTGGCCACGCGCAGCTCGGCGCCGGGCCGGGGCGAACCGCTGTGGATCCGTTCGCCGTTGACGTACGCGCCCTGTCCGCGCACGGCGGTGGCCAGGACGTCCAGGGCCGGCGCGTAGGTCCAGGAGGCGAGGACCTCCCCGCGCACCGCCAGCGCGACGAGGGTGCAGAAGTGCGGGTCCCCTTCCACGAACTGCCGGGTGCCGTCGACGGGGTCGACGATCCAGACGGGGGCGTCGCCGCGCAGGGCCCCGTAGACCTCCGGGTCGGCGTGCACCGCCTCCTCGCCGACGACGGCCGAGCCGGGCAGGAGCCGGGCCAGCGAGGCGGTGAGGTGCTGCTCGGCCAGCCGGTCGGCGTCGGTGACCAGGTCGTGCGGGCCGCTCTTCTGGTCCACCTCGTGGTCGGCGAGCTGCCGGAACCGCGGCATGATCTCCGCGGCCGCGGCCTTGCGGACCGCTTCTTCGACGGCGGACAGGTCATGGGCGAGGAATGCATCGATCATGCCCCCATCACATCACGGCCCGCCGTCGAACCCCAGCGGGTTCTCCGGCGCCGGCAGGACACCCCCCGGGGGCCGGGGCTAGCCGGGAAAGGGGTCGTCCGTGCGTGGAGAAAGGCGGCGGGCTCATGAGGGGACGACGCACCGGAAACGCCCTGGCGATCGCCACGGCGGTGGTTCTCGGAACCGGCGGAGGGATCGCCTTCGCCGATGACCTTTCGCCCAAGGAGATCTACGAGCGCGCCGCGCCGGCCACGGTGAAGATCTCGGGGCCCAAGGCAGACGGCAGCGGGATCATCTACGACGCCCAGAAGGGGCTCATCGTCACCAACGCGCATGTGGTGCAGGGGGAGCCGTCTTTGCGGGTCACGGTGGGGGACCGGGCGCCCGCGGCTGCCCGCGTGCTCGGGATCGATCCCTGCGAGGACCTCGCCGTGCTGCAGTTCTCCTCTCCCCAACCGGACCTCAAACAGCTGAAGTTCGGCAAGAGCGCAGACGTCGGCGTCGCCGACACCGTCACCTCGCTGGGCTATCCCGCCACGTTCGAGAAGGAGGGAACGTCGCAGAAGCCCGTGTTCACCACGGGCGCCGTGCAGAATCCGACCGTCAAGGACGCCGTTCCCGACCCGTCCCTGCCGCGCTACCCCGACACGCTGCAGCACTCCGCCACCGTCAATCCGGGCAATTCCGGCGGACCGTTGCTCAACGGGAAGGGGGAGGTGGTCGGGATCAACACGCTCGGCAACGGGAACGCGGGGGTGGAGGGGCAGTTCTACGCCATCAGCAGTGACCACGTCCGGCCGCTGCTCGACACGCTGGCCTCCGGCGAGAAGAGGAACGACCCGGGGTGGGAGCTGGCGTACCTGCACGACCCCACGCTGCCGGAGACCTTCACGCCCGAGGACGCCCCTACGGTCGAGAAGATCCAGAAGCAGTTCAAGGACGTCGAAGGGATGATCGTCACCGACGTCAAGGGCGCTCCTGCCGCCTCCTTCGCGGATGTCTGCGACGTCCTTCAGTCCGCCTCTCCGGGTGAAACGCTGCCGCTGAGCGGGATCTACACCCAGTCGTTCACCGACGAGGCCGGCAAGCCGATCAAGGCGGGCCAGGCCTGGGACGCGAACCTCGTCCTGGACAAGAGCGGCAAGTAGCTTCAGCGGTTCGACGCGAGGTGCCCGGAGCCTGGTGGGGCTCCGGGCACGCTCGGCATGCTGCGGGACGGCCGATCAGAAGGTGAGCTTGAAGTCGGTGATCGTGCCGGTGTCGGCGGCTCCCTTGTCCTGGACCTTAAGCTTCCAGGTGCCGTTGGCCGCCACGGCCGAGGCGTTCACCGTGTACGTCTTGTCCAGGTTGGCGGTGGAGTCCGACGAGGAGTTCTGCAGGCGGAACGAGGTCCCGTTGGGGGCCACGAGGTCGATCTGCAGGTCACCGATGTAGGTGTGGGTGATCTTCACACCGACCTTGAGGGTGCTCGGCGCGTTGCCGGTGATCCCGGTGACGGCGACCGAGGAGGTGACCGCCGGGCCGGGGGAGTCCGGGATGGCCACGCGGGTCGTGCTCTCGAAGACGTTCCCCGGGGTGGGGGTGCCGCCGCCCGAACGGGCGCCGACGTTGACGGCGGCCCAGGCGTCGGTGACGCCCTTGACCTCGGCGCTGCCGGCCCCGTAGAGCTCGGTCGCCGCGGCGATCGTGCCCTCACGGGCACCCGCGTAGTCCGTGGTGGAGTTGAACTTGGTGGTCAGGGCCTTGTACCAGACGAGCTGGGCCTTGTCCCGGCCGATGGCGGTGACGGGCAGGCCGTCGGAGGTCGGCGAGTCGTAGTTCACGCCGTTGACCGTCTTGGCGCCGGAGCCCTCGGAGGCCAGGTAGAACCAGTGGTTGGCCGGGCCCGAGGAGTAGTGGACGTCGAGGTTGCCGACGCCGGAGTACCACGCGTCGGCGGAGCCGCCGTCCTTGCTCGGCTTGTCCATGTAGCGCAGCGGGGTGCCGTCGCCGTTGATGTCGATCTTCTCGCCGATGAGGTAGTCGCCCGGGTCGCTCGGGTTGTTCGCGTAGAACTCGACGGACGTGCCCATGATGTCGGAGGTGGCCTCGTTCAGGCCGCCCGACTCGTTGCTGTACTCCAGGCCGGCGGTGGCGGCGGTGACGCCGTGCGACATCTCGTGACCGGCGACGTCCAGTGAGGTCAGCGGGTCGTTGTTGGCCGTTCCGTCGCCGTAGGTCATGCAGAAGCAGCTGTCGTCCCAGAACGCGTTGACGTACGCGTTTCCGTAGTGGACGCGGGAGTAGGCGGCGACGCCGTCGCCGCGGATGCCGGCGCGGCCGAAGACGTTCTTGTAGAAGTCCCAGGTGACCCCGGCGCCGTAGGCGGCGTCGGCGCCCGCCGTGACGGCGTTGGAGTTGGCGCCGTTGCCCCAGGTGTCGGTGGACTGGCTGAAGAGCGAGCCCGTGCCGGAGGTGCCGTGGTTCAGGTTGTACGTCTTGTGGCCGCCGCGGCCGGCGTCGGTCAGCGAGTAGCCCGTGCTGGTCTTCGTGGAGCCGAGGGTGACCTGGCCGCTGTAGTGGGTGTTGCCGACACCGGTCTCGATGCCCTGCCACTGGTGGAGCTTGGCGCCCGTCTTGGCGTCGGTGATGACGTGCAGCTGGTTGGGGGTGCCGTCGTCCTGGAGGCCGCCGACGACGGTCTCGTAGGCCAGGGTCGGAACGCCCTTCGCCATCCACACGATCTTGCGGGGCGCGGAGTCGGTCTTGTCGGCCTTGGAGCCGACCGCCTTCGCGGCGTCGAGGGCCTTCGCGGAGGCGGCCGCCGGAGCGTCGGCCGGGGCGGCGGTGGAGATGCCCTGGAGCTGGGCGTTGGAGGCCTTGCTGACGCTCTGGGTCTTGTCGGCCGCGGTGCGGCTGACGACCAGGTCGCCGCCGAGGACGGGGAGTCCCTCGTACGTGCGCTCGTAGCGGGTGTGGGTGGTACCGTCCTGGTCCTTGACCACGTCGCGGACGACGAGCTTTTCCTGTGCGCCGAGGCCGAGTTCCTTGGCCGTGGCGGCCGTGGTGCTCTGGGCCTTGGCTATGAGCTCGGCGCGCTGGGACGGGGTGAGCTGCGCGGGCAGGGCGCCCGGGTTGCGGACCGGCTGGCCCTTGGCGGCCGTCGCGGTGGCGGAACCGCCGGGCTGCGCGGTGGCGCTGCCGGCCTGGACGCCGACGGTGAGCAGGGCTGCGGCGGCGAGCAGAGCGCCGGTGGCGGTGGCGTTCCGCCGATGCGTGGACTTCACGCGGACTCCTTCTGCGTGTGGGGGGTGGAACCGGGCAGCCTGGAACGGGCCGCCCGGGCAGAGCGTGCGGAGCTGATCGTGTTGGGGATGGGGAGAGGTTGCCAGCGATCTCCATGATCGCCATGGACACGTCAGCTATTGGCCGAAACGCGTCCGGATTTCGCCCTAGGGCGTCCGCTGAGCGGACACTGCGCACCGGCGCAGATCCACGCGGATCCACCCAACAGCGCTGATTCAAGACGCGACTTGACCAGATCGCGGTACTCGGCGGCCAGTTGCGCATTCAGGTAAAGCGTTCGACATCAAGCGTCAAACAGCCTTGTCCTGCTCATGACTTGGCGGGTGAGATCACCGGGACCGCTCCGAGCGGCGCCACCCCCCAAGGGAGTCCGCAATGCATCCAGTCCGTCGTATGTGGCCGCGCGCCGCGGCCACCACGGCCGCCGCCGCCGGCCTCGCGCTCACCGCGGTGGCGGCCGCCCCGGTGACCGGGATCGCGACCGCCTCCGCACCCGCCTCCGCCTTCACGGCCGCGCGCACCGCGGCCCGTCCGGCCGTCGCCGGACACCAGCTGGTGCGCGCCGTGGGCAGCCCGCTCTCCGTCGAGGAGTGCCGGGCCAAGTGGAAGATCGCCTGCTACACCCCGCTCCAGTACCGCGAGGCGTACGACCTGAACCCCCTGTACAAGGCGGGCGTCACCGGCAAGGGCCGCACCATCGTCATCGTGGACTCCTTCGGCTCGCCGACCGTCCAGCACGACCTGGACGTCTACAGCAGGCAGTTCGGGATACCCAGCACCAAGGTGCAGGTGGTCAAGTGGGGCAACGTCCCCGCCTGGGACCCGAAGAACGCCGACATGCTGGGCTGGGCCGGCGAGAGCACCCTCGACGTGGAGATGGCCCACGCCGTGGCACCGGACGCGAAGATCGTCCTGGTGGAGACCGCGGTCGCGGAGACCGAGGGCACCACCGGCCTGCCGGAGATGATGGACGCCGAGAAGGCGCTGATCGACCACGGCATCGGCGACGTGATCACGCAGAGCTTCGGCGCGACCGAGAACACCTTCCCCGGCTTCGACCAGGGCGACTTCTCCAGCATCCGCAAGCTGCGCTACGCCTTCGAGGCCGCCGCCCGCAACCACGTCACCGTGCTCGCCTCCTCCGGTGACGGCGGCGCCACCGACAACACCGCCGACGGCACGGGCTACTACCACGAGCGGGTCAACTCCTGGCCCTCCTCCGACCCCCTCGTCACCTCGGTCGGCGGCACCCAGCTGCACCTGGACGGCGCGGGCCGGCGGACCGCCCCCGACAGCGTCTACAACGACTACGGCGCCGGCGGCGGCGGCCAGTCCCACGTCTTCTCCCGCCCGTCCTTCCAGAACGGCGTCAAGAACGTCGTCGGCGACCGGCGCGGCACCCCGGACATCTCCATGGCCGCCGCGGTCGACGGCGGCGCCTGGATCTACTCCAGCTACGACCCGGCGGCCACCGGCTGGGACGTCTCCGGCGGCACCAGCGAGTCCAGCCCGCTGTTCGCCGGCATCGTGGCCCTGGCCGACCAGGTGGCGGGCAAGCGCCTCGGCGACATCCACGAGGCCCTGTACCGCCTGTACGGACGCTCCGCCCACGACCGCTCCACGGGCATCGTCGACGTCAACGACGGTACGGACAACAGCTACCAGGGCGTCACCGGCTACCCCGCGGTGAACGGCTACGACATGGCCACGGGCACCGGCACCCTGGACGCGGCCCGCTTCGTCCCGTCCCTGGCCCTCGAAGGCCGGCGCGGCTGACGCTCCCCGGCACCGCTCGGGGGGTCAGTCGGAGGCGGGGCCCGCCAGGTTCCTGGTGAACCACCGCAGGACGTCCGGGATCAGCTTCTTGAAGTCCGAGGTCAGGTGCTTGCCGCCGGGCAGCTCGTAGTACTCGACGGAGACCGGCGGCACGGCCTTGGCCATCCAGGCCTTGACCACGCCCTTCTCGTACGGGTCGGCGCCACCGGCCGTGACCAGCATCCTGACGTCGGCCTTGCCCTGGGTGACGAGCTGGTCGGGGCTGTTGGCGGCCTTCTCCGCGCCGTGGCCCTTCCACAGGAGGGAGTCCGGGGCGAAGTAGCCGTCGATCGGTACCGCGGCCCGGTAGACGTCCGGGTGCTGCAGCGCGAGCTTGGCGCTGCAGAACCCGCCGGTGGAGGCCCCCATGACGCCCCAGCTGTCGCGGCCCTTCAGGGTCCGGAAGCCGGCGCGGACCCAGTCCGGTATGTCCTCGGCCATCCAGGTGCCCATCTTCGCCTGGCCCGGGATGTCGGAGCAGTCCAGCGCGTTCTTCTCGTCACTGGTGAAGTTCTGCACCGGCATGATCATGATGAACGGATGGGCCTTGCCCTCCTTCGCCAGCCGCGCGTCCTCCTCCTGGACGGGCAGCTGGCCGCCGGCCCAGGTGTTGTAGCCGTTGCTCTGCCCGCCCGCGTACAGGGTCAGCACCGGAAAGCCGGTCGTCGCGTACTTCGGGTCGTTGTACTCGGGCGGGAGCCAGACCCACACCTGTCCGGTCACACCGGACTTCGGTCCGGCCAGCCTGGTCATGAAGACCGGGCCGGCGGCGGTGTCCCGGACCTTGGTCATGGTGGGGGCCGGGCCGGCCGGCATCTGCACCTTCCGCTCGACCGGCGCGGGCCGCGCCGCGGGGGACGCGGCCGGGGCGGGCCCCTTCTCCTTCCCGGGGCTGCCGCAGCCCGCGAGCGAAGCGGCCAGGGCGAGGGCGGCGGCGCCGGCCAGGACGGCGCGGGAAGCGGACGGCTGTGTGTGCACGGTGAGGACTCTCCGACCGGTGGAACGCCCGGCCGGGTCTGCCGGGGCGGCGGCCCCCCTCGGGGCCGGGTGTGCCCGGGTACGGCGTTCGGTGCGCCCCCCGGAGTGCCGGGCGCGGGGTTCCCCGTGGAACCGCGACGACCCGCGCCCCTGATCGTAGGGCAGGAGCGCGGACGCCCGGCAGGCCGGTCCGGTCAGCCGGCCGTCATCCGGCGAACACCGGGATCACCTGCGCGCCGTACGCGTCGATCACGGCCTCGCGGGCGTCGTGCATGGCGTAGACGGCGAACTGGTCGACGCCCAGACCGCGCAGCGTCCGGA
The DNA here is from genome assembly GCF_055580265.1 of Streptomyces sp. NPDC032091. Taxonomy (NCBI): domain Bacteria; kingdom Bacillati; phylum Actinomycetota; class Actinomycetes; order Kitasatosporales; family Streptomycetaceae; genus Streptomyces; species Streptomyces sp. NPDC032091. The sequence continues at coordinate 45,751 of NZ_JBVILR010000019.1, read as the reverse complement.
GCTTCTCGATGTGGGCCTCCGCCGGGCCCAGGAGGCAGAAGCGGTCGACGATCTCGTCCGGGACGAAGTCGGTGGAGGGGTTACCGGCGCGGCCGTGGTGGCTGTAGTCGTAGCCCTGGCGCGCCTTGATGTACTCGGTGAGTTCCCCGGGGACCATGCCGGAGTGCTCGCCGTAGCGGGAGACCAGGTCGGCGACGTGGTTGCCGACCATGCCGCCGAACCAGCGGCACTGGTCCCGGGCGTGGGCCAGGGCCTCGGGCGAGTCGTCGGCCGTGACGTAGGCGGGGGCCGCCACGCAGATGGTGACCGACGCCGGGTCGCGGCCGGCCGCGGCCGCCGCGTCGCGGACCGCCTTGACCATCCACTCCGTGAGGAACGGGTCGGCGAGCTGGAGGATGAACCCGTCCGCCTTCTCTCCGGTCAGGGCCAGGGCCTTCGGGCCGTACGCGGCCATCCAGACGGGGAGCCTGCCGTCCTTGACCCACGGGATGCGCAGCGGCTTGCCGTCGACCTGGGCCTCACGGCCCTCGGCCAGGTCGCGGATGACCTCGATGGCCTCGCCGAGGCGGGCCAGGGTGTTGGGGGCGCGGCCGACGACCCGCATCGCCGAGTCGCCGCGGCCGATGCCGCAGACGGTGCGGTTGCCGTACATGTCGTTGAGGGTGGCGAAGGTGGAGGCGGTGACCTCCCAGGTGCGGGTGCCCGGATTGGTGACCATGGGGCCGATGTGGAGCTTCTGCGTGTGGGCGAGGATCTGGCTGTAGATGACGAACGGTTCCTGCCAGAGGACCGCCGAGTCGAAGGTCCAGCCGTAGCGGAAGCCGTTGCGTTCGGCGCGCTTCATCAGGCTGATCACCTGGGAGGCGGGCGGGTCGGTTTGCAGGACGAGGCCGAAGTCCATGCGGGGACTCTCCTTACAGGTACTGGCAGGTGGAGCGGTGGACGAAGGCCCCGTGGCCGGCCCGGCCGGTGTACTCGCGGCGGTCGATGACGAGTTCGCCCCGGGAGAGGACCGTCTCGACGCGTCCGGTGATCCGCCTGCCCTCGTACGCCGAGTAGTCCACGTTCATGTGGTGGGTCTCGGCGGAGATGACCTGCTCGGCGTGCGGATCGTAGAGGACGATGTCGGCGTCGGAGCCCGGCGCGATGGTGCCCTTCTGCGGGTAGAGGCCGAACATCCGGGCCGGGGTCGCGCAGGCGATCTCGATCCAGCGGCGGCGGCTGATGTGCCCGTCCAGGACGGCCTGGTGGAGGAGGTCCATGCGGTTCTCCACGCCCGGCAGCCCGTTGGGGATCTTCGAGAAGTCGCCCCGGCCCAGTTCCTTCTGGCCGCGGAAGCAGAACGGGCAGTGGTCGGTGGAGACCACCTGGAGGTCGTTGGTGCGCAGGCCGCGCCACAGGGCCGCCTGGTGCTCCCTGGGACGCAGGGGTGTCGAGCAGACGTACTTGGCGCCCTGGAAGTCCGGCTCCGCCAGGTTGTCGGTGGAGAGGAAGAGGTACTGCGGGCAGGTCTCGCCGAAGACCGGCAGGCCCTTGTCGCGGGCGGCGGCGAGCTCGGCCACCGCCTCCTCCGCCGAGACGTGGACCACGTACAGGGGAGAGCCGGCGACCCGGGCGAGCTGGATCGCCCGGTGGGTCGCCTCGGCTTCCAGGAGCACTTTGCGGACCTCGCCGTGGTGGCGGGGGTCGGTCTCGCCGCGGGCGAGGGCCTGTTCGACGAGGACGTCGATGGCGATGCCGTTCTCGGCGTGCATCATGATCAGCCCGCCGTTGCCGGAGGCCCGCTGCATGGCGCGCAGGATCTGCCCGTCGTCGCTGTAGAACACGCCCGGGTAGGCCATGAACAGCTTGAAGGAGGTGACGCCCTCGCCGACGAGGTGGTCCATCTCCTTCAGGGTGCGCTCGTTGACGTCCGAGAGGATCATGTGGAAGGCGTAGTCGATCGCGCAGTTGCCGTCGGCCTTCGCGTACCAGGTGTCGAGTCCCTCGCGCAGGGAGCGGCCCACGCTCTGCACGGCGAAGTCGACGATGGTGGTGGTGCCGCCCCACGCCGCGGCGCGGGTGCCGGTCTCGAAGGTGTCGGAGGCGGAGGTGCCGCCGAACGGCAGCTCCATGTGGGTGTGCGCGTCGACCCCGCCCGGGATGACGTACTTGCCGCTCGCGTCGATGGTCCGGTCGGCGGTCCAGGCGCCGGCGGCGGCCGAGCCGGTGGCGGCGAGGGCCGCCACGCGGCCGTCCTCGACGAGGACGTCGGCGTGGAGCTCGTCGGCGGCGGTGACGACCAGGCCGCCTCTGATCAGGGTGCGGGTGCTCATGTCGGTCCCCCTACTCGATGCTGCGGAGCGCCTGTCCGAGGATGTCGGCGCCCTCTTCCGCCTCGGCGACGGTGAGGGAGAGCGGCGGCGCGATGCGCAGCACGCTGGTGTCGTGCCCGCCGCCCTTGCCGATGAGCAGGCCGCCGGCGCGGGCCGCCTCCAGGACGGCGGCGGCCGCCTGGGGGTCGGCGCGGTCGGTGCCGGGCTCGGTGAGCTCCAGTCCGGCCATCAGGCCCCGGCCGCGGACCTCCCGTACGGCGGGCGAGGCGGCGGCGAGGGCGCGCAGCCGCTCCAGGAGGAGGCCGCCGACGCGGCGGGCGTTGCCCTGGAGGTCGTGGTCCAGCAGGTACGCGAGGTTGGCGAGGCCGGCCGCCATCGTCACCGGGGAACCGCCGAAGGTGGAGATGGAGTTGGCGTCGAGGCAGTTCATCACCTCGGCGCGGGCCACGACGCCGCCGATGGACATGCCGTTGCCGATGCCCTTGGCGAAGGTGAGCATGTCCGGCGGGCCGCTCTGCGCGTGGGCCTGCCAGCCCCAGAAGTGGTCGCCGGTGCGGCCCCAGCCGGTCTGGACCTCGTCGCTGATCCAGAGGATGCCGTGCCGGTTCAGGACCTCGCGGAAGGCCCCGTAGAGCCCGTCGGGGGGTGAGGTGAACCCGCCGACGCCCTGGATCGGTTCGGCGATGAGGGCGGCCACTCCCCCGCGGGCCTGGCCGAGCACGTCCTCCAGGTCGGCGACCGCGGCGGCGGTGAAGGCGGCGTCGTCGAGGGCGGCGAAGGGGCCGCGGGTGCGGACGGCGCCGTGGACGTAGTACGTCTGGAGCGGCGAGAGGCTGGTCGGGGACCAGCCGCGGTTGCCGGTGATGCCGACGGTGGAGAAGGAACGGCCGTGGTAGCTGTTGCGCATCGCCAGGATCTGGTTGGAGCGGCGGTAGGTGGTGGCGAGCAGCAGGGCGGCGTCGTTGGCCTCGGTGCCGGAGGTGGTGAAGAAGACCCGGGCGTCGGGGATGCCGGACAGGGCGGCGATCCGTTCGGCCAGCTCGATCATGGGCCGGTTGAGGTAGAGCGTGGAGGAGTGGATGATCCGCCCGGCCTGCTCGGAGACGGCCTTGGTGACCTCGGGCAGGGCGTGGGCGGTCATGGTGGTGAGGATGCCGCCGAAGAAGTCCAGGTACCGGTTGCCGTCGGCGTCCCAGACGTGGCGGCCCTCGCCGTGGGTGAGCTCGATGGGGCGGTCGTAGTAGAGCGCGAGCCAGTCGGGCAGGACGGTGCGGTGGCGGCTGTGCAGGGGGGTGGGGTTGGTCACGGCTGTACGAGCCCTCCGTAGGCGTCGGGGCGGCGGTCGCGGTAGAAGGCCCACTGGTCGCGGACCTCCTTGATCAGGTCGAAGTCGAGGTCCCGGACGAGGAGTTCCTCCTCCTTGTCACTGGCGACCTCGCCGACGAACTGGCCGCGGGGGTCGACGAAGTAGCTGGTCCCGTAGAAGTCGTTGTCGCCGTACTCCTCCTGGCCGACGCGGTTGATGGCGGCGACGAAGTATTCGTTGGCGACGGCGGAGGCGGGCTGTTCCAGCTGCCACAGGTAGGCGGACAGGCCCCGGGAGGTGGCGGAGGGGTTGTAGACCAGCTGGGCCCCGGCCAGGCCGAGTTGGCGCCAGCCCTCGGGGAAGTGGCGGTCGTAGCAGATGTAGACGCCTACGCGGCCGACGGCGGTGTCGAAGACGGGCCAGCCGAGGTTGCCGGGGCGGAAGTAGTACTTCTCCCAGAATCCCTTGACCTGCGGGATGTGGTGCTTGCGGTACTTGCCGAGGTAGCTGCCGTCCGCGTCGATGACGGCGGCGGTGTTGTAGTAGAAGCCCTCGCTCTCCTTCTCGAAGACGGGGACGACGATCACCATCCCGGTCTCGCGGGCCAGCTCCTGCATCCGGCGCACGGTGGGGCCGTCGGGGACGGGCTCGGCCCAGCGGTAGTGCTCGGGCTCCTGGACCTGGCAGAAGTAGGGGGCGTTGAACACCTCCTGGAAGCCGATGACCTGCGCGCCCTGGGCGGCCGCCCGGCGGGCGTGCTCCTCGTGCTTGGCGATCATCGACTCGGTGTCTCCGGTCCAGGTGGCCTGGACGAGTGCGGCGCGGACGACTTGGGCCATGAGCTGCTCCTCGCGACGGGAACGCCGACTTCTACGCACGTAGACGGTGTGCGTAGGGAGTCGAAGGTAGGCCCCGTCACAGCGTGGGGCAAGACCACCTTGCGCGGTTGGAGTAGTCGATCAAGTTACGTCGCCACACGGTCGTTTGCGATCAGAGAGCGGACGATTCCCGCCTGTGGGGGGCGGCCTCATCCGGGATGGCGCTCGATCTCACCCACCCGTGCAGGCTATCGGCGACAAGCCGCAGCCCGGACGCGGTGATCGCGATCTACGGCTGGAGTACTAGTCCGTCGGGAGGCCGGTCGCGCGGAGGGCGTGGGCGAGGGCGCGGTGGTGGGCGGCGGAGAGGGTGCGGGCCGCGCGGAGCAGGCGCGGGGCGAACCAGTGCGGGTCGTGGCGGGCCAGGGCGGCCGCCTCCTCGGCGGTGCGCAGCCTGACGTAGGCCTCCAGCAGGGCCTGGGTCTCCCCGTCGCGGCCGGCTCCGCCGAGGGCGAGGGCGGCTTCGGCGACGTCGGCGGCCGGGCGGGCCACGCACTGGCGCAGCAGCCGGTCGCGGTCGTCTTCGCGGCCCGCGTCCCCGAGGGCCGCGGCCGCCGCGGCGAGCCGGCCGGGCGGGAGGGAGGCCGCCTCCCACAGCAGAGTGGCCCAGTCGGCGGCCAGCCCGGCGTACCCGAGCTCGTCGGCGAGGCCGGGCAGCTCCGCGGCGGGCCACAGGGCGGCCTCGCACAGCAGGGCGTGCGCCTCGCCGCCGCGTTCCTGGGCCCGCAGGGTGAGCAGCTCGGCGACGAAGGCCCCGCGGGCGATCCCGCGCGGCACGCCTCCGGCCCCTTCCGGCCCCGGCGGGCCGCCGGGGCCGGCAGCGGGCCCGGTCCGCGCGGGGGCGCCCTGCGCGGGCGCCGGACCGGCGGACGGCGCGCCGAACCAGGCGTCCCGGTCGCCCCCGGACCCGGGATGGACGTCCCGGTCGCTCCCGGACCCGGGATCCGGGCCGGACACGGCCTGCCCGGTGCCGACCTGGCGGGGGCCGACCTGCCCGGGGCCGGCTTGCCCGGGGCCGGCTTGCCCGGGGCCGGCTTGCCCGGAGGCAGGGGGTCCGGGGTGGCGTGGTGGGGGCTGGGGGGTGCGTTGGCGGGGGACGGACGTGAGGGTGAGGGCGGCCAGGCGGGTTTCGAGGTCCGTCTGGCGGGCCGTGGCGCGGGCGGCGTCGTCGTGCGTCCAGGCCAGTTCGCGCGAGAGGGACTCGGTCTCGGCCGGGTCGGCCGTGGCGGTCAGCCGAGCGGTCAGGGCCCGCAGGGCCTCCTCCACGGCGGCCCGCTGCTCGGCGGCCGCCGCGAGGAGGGCGCCCAGCTCCCGCGCCCCGCCCGGCCGCGCGTCCCACGCCGCCACGGCGGCGGCCCGCAGCCCCGCCGCGTACGCCGCTTCCTGCGGCGCGGCCGCACCGGGCGGCAGGTCCAGCAGGAGGGATTCCAGTACGTCCCACGGCGGTACGGCGATCCCGTCCAGGCAGGCCCGCATCCCCTCCGGGTCCCGCCGCAGGAACTCCCCGTACCAGCCCGCTCCGGGGTCGAGTCTCTGCGTCAGACCCCGTAGGTAGTCCGTGAGTTGCCCGATGGCCAGCGCAGTCGGCGTCTCCATCCCCGCATTGCACCGCACCACCGTTACGGGCGCGCTACGGGAGCCTCAAACCTTGACGGCGAACCCGCGTCCGCCGGAGTGGAGCCGGCCGCGGCCAGCAGGCCGGCCGCGAGGACGGCGCCGAGGAGCGCGAGACCGAGCCGCTTGGACGAGTTCATGGTGGACACGCCTCCACCCCTGCCCCGGACGCGGCCGTCCCGATCGGCCATTGCGCCGTCCGGCCGCCGGAGACGCCCCCCGAGGGGCGGTGGCGTCAGGCGGGGACCAGGGCGCAGCGGCGGACGACCTCGTCCAGGGAGAGGCCGAGCGCCCCGGCGAGGGCGGCGACGGTGAAGAAGGCGGGGGTCGGCGCGCGGCCGGTCTCGATCTTGCGCAGGGTCTCGGGCGAGAGTCCGGCGCCGGCCGCGATCTCGACCATGCTGCGGCCGCCGCGCGCCTCGCGCAGCAGCGCGCCCAGCCGCTCGCCGCGCTCGCGTTCTTCGGGGGTCAGGGGGGTTCGCACCATGCCCCCATCCTACCCCGCGCGCCCATAACTATCCCGTTAAACTTATACCGGTATAGTTATCGGCATGGTGCACTTGAAGACGGACGAAGCGATCGACGAGATGCGTGCCGCCGGCCGGGTGGTCGCGCACGCCCTGACGGCCGTACGGGAGGCGGCCCGCGTGGGCACGTCCCTGCTGGAGCTGGACGCGGTGGCCCGCGCGGTCCTGCGGGAGGCCCGCGCCACCTCCCCCTTCCTCGGCTACCGCCCGCACTTCGCGCCGGTGCCGTTCCCCGCCGTGGTGTGCGCGTCGGTGAACGACGCGATCGTGCACGGCGTCCCCGACGGCTACCGGCTGCGCGACGGCGACCTGGTCAGCGTCGACTGCGGGGCCAGGCTCCGCGGCTGGGTCGGCGACGCGGCGGTCAGCTTCACCGTCGGCCGGGCCCGCCCCGCCGACCTGCGGCTGATCGCCATCGCGGAGGCGGCCCTGGCGGCCGGTATCGCGGCCGCCGTCCCCGGCAACCGGATCGGCGACATCGCGCACGCGGTCGGCAGCGTCTGCCGCGCCGCCGGCTACGGCATCCCGGAGGGCTTCGGCGGCCACGGCGTGGGCCGCGGCATGCACGAGGACCCGGGCGTCCCCAACGAGGGGCCGCCGGGGCGCGGCATGAAGCTGCGCCCCGGCATGGTCCTGGCGATCGAGCCGATGCTGATCGCGGGCGGCGGGGACGACTACGTCTGCGACCCCGACGGGTGGACCCTGCGCACCACCGACGGCTCCCGCGCCGCGCACGTGGAGCACACGGTCGCGATCACCGCCGGCGGTCCCAGGATCCTCACCGCGCTGTAAGGGTCACGGCTTCCCCTGCGGGTGGACGACCATCGCCGAGCCCCCGCCCCGCCGGGTCGTCTCGGCGGCCGCCAGCCAGCGGCCGTCCGGGAGCCGCTGGACGCCGGTCGCGGCACCGATCTCCGGGTTCTGCCGGAACGCCTGCCCCAGACCCTCCAGTTCGGCGCGCAGCGGACTGTTCCACAGCGCGGGTTCCAGCTCGGTCGTGGTCTGGTTGCGCTGGCTGGCGCGCGGCGCCTTGATCGCGTCGACCAGCGGCAGGCCCCGGTCCAGGTGCCCGAGCAGGGTCTGCAGGACGGTGGTGATGATGGTCGCCCCGCCCGGGGATCCGACGGCCAGGACCGGGCGGCCGTGGTCGAGGACGATGGTCGGGGACATGGACGAGCGCGGCCGCTTGCCGGGGCCGGGCAGGTTCGGGTCCGGGACGCCGGGGGCGGCCGGGGCGAAGGAGAAGTCGGTCAGCTCGTTGTTGAGCAGGAAGCCGCGCCCCGGGACGGTGATGGCGCTGCCGCCGGTGGACTCGATGGTCAGGGTGTACGAGACCACGTTGCCCCAGCGGTCGGCGACCGTCAGGTGCGTGGTGTTCTCCCCCTCGTACGTGGTCGGGGCGGCCTGCCCGGTGCCGCCGCAGGGCGCCGGGTGGCGCGGGTCGCCGGGGGCCAGCGGGCTGGTCAGGGTCGCGTCCGGCCTGATGAGGCAGCCGCGCGAGTCGGCGTACCGCTGCGAGAGCAGCTCGCGGGTCGGGACGGACTGGGCGGCCGGGTCGCCGACCCAGCGGCCCCGGTCGGCGAAGGAGATCCGGGAGGCCTCGATGAACCGGTGCAGGTACTGGGCCTCGGAGAGCTTCGACAGGTCGGTGCGCTCCAGGATGTTCAGCGCCTCCCCGACGGTGGTGCCGCCGGAGGAGGAGGGGGCCATGCTGTAGACGTCCAGGCCCCGGTAGCCGACCCGGGTCGGGGCCTGCCGCCTGGTCTCGTACACGCGCAGGTCGGCGGCGGTCAGGTCGCCGGAGCGGACCTTGCGGGTGGCGGCCGGGTCGACGGGGGGCTTGCGGACGGCCTTGACGATGTCGTCGGCGATCGGCCCCCAGTAGAGGGCGCCGGTGCCGTTGCGGGCGAGTTCGGCGTAGGTGGCGGCGAGATCGGGATTCTTGAAGGTGGAGCCGACGACGGGGAGCTGCCCGCCGGGCAGGAACAGCCTCCGGGTGTCGGGGAAGTCGTTGAAGCGGCTCTGGTTGGCCTCGGTCTGGGCCCGGAAGGTGGCGTCGACGGTGAAGCCGTCGCGGGCCAGTTTCTCGGCCGGGCGCAGGAGTTGGGAGAGCGGCTTGGTGCCCCAGGCGTCGAGGGCGGTCTTCCAGGTGGCGGGGGTGCCGGGGACGCCGACGCTGCGGCCGCTGGTCTGCCCCTCCTCGAAGGGGATGGGGGCGCCGTTCTCCTGGAAGAGGGTCTCGGTGGCCGTGGCGGGCGCCGTCTCGCGGCCGTCGATCGTCTGCACGCGGTGGGTGGCGGCGTCGTAGTGGACGAGGTACCCGCCGCCGCCGATGCCGGCCGAGTACGGTTCGGTGACCCCGAGCGCGGCGGCGGTGGCGATGGCCGCGTCCACGGCGTTGCCCCCGGCCCGCAGGACGGCGATCCCGGCCGCCGAGGCGTCGGCGTCCACGCTGGCGACGGCCCCTCCGTACCCGACGGCCACCGGAACCTTGGGCGGGGTGGTGGCCGGCGAGGGCGGAGCGGCGGCTCCGGTGGAGACGAGCGCCCCGGCGAGAGCTGCGAACACCAACTGACGTCCTGCGGAAGCGCGCATCCGGTTCCTCCGGTCGACTGCCTGTCAGATCACGGGTCGGAAGCCTAGCTCCGCCGCACCCTCCACGTCAGGGCGGCGGCGGGCCCGTTAGCATCCGCCGCATGAACGACGACGTGCGCAACATCGTGCTCGGGGTGGTGGCCACCGCCATCAGCGGCGGTTCCGGCTGGTTCACCCGTACGTACCTGTGGCGCCGGGCGCTGCGCCGCAAGCAGGCCTTCTTCGGGCTGCCGGCCGGCTCGGACTGCCTGTTCGTGGTCAACCGGCAGATGGGCGGCACCGAGTCCTCGCTGCACCGCAACGACGCGTTCGCGCTGCTGGAGATATCGGCCCTGATCAAGGACTGCGGGGCGACGGTGCAGATCGTCACCCACGAGGCCCGCCAGGGGTTCGGCGAGCGCGCCGAGTTCTGCGTCGGCGGTCCGGCGTCCAACTCCCGTACCGTGGCGCACCTGCAGTCGATGCTGCCGGGGGTACGGGTCGACGTCTCCTCCGCGCCCGGCCCGGACCGGGGGGCGATAGCCGTCGGCGGCGAGACGTACCGGTGGGAGCCGGGGCTGGTCGAGTACGTGCTGCTGGCGCGGCTGACGACGGACCAGGGCGCGCGGCCGGTGTTCCTGCTGTCGGGGCAGACCGCCAACAGCAACCAGGCCGCCGCCCGTTACCTGGCCCGCCACCACGAGAAGCTGGCCCGCACCCACCGCAAGGCGGCGTTCTGCCTCCTGCTGAAGGTGGTCAACTCCGACGCGTACGGCCCGGACGTGACGGAGCTGGTGGCGGACGTCACCGCCGCGGCCCGGACACCCGCAGCGGCAGCCGCGTGATCCCGTTGATGAAGTGGGAGACCAGCCGGCGGGGCTCACCGGCGAGTTCGGGCGCGGGCATCGCCGCGCGCCACTCCTCGTGGAGGGTGCGCAGCTGGAGCCGGGCGAAGTGGGCGCCGAGGCAGACGTGGGGGCCGTCGCCGAAGGAGACGTGCGGGTTCGGGGCGCGGCCGAGGTCGAGGCGGTGCGGGTCGGTGAAGACGCGTTCGTCGTGGTTGGCGGAGGCGTGGAAGACCACCACCTTGTCACCGGCGCGGATCCGGGTCCCGGCGAGTTCGGTGTCACGGGCGGCGGTACGGCGGAAGCTGAGCACCGGCGGGTGGACGCGCAGGAGTTCCTCGACGGCCCGGTCGGGCGGCGCGGTGCCGTCGGCGAGGGCCCGGTAGGCGTCGGGGTCGCGGGCCAGGGCGAGGAGGCCGCCGGGGGCGGCGCTGCGGACGGTGTCGTTGCCGGCGACGGTCAGCAGGAAGAAGAACATCTCCAGTTCGGCCGGCTCCAGGCCGCCCTGGGCGAGGGCGGTCATCACGTCGTCGCCGGGGTGGGCCCGCTTGTACGCGGCGAGTTCGCGGGCGTAGCCGAACATCTCGCCGAGCAGGGCCGGTGAGCGCGGGTTGAGGGGCCTGCCGTCGGGGCCGCGGAGCGGGGCGGGGGCGTCCTCGGGGTCCTGGTAGCCGATGACGCGTACGGTCCACTCCAGCAGCAGGCCCCGGTCGGCGGCCGGGACTCCGAGCAGGTCGGTGAGGTTGAGGAGGGCGTACTCGTCGGTGACGGTGCGGACCAGGTCGGCGGCGCCGTCCTCGGCTCCGTCCCGGGCGGCGGCCAGGAGCGTACGGGCGCGCTCGCGGGCGCGGGCGGTGAAGGCGTCGACCCGGGCGGGGGTGAAGGCCCGGGAGACCAGGCGGCGCAGCCGGCCGTGTCCGGGAGGGTCCTGGTTGAGCATGGTGCGGCGCAGGAAGGGCAGGTCGGCGGGGTCGGGGTCGCGGATCTGGGTGGCGCCGAGCCAGGAGGAGTACGCGGTGTGGTCGCGCAGGACGCGGACGACGTCGGCGTGCCGGGTGACGGCCCAGAACCCGGGCCCGGCGGGCCACCCGTCCACCTCCGGCTCCTCCTGCCAGGCCACGGGGTACCGCTCGCGCAGCACCCGGTAGCGCTCGTGGGGGACGCCCTCGGCGTAGAGGTGCGGGTCGAACACGTCGGGCACGTCCGGAAGCCGGCGGGCGGCGGGGACGGCCGGGGCGGCGGATGCGTCTGCTGCGGGTTCCATGGTCCACACGGTGACGGCACACGGGACGCCGCCACAAGACTCAGTGCCCGGCGTCGCAGCGGGCCGGATCCAGGGCCGTGTCGGTGCCGCGCAGGATCACCTCGTACAGCGGGTCCACCGTGGACAAGGCGCTGCACACCAGCTGACGGCGGCCCAGCGGGTCGAGGCCGGCGACGGGGAAGGGCAGGATCACCTCCAGCCGGTCGGTGACCGTCACGCTCACGCCGCCCTCGGCCGCCTCCTCCCCCAGCACGGGCACCCGGGTGCGCAGCCCCGCGTCCTGCTCCGCCTGGCCGGGCCCGCGCAGCAACCCGATCACGCTGCCCCGGGGCCCGCCCTGGGTGTACTCGGGCTGCGGCGCGGGGGCCAGGCGCCCGTCGGGGGTGACGAAGTAGGCCGTGGCGGCTCCGGCCCGGGCGACGGCCACCCGTGCGGCGGCGCCGCTCTCCACGACCCCGGTGGGCTTGATCCCGCAGGCGGTGGCCGCGAGCAGCGGGGCCAGCAGGGCGGCGGCCACGGCCGGGCGGAACGGCGGCCGCGGGCTCACGGGGCGGCCTCCAGCGGCATGTCGAGGGTGAACACCGCTCCCCCGAAGCGGTCCGTCCCCTCGGGGGCGTTGGCGGCGCCGAGGGTGCCGCCGTGCAGCCGGACGTTCTCCAGGCTGATCGCGAGGCCGAGGCCGCTGCCGGCGGAGCGGGTGCGGGCGGCGTCGGCCTTGAAGAAGCGGTCGAAGATGTGCGGCAGCACCTCGGCACCGATGCCGGGCCCGCTGTCGGCGACCTCCACGACGAGGCGTTCGCCCTCCGCCGCGGGGGCGGTGCGCACGGCGACCCGGACGGGGGCGGCGCCGTGCCGCAGCGCGTTGCCGACCAGGTTGGCGAGGACCACGTCGAAGCGGCGGGGGTCGAGGCGGGCCCGGACCCCGTCGGGCAGTTCGGTGGTGACGCGTCCGTCGTCCCAGTGGCGGCGCTGGAGGGTCTTGCCCACGGCCTCGGCCACGTCCACGTCGTCCAGGTTGAGCCCGGCGGCGCGGGCGTCGAAGCGGGAGATCTCCATCAGGTCCTCGACGAGCACGGCCAGTTTGCCGGTCTCGGCGCTGATCAGCCGCAGCGCCTTGGCGGTGTCGGGGTCGAGCTGTTCGGCGTCCTCGTCGAGGACCTCGGTGACGGCGAGCATCCCGGCGAGCGGGGTGCGCAGTTCGTGGGAGACGTCGGCGGCGAACCGGCGGGCCCGCGCCTCCGCGTCCCGCAGTTCGGCCACGGATTCCTCCAGGGCTCCGGCCGTCTCGTTGAAGGTGCGGGCGAGGCCGGCCAGTTCATCGGCGCCACGGACCTCGATCCGGGTGTCGAGGTGGCCGCGGCCCAGGTTCTGTGCGGCGCGGCGCATGTCGCGCACGGGACGCAGGACGCTGCGCGCGGCAAGCAGGGCGGGGACGACCGAGATGGCCAGCCCCGGGACGGCGCCCTGCTTGGCGGCCTGGACCATGGCGTCGACGGTCTGCTGTTCGGTGGAGAGCGGCATGACGGCGTAGAGGACCGCTCCGGTGGCCTCGCGGGCGCCGTTGTGGAGGAAGACGGCGGGCATGCCGATGGTCAGGTAGGGCTCGCCGCGGTCGTCGGTGACCCGCTGGAAGGCGCCGTGGGGGTGGGTGGACACCTGGGTGCGCAGGGTGTCGGTGAGGACGTCGGAGACGGGTGAGCCGAGGTCGGCGGAGGAGGCGCGCAGGGTCCCGTACTCGCCGAAGACCACCCAGGGGTGGGGTTTGCCGCGTCTGCCGACGTCGTCGACGACGCGCTGGAGCTGGCGCTGGTCCAGCGGGAGGGTCAGGGCCACGGCCTCCAGCTGTTCGCGCAGGGTGCCGACGGCGGTGTCCTGGCTCTGGGTGAGGACGGCGCTGCGCGCCTGCCGGTAGGTGAGGGCGGCGGTGCTGACCGCGCAGATCGCGGCGACCAGCAGGAACGCGGCGATGAGGCGGGTGCGCAGGCCGAACGGCGCGCGGCTGGGCACAGGGGTCTCCTAGAGCGGCCCGAAGCGGTAGCCGAAGCCCCGCACCGTCTGTATGTAGCGGGGGCCGTGGGCGGGGTCCTCGATCTTGTGGCGCAGCCGGCGGACGCAGGCGTCCACGAGCCGGGCATCGGCGTGGTAGCTGTGCTCCCACACGCTCTCCAGCAGCTGCTGGCGGGAGAAGACCTGTTCCGGGGCGGCCGACAGGTGGAGCAGGAGTTTGATCTCGCTGGGGGCGAGGGCGAGCCGTTCGCCGTTCTTGGCGGCGGTCAGTCCGGCGCGGTCCACGGCGAGCTCGCCGTGCTGTTCGACGCCGAGACCGCCTGCGGGGGCGGGGCGGCGGCGCAGGACGGCGCGGACGCGGGCCTCGATGATCGCGGTGCGGGCGGGTTTGACGATGTAGTCGTCGGCGCCGGCCTCCAGCCCGACGACGACGTCGAAGTCGTCGCCGCGCGCGGTGAGCATGATGACGGGCACCATGCTGGTCTCGCGGATCCGGCGGCAGACCTGGACGCCGTTGATCCCGGGCAGCATCAGGTCGAGGAGGACGAGCTCGGGGTGGAAGCCGCCCATGAGGGCGAGGCCCTCCTCGCCGGTGCCGGCGGCGGTGACCTCGTGGCCCCGGCGGCGCAGGCCGAGGGCGACTCCTTCCCGGATGGAAGGGTCGTCCTCGATCAGCAGTACGCGTGGCATCCGGTCCAGTATCCCAAGGTGTTCCGCCGCCTTTCCTCCCCCTATCGGCCGGTCTTGCGGCGCAGGGAGTCCAGCAGCTCGGTGATCTCCGTCAGGCGCAGGGGCCTGGCGAGGAGTACGACGACCAGGGCGAGTGCCGCGGTTCCCGCCCCGGCCGCGGCGAAGGCCCCGAGGCCGTCGGCGGCGCGGGCGGCCGCGTGGCCGGCGGCGGCCGCGGGCAGGCAGGCGGCGAGCAGCCGCAGGTGGGTGCGCAGGGCGGTGGCGGCGCGGGGGCCGGTGCGCGGGCCGAGCCGGCGGGCGAGGGCGTACGCGGTGACGGCGGAGCCGCCGAGGAAGGCGAGGGAGGCGGCGGCGGCCATGCCGGTGACCGCCCAGCGGGCCGGGAGCAGCAGGTAGGCGGCGTACGAGAGCCCGGCGTTGAGGGCCACCACGACCAGGTTGAGGAAGAAGGGGGTGCGGGTGTCGGACAGGGCGTAGAAGCCGCGCGCGAGGACGTACTGGGCGGAGTAGGCGACGAGGCCGGGGGCGAAGGCCATGAGCATGCCGGCCATGGCGGCGACGCCCTCGGGGGTGACCGATCCGTATCCGGAGACGCAGTCCATCACCCACGGGGCCAGCGCGGCGAAGAGCGCCGCCGCGGGCAGCACGAGGGCGGCGCTGGAGCGCAGGGCGTACGAGACGTCCTCGCGGACGGCGCCGAGGTCGCCCGCGACCGCGGCCGTGCTCATCCGGGGCATCAGGGCGGTGACCAGGGAGACGGTGATGATGCCCTGCGGGACGATCCACAGCTGGTAGGCGCTGCTGTAGGCGGCGTAGCCGAAGCCGGAGCCGCCCGGCCGGTCCTGGACGGTGGTGGAGAGGCTGGTCACCACCCAGTAGGCGAACTGGTTGGTGAGGACGAGCATGACCAGCCAGCCCGCGTTGCGCAGGGGGCGGGTGAGGCCGCTGCCGCGCCAGTCGAAGCGGGGCCGCCAGCGGAAGCGGGCGGCGCGCAGCGCGGGGACCAGGGCGAGGGCCTGGACGACTATGCCGGCGGTGGTGCCGAGGCCCAGCAGCCGGGTCTCTGAGGCGGTCAGCCCGCTGCGGCCGCCCCCGGAGGCGTACAGGAACCACCCGAAGACGGCGATGATCACGAAGTTGTTGAGGACCGGCGTCCACATCATCGCGCCGAACCGGCCGCGGGCGTTCAGTACCTGGCCGAGCAGGGTGAACAGGCCGTAGAAGAGGATCTGCGGCAGGCAGAAGCGGGCGAGGGCGACGACGGTGTTCCGCTCCGCGTCCGTATAGGAGGAGGGGGTGTACGCGTCGACGACCAGCGGTGCGGCGAGGACGGCGGCGGCCGTGAGGGCGAGGAGCGCCACGGTGCAGGCGGTCAGCAGCCGGTCGGTGTACGCGGCCCCGCCGTCACGGTGTTCCTTGGCGGCGCGGACCAGCTCGGGGACGAAGACGGCGTTGAGCGCGCCGCCTATGAGCAGCATGTAGATGATGTTCGGCACGGTGTTGGCGACGGCGTAGCCGTCACCGAGGAACGCGGTGCCCAGCGCGGCGAGGACCACGGCGGAGCGGACGAAGCCGGTGGCCCGGGAGACGATGGAGCCGGCCGCCATGAGCGCGCCGCTGCGCAGCACCGAGGTCTTCGCCGGAGCCGGCGGGTGCGCCTGCGCCGGCCTGGTGTCGGTGGCTGTCACGGGCGGTCTCCCAGGATTCGGGGGCGGGGGCGAACGTGGAGCGTACCCCGGGCGGGCGGCCGACCCGGTCCCGGAATTCGTATCCGGAAGGGGTCGTTCGCCCTTTCCACCGAGCCGAAGGTCCTTTATCCGGAGCCGACACGGCTTACGGAAGCGGAATGTGACGGTTCGGCAACCGTTTCGCTGCGGCCCATGTCACAAGGCCGAGGACGGCTTTTCCCGGGGAATGCGCAACCTAAAGTCGTCCCGTTCACTCCTTCCTTGTGGACGACCATTACTCCGGAGGGGATTTCCTTGAGCCGCACACGCCGTACCGCACTCCCGCGCCGCCGGGCCCGCCACGCCGCCCTCGCCGGCACCGCGTTGCTCGCCGCCGCGCTGACCGCCTGTTCGGGCGGTTCGGGCGGCGGCGCTGCCGGCGACGGCACGGCGGCGGACACGAAGAACAAGGCACCCCTGGCCGTTTCGGTGAACCTGACGGACGGCCAGGTCAAGTCCGGTGAGCCGGTCAAGGTGACCATCGCCGACGGCAAGCTGGCGCAGGTCAAGGTGACGGACGGCAAGGGTGGGGAGCTGGCCGGGCAGATCGCCGCCGACGGCAGGAGCTGGACCTCGGGCCGCAACGCCGCGCCGAACACGGACTACAAGGTCGAGGCGCAGAGCACCGACAGCCGGAACGCGGGCACGCAGTTCAAGACCTCGGCCGCCGACAAGGTGAACAAGGTCTCCATCAACGTCCCGAAGGGCAGCACGGTCGGGGTCGCCATGCCGGTCTCGCTGGTCTTCGACAATCCGGTGAAGAACAAGGCCGAGGTCGAGAAGCAGCTGAAGGTGACCACCTCGAACAACACCGAGGGTTCCTGGGGCTGGGTCAAGGACTATTCCGGCAACGACCGGGTGGACTGGCGGCCCAAGGACTACTGGAAGTCCGGCACCGACGTGAAGGTGGAAATGAACCTGAACGGCGTGGACTCCGGCGCCGGCGGCGGACTCTTCGCCCGCGATTACACCACCGAGTTCAAGATAGGCAAGGACCACCGGATGGAGGTCAGCCTGGACACCAAGAAGATGTCCATCACCGAGGACGGCCGGGTCGTCAGGACGGTTCCCGTCTCGGCGGGCACTCCGGGCGGCGAGAAGGCCTCCTGGTCCGGGAAGATGGTGCTGATGGCGAAGGAGGGCACCATCTTCATGGACTCCCAGACGGTGGGTCTCGGCGACTCCTACGCCAAGATGGTCGACTACTCGATGCGGCTGACCTGGTCGGGCATGTACGTGCACGCGGCCCCGTGGAACGACGACAAGTTCGGCAGGACCAACGCCAGTTCCGGCTGCGTGGGGATGAGCGACGCCAACGCCAAGGCCGTCTACGAGCAGGCGCAGGCGGGCGACCCCCTGGAGGTGGTCGGCAGCGGCTCCAAGGGCAAGGCGGACGTCGGCAACGGCTACGGCGAGTGGAACGTGTCCTGGGACCAGTGGAAGGCCAAGAGCGCGCTGACCGGAGCCACCCAGGCGGGCTGACGGCAAGCCTGGTGCGGACATGGGCGGGTGTGGGCGGATCCTGACGTTCCACCAATTGTTACCGCTACGTAACTTACTGGCGGGTTACCTTGAGTAAGCCCCTCCCGTTACCGTCGGGTCACTTTCGGACACCGGCGCACGCGAGGAGCGTTCGATGAGAGCCCGCCCCCACACCGCAGCGACAGCGGCCGCCCTGATCACGGCGACCGCCCTGACCCTGGGCCTGTCCCCCCACCAGGCCCGGGCGGCGACGGCCGCCACCCCGCAGACCTCGGCGCAGGCGTCGTCGGACGTACGCTTCTTCGACATCCCCGGCTCCGGCGGCATCACCCTCAAGGGCAACGTCTTCACCCCGGCCGGGGCGGAGCCCGGCCGCAAGTACCCGCTGATCGTGCTCCCCACCAGCTGGGGGATGCCACAGGTCGAATACCTCGCCCAGGCCAAGCAGCTGGCGGACTCCGGCTACACCGTGGTCGGTTACACCTCGCGGGGCTTCTGGCTCTCCGGCGGGCAGATCGAGACGGCAGGCCCGGCGGACGTCGCCGACGTCTCCGCCGTCATCGACTGGGCCCTCGCCACCACCCCCGCCGACCCGGACCACATCGGCCTGGGCGGGGTCTCCTACGGCGCGGGCATCAGCCTGCTGGCCTCCGCCCACGACCCCCGCGTCAAGGCCGTGGTCGCGCTCAGCGGCTGGGCCGACCTCATCGACTCCATCTACTCCGGCCGCACCCAGCACCTCCAGGCCGCCGGGATGCTCGGCGCCGCCGGCTACCTCACCGGCCGCCCCGGGCCCGAACTCCAGCAGATCCTCGGCGACTTCCTCGGCTCGAAGCTGGAGAACGAGGCGGCGATGATCGAGTGGGGCAGGAAGCGCTCCGCCTCCGAGCAGCTCGGCCGGATCAACGCCAACGGCGCCGCGATCATGCTCGGCAACGCCTGGGGGGACACCATCTTCCCGCCCAACCAGTACGCGGAGTTCTTCGAGAAGCTCACGGGCCCCAAGCGCCTGGAGTTCCGCCCCGGCGACCACGCCACCGCCGAGGCCACCGGCCTGCTCGGACTGCCCAACGACACCTGGACCGACGCCCACCGCTGGTTCGACCGCTACCTCAAGGGCGAGCGCAACGGCGTCGACACCGAGGCGCCGGTGCGGATCAAGTCCCGCAGCACCGGCGGCTACGAGGGCTACGCCGACTGGAAGTCCGTCGGTGCCGGCGGCGAGGAGAGGCTGCCGCTGGACGGCAGCGAGCACCTCCGGGCCAACGTGGACTCCGGGGCCGACGGCGGGGTGATCTTCCTCTCCAGCGTCCTCGACCAGTTCGCCAAGGCGCCCCCGGTCGCCTCCATCCCGCTCCTGCCCCGCGCCTTCGCCGCCGTCTGGCAGTCCCCCCGCTACGAGCGGGAGCGCCGTGTCCGCGGCACCGTCCGCCTGCACACCACCGTCACGCCCACCAAGGGCGACGGCACCTTCGTCGCCTACCTCTACGACGTCGGCCCGCTCGGCGTCGGCAAGCTCGTCTCCCACGCCCCGTACACCTTCCACGACAAGACCCCCGGGCAGTCCTTCGGCGTGGACCTGGACCTCTTCTCCACCGCCTACGACGTGCCCGCGGGCCACCGGCTCGCCCTCGTCGTCGACACGGTCGACCCGCTCTACATCGAGCACAACCCCACCGGCGCGCAGCTGACCTTCTCCTCGCCGCGCACCGACCCCTCGTACGTCTCGGTGCCGCTGCGCGAGCAGTGATCGCCGGCTGCCGCCGGAGGGGTCGCGCGCCTACCTCCCCGGCAGCACCGGTCCCGGTTCGGCGGGAGCGACCTCGACGGCCCCGGTCTTGAGGCTGCGGCGCTCCCGCCGGGCCACCCACGTGGCGAACCAGGACAGCAGCATGCACATCCCGATGTAGATCGGCGAGATGATCATCACGACGGGGATGAACGGGAGGTCGTAGTCCAGGTTGGAGGCGATCAGCTTGCCCGCGTGCAGGAACTCCTCGTAGGTGATCAGGAAGCCGAGCGAGGTGTCCTTCAGGGCCACCACCAGCTGGCTGATGATCGTGGGCAGCATCGCCCGGACCGCCTGCGGGGCCAGGACGAAGGTCATCACCTGCGTCTTGCGCATGCCGAGCGCGTACGCCGCCTCGCGCTGGCCCCGCTCCACCGCGTTGATCCCCGTACGGAAGACCTCGGCCAGCACGGAGCCGTTGTACAGGGTCAGCCCCGCCACCAGGGCGGGCAGCGGCTGCACCTTCAGCGCGACGAAGATGAAGAAGATCATCACCAGCACCGGCATGGCCCGGAAGAACTCCACGCACAGCGTCGCCAGCCAGCGCACCGGCCGGTGCACCGAGAGCCGGCCGGTGGCCAGCACCGCGCCGAGCACCAGCGAGAGCACCGAGGCGTACACGAAGGCCTTGAGGGTGTTGCCCAGGCCCTTGAGCAGCAGGTCCTGGATGCCCTGGTAGGCGAAGGGGCGCCACTTGGCGGCGGTGAACTGGTGGGTGTCGAAGAGCAGGTACAGGATCCAGGCGAGCAGGCCGAGGATCACCACCGTCGAGACGATCCCGTAGAGGAAGTGGCGGCGCAGGGTGTGCGGGCCGGGCAGGTCGTAGAGGGCGGTGGACCGCCGGTCCCCGTGCAGCGCGTGCGCGGTCATCGGGCGACTCCGTAGCGCTTCTCCAGCACGTTGAAGAGCGCGCTGATGGACAGGGTGATGATCAGGTAGCCCACGGCGATCCAGACGAAGGTCCAGACGATGCTGTAGCCCAGCTCGTTGAGGGTCTTGTACGTGCCCAGCAGCTCGGTGACGCTGAAGGCGCCGGCGATGGCCGAATTCTTGGCGAGGGCGATCAGCGTGGAGCCGATGGGCGGGATGACGGAGCGGAAGGCCTGCGGCAGGACGACCGTGCCCAGGGTCTGGCCGAAGGTCATCCCCAGGCTGCGGGCGGCCTCCCCCTGCCCCGTGGGCACGGTGTTGATGCCCGAGCGCAGGGCCTCGCAGATGAAGGCCGAGGTGTAGCAGCCGAGCGCGAGGACGGCGAAGAGCTGGAACGGCAGGACCAGCCCGAAGCGCGGCAGGCCCAGCAGCACGGCGAAGAAGAGCAGGGTCAGCGGGGTGTTGCGCAGCACGGTCACCCAGACCGTGCCGAAGACCCGGAAGGAGCCGACGGGCGCGACGCGGAAGGAGGCCATCAGGAAGCCGAGGACCAGGGCGAGCAGCGAGGCGTAGACGGTCAGCTCGACGGTGCCGAGGAAGCCCTTGCCGTAGAGCGCGAAGTTGTCGGTGAGTACGTGCATGGTGGTGCGCTCTCCCCTCAGCCCGCGGGGTAGCGGTCGATGGCGGGCGGTTGCGGGGCGGGCCGGCCGGAGAGGCCGAGCGTGGCCTCGTAGGCCTTCTTCCAGTCGCCGTTCTTCTCGTGCGCGGCCAGTGCGTCGTCGAGGGCGAAGCGCAGGGCGTTGTCGGAGCGGGGGACGCCGATGCCGTAGGGCTCCTCGGAGAAGGGCCTGCCGACGACCTTGAGCTCCTCGGGGACCTTGGCGGCGTAGCCGAGGAGGATGGAGTCGTCGGTGGAGACGGCGTCGACCTGGTAGGTCAGCAGGTTGTCCACGCAGACCGAGTAGGTGTCGTAGGCGACGAGCACCGCCCTGGGGTACTCCTTCTGGAGGCGCTGGTAGGGGGTGGAACCGGCGGCCGAGCAGACACGCTTGCCGGCGAGGTCGTCGGGGCCCTTGATGTCCTTCTCGCCCCGGCGGACCAGCAGGGACTGGCCGGCCATGAAGTAGGGCCCGGCGAAGCCGACCTGCTTCTTGCGCTTGTCGTTGATGGTGTAGGTGCCCACGTAGTAGTCGATCTGGCCGTTCTGCAGGGCCGTCTCGCGGTTGGCGGAGGCGATCGTCTTGAACTCGATCGTCTTGGGGTCGAAACCGAGCGAGGCGGACATCATCTTGGCGATCTCGATGTCGAAGCCGGAGTAGGAGCCGGTCGCGGGGTCCTTCTCCCCCATGTACGGCTGGTCCTCCTTGGCGCCGACCACGAGGTGGCCGCGCCGCTTGGCCCTCTCCCAGGTGGGCGAGGCGGGCAGGCTGAAGGCGGTGTCCACCCGGTACACGGGCAGGTCCTCGGGCTGCGGCCCCTTGACCGGGGGGCTGCCGCTCCTCCCGCAACCGGTGGCGGCCGCGAGGAGGGCGAGGGCCAGGGCGAGGGCGCGCAGGGTGTGTTTCATCGGGCGGCCCCTCAGTGCTTGAGGATCTTGGAGAGGAAGTCCCGGGCCCGCTCGCTCTCGGGGGCGGTGAAGAACGCCTCCGGGGTGCGGTCCTCGATGATCCTGCCGTCGGCCATGAACACGACGCGGTTGGCGGCGGAGCGGGCGAAGCCCATCTCGTGGGTGACGACGACCATGGTCATGCCCTCGGCGGCGAGCTGCTGCATGACCTCCAGCACCTCGTTGATCATCTCGGGGTCGAGGGCGGAGGTCGGCTCGTCGAAGAGCAGGGCCTTGGGGTTCATGGCCAGGGCGCGGGCGATGGCCACGCGCTGCTGCTGTCCGCCGGAGAGCTGGGCGGGGAACTTCTCGGCCTGGCTCGCGAGGCCGACCCGCTCCAGGAGCTCCCGGGAGCGCTTGTCGGCCTCCTCCCTGCCCCGCTTCCTGACCTTGACCTGGGCCAGGGAGACGTTGGCGAGGACGGTCTTGTGCGCGAAGAGGTTGAACGACTGGAAGACCATGCCGACCTCGGCGCGCAGCCGTGCCAGCTCCTTGCCCTCGGCGGGCAGCGGCCGGCCGTCGAGGAGGATCTCCCCGGAGCCGATGGTCTCCAGGCGGTTGATGGTCCGGCAGAGGGTGGACTTCCCGGAGCCGGAGGGGCCGATGACCACGACCACCTCCCCGCGGCCGACGGTGAGGTTGATGTCCTGGAGGACGTGCAGATTCCCGTAGTGCTTGTTGACGTCCCGCAGCTCGATCAACGGTTCGACGGCCATACGCTGCCCTGCCCACTTGTCGGTGTGTCGAGGTCAGCGCAAACTATCCAGTCGGCGCAGGGGACTTCGGCGCGACACGCCCGATAGGTGCATAAAGTACATAGGCCCTTTAATGGAGCGATCCGGTCAGCCTTCGGAGGCCTCGGCGTACGCCTGGCTGAGCTCGGGGGATCCGGTCATCGCCCAGGACACCCCCGACTCGACGACGTTGAACTCCCTCCCCGAGGCCAGCCGGATCACGGGCAGACCGCCCGGCCACACCTGCCAGCCGGCCCCCGCGACGGTCCGGACGATGACGGTCCCGAGGTAGAAGCCCGCGTCGTTGCCCAGCCAGGGCACCGCCTCGGGGTCCCGCCGCCAGCGCGGCATCAGCTGGTCCAGCGCCTCCAACGAGGCCGGGGTCTGGTCGAGTTCCAGGCCCTCGGCCCTCGCCTGGGCGCGCAGCAGCTCGCACTCCGCGAACAGCTCGCCGATGCCCTCGGGGTCGTCCGCCAGGGCGGCGGCGAGTCCCACGGCGCCCTGCTCCGTCTCGTCCCGGTGCAGCCAGTTGGCCAGGAAGGGAATGCGCATACCGACCAGCCTGGCACCAGGATCCCCGCCTGGCCACAGGGCGCGCCCCGGTTCCGGAGGCTTCTACAGATCAAGGTCGACCACGACGGGCGCGTGGTCGGAGCCGCCCTTGCCCTTGCGCTCCTCGCGGTCGACGTAGGCGTCCTTGACCGCCTTGGCGAAGGGCTCGTTGCCGTACACCAGGTCGATGCGCATGCCCCGGTTCTTGGGGAAGCAGAGCTGGCGGTAGTCCCAGTACGTGTACGGGCGGTCGTACTTCAGGGGGCGGGGCACCACGTCGGAGAGGCCGGCCCCGCGCAGCGTCTCCAGGGCGGCCCGTTCGGCCGGGGTGACGTGGGTCAGGCCCTCGAACACGGCCGGGTCGTAGACGTCCTCGTCGGTGGGGGCCACGTTGTAGTCGCCGAGCACCGCGAAGGGGCGCGGGCCGGCCGCGTCCTCGGCGACGGCGGCGGTCAGGGCGCGCAGCCACTCCAGCTTGTAGCCGTAGTGGTCGTGCCCGACCTCGCGGCCGTTGGGCACGTACACCGACCACAGGCGCACTCCGCCGCAGGTGGCGGAGATGGCCCGGGGTTCCTGGACGCCCTCGTAGTCCGGGCCGCCGGGCAGCCCGACGACGACGTCCTCCAGCCCGACCCTGGACAGCAGGGCGACGCCGTTCCACCGGCCGGTGGCGTTGACGGCCGACTCGTAGCCCAGCTCGCGCAGCGCGTCGGCCGGGAACTGCTCCGCCGTGCACTTGGTCTCCTGGACGCACAGCACGTCGGTGCCGGAGGACTCCAGCCAGGCGAGCAGGCGGGGCAGCCGGGCGGTGATCGAGTTGACGTTGAACGTGGCGATACGCATGTCCACCAACCTACCGCCCGGCGCCGACAGTCAGAGGGCGGCGCTCTCGCCCGCCCCGAGGCGCCCGTGGGGGGCGCCGCCGAGGTTGGCCAGGGCCGTGTCGTAGATCGGCCGGGCCAGGTCGGCGAGGTAGGCGTCGTGGATGTCGATCGCCCGGCGCGGCTTGACCTCGCGGACGTAGTCGATCACTTCGGCGATCTTGTTCCAGGGGGCGTGCACCGGCAGCATCAGCGTGTCGACGGGGGCCTCGGGGACGGTCAGCGCGTCGCCGGGGTGGAAGAGGGAGCGCTCGACGAGGTAGCCGACGTTGGTCACCCGCGGGATGTCCGGGTGGATCTCGGCGTGCAGCTCGCCGTGGACCTGGACCTCGAAGCCGGCGGCGGTGAAGGTGTCCCCGTGGCCCACGGTGTGCACCCGGCCCGGGTAGGCGGCGGCCATCCGCTCGGCGACGCTGCGCAGGGTCCACAGGGCCGCCGCCGGGTTCGCGTCGAGGGCGGCGCGCAGCCGGCCCTCGTCGAAGTGGTCGGGGTGCTCGTGGGTGACCAGCAGGGCGTCCGCCCCGAGGCCCGCGTCCGGTTCGCTGAAGGCGCCCGGGTCGATGACGAGCGTGTGCCCGTCCTTCTCCAACTGGACGCAGGAGTGCAGCCGTTTGGTGAGCTTCATGATCCCACCCTATGCCGCGCCGGTTACGGGACGGTGGTGGAGACGACGTAGACGCGGGGGGCGCCCGGGTTGGTGGAGTCGACGGTGACGTCCCGGGTGGGGCGCGGGTCGCGGGCGTCCAGGGTGATCCCGGACCACTGGTGCTTCGGGCTCCAGCTCCAGCCCGCGACGTGCGCGTCGCGCTCGGAGACCGAGACCCCGGGGGTGAGCGCCCCCCGACTGGTGCCGACGTCGGCCAGGAAGGCGTCCAGCTGCTCCGGGGTGACCTGGAACTGGACGTACAGCCGACTGGTGTGCCAGTTGTTGGTCTCGAGGTAGCCGACGTGGGAGGCCATCAGCGGGATCGGCACCTCGTAGATGCTGCGCTGCACCTTGGACGGCCAGTCCGGGCGCACCTTGACGGCGCCCACCCGGGCGGCCTTGTCCCGGCCGCTCTCGCGGCTCTGCTGGGCGGAGATGGCCAGATAGCCGGCCGGGACGCCGATGAGCAGCAGGATGATCAGCGCGGTGACCCAGCGCCGGCGCACGGTGCTGCGCCGCTCCTCGGCGGTGGGGGGCCGGCCGCCGCCCGCCTCGGGGGAGGAGGCCTGACGGGGCAAGGTGGGCGGGGTCACGGCTGTTCCTGCTCCTCGGGGCCGGCGGCGGCGCGCCGGCCGAACTGCGCGTAGCGCTCGTGCCGCTCGACGCGCCGGCGGGTGGCGCGCCGGAAGCGGCGGGCGACGAGCCGGGCGAGGTCGGCGGCGCCGACCATGCCCGCCTCGGGGCCCAGCTCGGCCTTGGTGATACGGGCCTCGGGGCGGTAGCCGCGGCCGGTGAGGTGGCGCCGGAAGGCATCCCGGGCGGGGCCGATGAGCAGGTCGTCGGCGGCGCTGACGCCGCCGCCGATGACGAAGCACGAGGGGTCGAGGGCGGCGGCGAGGTTGGCGATGCCGACGCCGAGCCACTGGCCGATGTCCTGGAGGAGCTCGACGCACATGGCGTCGCCCTCGCGGGCCAGCTCGGTGATGAGCGGCCCGGTGATCTCGTGGACGTTGCCGCCGACCCTGGCGATGATGTTGTACGCGACCGGGGAGTCGGCGGCGGCCAGCTCGCGGGCCTCGCGGACCAGGGCGTTGCCGGAGCTGTACTGCTCCCAGCAGCCGCGGTTGCCGCAGGGGCAGCGGTGTCCGCCGGGGACGACCTGCATGTGGCCGAACTCGCCGGCGACCCCGTAGCGGCCGCGTTTGACCTGTCCGCCCTCCAGGATGGCGCCGCCGATGCCGGTGCCCAGGGTGATCATGACCAGGTGGTCCTCGCCGCGGCCGGCGCCGAAGCGCCATTCGGCCCAGGCGGCGGTATTGGCGTCGTTGTCCACCATCACGGGGACCGCGAGGCGGGACTGGAGGGCGTCGCGCAGGGGCTCGTCCCGCCAGGCGAGGTGGGGGGCGAACAGGACGCGGGAGCGGTCGGCGTCGACCCAGCCGGCCGCGCCGATGCCCACCGCGTGCACGTCGTGCCGGTCGGAGAGGTCCAGGACCAGCTCGACGATGGTGTCCTCGACGACCTTGGGGCTCTTGGACTTGTCGGGGGTCTCGGTGCGGATCGTCTCCAGGATGACCCCGTCGGCGTCGACGACGCCGGCCATCACCTTGGTGCCGCCGATGTCGATGCCGACCGTCGGGACGCGGGGGGCGGTCAGGTGCGACCGGCGCTCACGGGTCCCGATGGTCCGCAGGACGGTGCCTCGCGCCGACCCGCGGTGGGTGAGCGAGAAGTCCCGGTAGGTGGTCATCGAGTCGTGTCGTCCCTGTCGGAGGTGGTCGTGGCGGCGGCCGCGGCGGCGGAACCGGGCGGGGTGTCCGGACCCGATTCTGCCACCCGCTCCAGTTCGTGGCTCAGCTCCTCCAGCTCCGAGCCCCCGGCCATCTGCCGGGTCAGCTCGTCGAGGGTGATCGAGTCCCGGGTGTGGCTGCCCGCCATGGCACCGCGCTTGAGGAGGACGAAGCGGTCTCCGACCAGGTGGGCGTGGTGCGGGTTGTGCGTGATGAGGACCACGCCGAGCCCGGCGTCGCGGGCGGCGGCGACGTACTTGAGGACCACGCCGGACTGCTTGACGCCGAGCGCGGCGGTGGGCTCGTCCAGGACGAGGACCTTCGCGCCGAAGTGGACGGCGCGGGCGATGGCCACGCACTGGCGCTCGCCGCCGGACAGGGTGCCGATCGGCTGGTCGACGTCGCGCAGGTCGATGCCCATGCGCAGCAGCTCGGCGCGGGTGGTCTCGCGCATCAGCGCCACGTCGAGCCGGCGGAAGGGGCCTCGGCCCTTCGTGGGCTCGGAGCCGAGGAAGAAGTTGCGCCAGACCGGCATCAGGGGGACGACGGCGAGGTCCTGGTAGACCGTGGCGATCCCGTGGTCGAGGGCGGCGCGCGGGTTCTCCAGGACGGTCTCCTCGCCGTCGATCTCGAAGGTGCCGGCGTCGTGCCGGTGCAGACCCGCGATGATCTTGATGAGGGTGGACTTGCCGGCGCCGTTGTCGCCGAGGACGCAGGTGATCTCGCCGGCCGCGACCTCCAGGGAGACGTCCCGCAGGGCGCGGATGTTCCCGTAGTACTTGCTGACCCCGGTCAGCTTCACCAGTGGCGTGCTCATGCCCGTGCCTCCGCCCGCTTGCGGACCCATGCGTTGAGCAGCGTGGCGAGCAGCAGCATGGCGCCGAGGAAGAACTTGAACCAGTCCGGGTTCCACTGGGCGTAGACGATGCCGTTGCTGGCCATGCCGAAGATGAACGCCCCGACGGCCGAGCCGATCGCGGAGCCGTAGCCGCCGGTCATCAGGCAGCCGCCGATGACGGCCGCGATGATGTAGAGGAACTCGTTGCCGACGCCCTCCCCGGACTGGACGACGTCGAAGGAGAACAGGATGTGCTGCCCGGAGATCCAGGCGCACAGCGCGACGCCCATGTAGAGCCCGATGCGGGTCTTGACGACGGGGACGCCGGTGGCGCGGGCCGCGTCGGCCCCGCCGCCCACCGCGAAGATCCAGTTCCCGGCGCGGGTGCGCAGCAGGATCCAGGTGGCGACGGCGACCAGGGCCAGCCACCACAGGATGGTGACCTTCAGGGTGACCGAGCCGACGTTCCACTGGGAGGCGAACAGCGCGCGGGCGGAGGGGAAGCCCTCCATGTCGGCGATGGTCTTGGTGGAGACGGTGCCGCTGATCAGCTTGGTGAAGCCGAGGTTCAGGCCGGTCAGCATCAGGAAGGTGCCGAGCGTGATGATGAAGCTGGGCAGCTTCGTGCGGGTGAGCATGAACCCGTTGAAGAACCCGATGGCGAGGGTGACCAGCAGGGACACCCCGACGCCGACCCAGACGTTGGCGGTCATCTGGTAGCTGAACATCGAGCTGAACAGCGCCGAGGTGGTCACCATGACGCCGGCGGACAGGTCGAACTCGCCGCCGATCATCAGCAGGGCGACCGGGACGGCCATGATCCCGATGGTGGAGGCCGAGTAGAGGACCGTGCTGAGGCTGGCGGCCTTCAGGAAGCTGTCGGCGGCGAAGGAGAAGAAGACGAAGACGGCGGCGGCGCCGACGACCGCGCCCAGTTCGGGGCGGCCCAGCAGCCGGCGCACCGGGGAGACCGGGGCGAGCCGCTCGTCGGCGGGCGGGGCGGCGGCGCTCATCGGCTGCCCCGCTTGATGAACGGATCCAGCTTGGCGACCTGGTCGGCGGTGACGATCTGCGGTCCGGTCAGCACCGGGCGGCCGCCGCCGAGCACGTCCCCGTTGTAGCGGTAGAGCCACAGCAGGTCCACGGCCTCGTAGCCCTGGAGGTAGGGCTGCTGGTCGACGGCGAAGCCCAGCGCCCCGGACTTCAGGTCGCGGGCGACGGACTCGTTGAGGTCGAAGGTGTCCACCTCGGCCTTGCTGCCCGCCGCCTCCTTGGCCTTGACGGCGGTGGGGGCGAAGGGGGCGCCCAGGGTGAGGATGCCGTCGACGGACGGGTCGGCCTGGAGCTTGGCCTGGACGGCGGCCTGGACGGAGGGCATGTTGGTGCCCTCGACGTAGAGGTTCTCCATACTGCCGCCGAAGGTCTTCTTCGCCCCGGCGCAGCGCTGCTCGTGGCCGACGTTGCCCTGCTCGTGCAGGACGCAGACCGCCTTCTTCAGGCCCCGCCTGGTCATCTCGGTGCCGACGGCCTCGCCGGCGATCTCCTCGTCCTGGCCGATGTGGGCCAGCGCCCCGTACGCGGCCGACTGGGCGGAGCCCGAGTTGACCGTGATCACGGGGATGCCCGCCTTCACGGCCTTGCCGACGACGTCCTTGAGGGCCTCGGGCTTGGCGAGGCTGACGATGATCCCGTCGACCTTCTGGTCGATGGCGTTCTGCACGAACTGGGCCTGTTGCTGCGCCTGGTCGTCGTGCGAGTAGACGAAGTTGATGTTGTCCTTCGCCGAGGCCTCCTTGGCGCCCTTCTGCACGATGTCCCAGAAGGTGTCGCCGTCGCCCGCGTGCGTGACCATCGCGAAGGTCCAGCGCGGTGTGGACACGGCGGGCCGGCCCGCCTCCGCGGCCTTCGCCCGTTCCTCGGCGCGCTTGCCGCCCGTGCTGCTGCAGCCCGCGAGGGAGGCCCCCAGTACCGCCGCGAGCACGGCGCCGACGACGCGCACCCCTGTCCGAACCCTAGCCACGTCCCCGTGCCCTTCCCTCGTCCGTCATGAATCGGTCATTTCCGGTGTCAGCCGCCCAGTATCCGCCACAGTGGACCATGAGGGGTCATCGGGGCGTGCGGGCGCGGATTGACAGGTCCCCCGTACGGGGTCACGTTGAGTGCATGCGCATCGGGCTCATCGGAACGGGCCGGATCGGGTCCTTCCACGCGGGCTCCCTGGCCCGCCACCCGGATGCCGGCTCGCTGCTGCTGGCCGACGCCGAGCCGGGGCGGGCCGCGCGGCTCGCGGACCGTCTCGGAGCCACCGCCGCGCCCTCCGTCGACCAGGTCTTCACCTGGGGTGTGGACGCGCTGGTCGTGGCCTGTTCGACGGACGGGCACGCCGACCTCGTCCTGCGGGCGGTGCGCGGCGGGCTGCCGGTGTTCTGCGAGAAGCCGCTGGCCCCGGACCTGGCGCGGACCCTGGCGGTGCTGCGCGAGGTGGCCGCCTGCGGCGGGCTGCTCCAGGTGGGCTTCATGCGCCGCTTCGACGCCGGGTACCGCACCGCGCGGGAGCTGGTCCGTTCGGGTGCCCTGGGGCGGCTGCACACCGTCCGCACGATGACCGCCGACCAGGCCCCGCCGCCCGCCGCCTACCTGGCCGCCTCCGGGGGCCTGTACCGGGACTGCCTGGTGCACGACTTCGACATGGCGCGCTGGGTGACCGGACGGGAGTTCACCGAGGTGTACGCGGCCGGCTCGGACGCCGGGCCGGCCGCGTTCCGCGAGAGCGGTGACATCGACACGGCGGCGGCCGTCCTCACCCTGGACGACGGGACCCTGGTCACCAGCACCGGCACGCGCTGCAACGGCGCCGGGTACGACGTGCGGATGGAGCTGGCCGGGGAGCTGGACCAGGTCTCCTGCGGGCTCGACGACCGTACGCCGATCGCCTCGACGGAGCCGCACGGCCCGCCCCCGGCGAGCAAGCCGTGGACCGGCTTCCTGGAACGGTTCGGCCCCGCCTACGAGGCCGAGCTGGCGGCCTTCGTCCGGCTGGTGCGCGGCGAGGGGGACAACCCCTGCGACGGCCGGGAGGCGCTGGCCGCGTTCCGGGTCGCGGAGGCCTGCGAGCGCTCGCGCCGGGAGCGGCGCCCGGTACGGCTGGAGGAGCTCCCGGACCTGTAGGACACGGCCCGTGGCGGGCGGGACGGGCATGCGGGCCACAGTAGGCCCGGTGATCAAATCCCGAAGAGGCGATTGTCGGCCAATCGGCCCGCCGGCGCACCCGTGCGGGGGCCTCCTCAGGCCTCGAAGTCCCGGAAGACGGCCCGGCCCGTGGGGCGGTAGGTGTGGATGGCGGTCCCGCTCGCGGTGGTGCGCGAGGCGGTCAGCTCGCAGGCCGTGGGCAGGCCGCCGGTGGGGAACAGGCGCCGGCCCGCTCCGAGGAAGACCGGGAAGACGAGCAGGTTGAGCTCCTCGACCAGGTCCCGGGCGAGCAGCCACTGCGCGAGCCGTCCGCTCCCGTGCACCTGGAGCTCCCCCTCGGTGGCGTCCTTGGCCCGGACCACCTCCGCCTGGAGGTGTTCCCCGTCCATGACGGCGGCCGGACCCCAGGCGGGGTCCTCGAGGGTGGTGGAGGCGACGTACTTCGTCAGCCGGCCCAGCCGGTGCGCGATGGGGTTGGCGGGGTCGTCGTGGTGCGGCCAGTACGCGGCGAAGATCTCGTACGTGCGCCGGCCGAGCAGGAAGGCGCCGGCGCGGCCGTAGACCTCCTCCATGAACTCCTGCATGCCCGCGTCGGCGTGCGGGGCGAGCCAGCCGCCGTAGGGGAACCCGCCGCTGTCGTCCTCCTCCCGCGCGCCCGGGGCCTGCATCACCCCGTCGAGGGTCAGGAAGGTCGTGAGGGTCAGCTTGCCCATGGGTCGGCGCTCCTTGTGTCGTGTGCTGTCCCCCTCCAGACTCCCGCGCGCCCCGGAATCCATCGGTGCGGCGCGCGTGAACGCGGGGCCGGATTCCCGCCGAGGCGGCCACGCCGCACGGCAGACGCCGTCGGGGCGCACCACCGAAAGTGGTGCGCCCCGACGGCGCCTTCCCGGCCCCGGGGGTGTCGGCCCCCGGGGCGGGTCGAGAACGGGCCCGGATCAGCCGCCCAGCTCCTGGTGACGGGCGGCGTGCGCGGCCGCGCCGGCCTCCGTCAGGGAACCGAACAGACGCAGGCGGGAGAAGCCGCCGTCCGGGAAGATGTCGATCCGTACGTGCGTGCCGACCGCCGGGGCGTCCAGCACGAAGCGGTGGTTGGTGTCGGGCTGCAGGCGGGTGCGCGGCAGGAACTCCGTCCACTCGCCCTCCTCGCCCGTCTTGACCGACAGCGAGGCCCAGCCGGCCGAGTTGCCCTTGAGGTACGCGGTGTCGATCTCGACGGCGCGGATCTCGGACTCGGCGACGAGCTGGTAGCGGATCCAGTCGTTGCCGTTGTCACGGCGGCGGGCGGTCTCCCAGCCGTCGTCCATCTTGCGGGAGCGGCCCGGGTTGATGGTGTTGGTCGGCGGGGAGTAGAAGCGGTTGGAGGCGTCCTCGACGGAGCCGCCGTTCTCCAGGGCGACGACGTCGAAGGTGCCGAGCACGGCGAGCCACTTCGGGTCGGGGCGTACCTCGCCGTAGACGCGCAGGCGGGCGACACCGCCGTCCGGGTGCTGGTTGAGGCGCAGGTGCGTGAAGCGCTGCTCGACGTCGACCGCGAATCCGTTGGCCGCGTGGCCGCCGACGGGGGTGCGCTCGACGAGGGTCGTCCACTTGACGTCGTCGGAGAGCAGCTCCTCCGCGGTCGGGGAGCCCTCGACCGAGGCGGCCTGGACGGACACGGCCTGCGGCATGTTGCCGCGGAAGTGGGCGGTGTCGACGACGATGCCGCGGATGACGCCGGGGGCGCCGAGGCGGATCAGGGCGTAGTCGTGGTCCTCGGCGGTGGGCCAGGGCTGGTCGGCCGAGACGCCGCGGCGGCGGCGGGTCTCCCAGCCGTCCATGACCTTGCCCTTGTGGCCGAAGTGCTCGGGGTCGAAGTGCGCGGCCTCGGCGATCAGCAGGTTCTCGCGCTCGGCGAAGAACTCGTCGTTGGCGGCGATGACACCGGCCCCCAGCTCGCGGGCGGCGAGGTTGGCGTACTGGGTGAACTCGAACTCCGCGGTGCGGTAGTCCGCGTACGGGTCGCCGCCCCCGTACGGGTTCGCGTTACCGGTGAAGGAAGGAATCGCCACTGTCAGTTCTGCCTTTCGAGGAGGAGGCCCGTGGGCTCGGTCGGGGTGCCGTGGTCGGCGATCTGCCGGCCGCGCAGCCAGGTGGACTTCACGACGCCGTGCAGGGTCTTGCCCGCGTACGCCGTGACCTGGTTGCGGTGGTGCAGGTGCGCCGGGTCCACGGTGAAGGTCTCTTCGGGGGCCAGGACGGCGAAGTCGGCGTCGCGACCGGCCTCGATGGCGCCCTTGGCGGCGAGTCCGGCCAGCGCGGCCGGGGCGGTGGACATCCAGCGCGCGACCTCGTCGAGGGTGCGGCCGCGTCGGCGGGCCTCGGTCCAGATGGCCGGCAGGCCCAGCTGGAGGGAGGAGATGCCGCCCCAGGCGGTGGCGAAGTCGCCGGTCTTCAGGTCCGCGGTGGACGGCGAGTGGTCGGAGACGATGCAGTCGATGGTGCCGTCGGCGAGCGCGTCCCACAGGACGTCCTGGTTCGCGGCCTCGCGGATGGGCGGGCAGCACTTGAACTCGGTGGCGCCGTCGGGGACTTCCTCGGCGGTGAGGGTGAGGAAGTGCGGGCAGGACTCGACCGTGATCTGCACGCCCTCGGCCTTGGCCGCGGCGATCAGCGGCAGCGCGGAGGCGGAGGACAGGTGCAGGACGTGCACGCGGGCGTTCAGCCGCTTCGCCTGGGCGATCAGGTTCTCGATCGCGGTGTTCTCGGCGTCCTGGGGGCGGGAGGCGAGGAAGTCGGCGTACTTGGGGCCCGGGTTCTGCGGCGCGGACTCCAGGTGGTGCGGGTCCTCGGCGTGCACGATCAGCAGGCCGCCGAAGCCGGTGATCTCGGCGAGGGAGGTGGCCAGCTGCTCCTGGTCCAGCAGCGGGAACTCGTCGACGCCGGAGGGCGACAGGAAGCACTTGAAGCCGTAGACGCCCGCGTCGTGCAGCGGGCGCAGGTCCTTCACGTTGTCCGGCAGGGCGCCGCCCCAGAAGCCCACGTCCACGTGCGCCTTGGTCCGGGCGACCTCCTGCTTGACGCGGAGGTTCTCGACCGTGGTGGTGGGCGGGAGGGAGTTGAGGGGCATGTCGAGGAGGGTGGTGATGCCGCCGGCGGCCGCCGCGCGGGTCGCCGTCCAGAAGCCCTCCCACTCGGTGCGGCCCGGGTCGTTGACGTGGACGTGGGTGTCCACCAGGCCGGGGAGCAGGACGTCGTCGCCGAAGTCCACCAGCCGGGCTCCGGCCGGTACCTCGGCCTCGTACGCCAGCACGGCCGCGATCTTCCCGCCGGCGACGGCGACCGAGGCGGCGCGCGTCCCCTCGGGGGTGATGACGCGCGTCGAGCGCAGTACCAGTTCCACAGCCACGTCGGCCACCGGGAACCTCCCCATCTACTTCCACAGAGCGAAATTCAACGTTCTGTTGACGGAGTCTTCACCCCGATCCGGGGCCAGTCAAGAGCCCCCGGAGGGACCGCTGACCCATTCCCACCGCGATTGGATGTTTCCACGAGATGGAATTAAGATTTCACTATCCAGAATGTAGCTACCACCACCGGCACCCGGGCGGGTAACTTCCCGAGGACGTCCGCCACCAGGACAAACCGCCTCTGACCGGCGGGGACGGCCGAGGCCCGGCTCTAGGGCCGACGTCGACCGACCGGTAGGCTGCTTCCTTGCCTGCCAGCACCGAAAGGACCGCGCCGTGCCGACGTCCAGCGCCAGCACCACCGACGCTTCCGCCAAGCCCACCGCCGCCGGCGGTGGTGTCCAGTCCCTGGAGCGCGCCTTCGATCTGCTCGAACGGATGGCCGACGCCGGGGGCGAGGTCGGCCTGAGCGAGCTCTCCGCCGCGAGCGGTCTGCCGCTGCCGACCATCCACCGCCTGATGCGCACCCTCGTCGCCTGCGGCTACGTCCGGCAGCAGCCCAACCGACGGTACTCCCTCGGACCGCGCCTCATCCGGCTCGGCGAGTCCGCGTCCCGGCTGCTCGGCACCTGGGCGCGCCCCTACCTCGCCCGCCTGGTCGAGGAGACCGGCGAGACCGCCAACATGGCCCTGCTCGACGGGGACGAGATCGTCTACGTCGCCCAGGTGCCGTCCAAGCACTCCATGCGCATGTTCACCGAGGTCGGCCGCCGGGTGCTGCCGCACTCCACCGGGGTCGGCAAGGCGCTGCTCGCCCACACCCCGGCCGAGGAGGTGCGGGCCCTGCTGGCGCGCACCGGCATGCCGGCGGCCACCGAGAAGACCATCACCACGCCCGAGGGCTTCCTGGAGGCCCTGGAGCAGGTCCGCAGGGCCGGCTACGCGGTCGACGACAACGAGCAGGAGATAGGGGTCCGCTGCCTGGCCGTGTCGGTGCCGAACTCGCCGACCGCCGCCGCGATCTCCATCTCGGGTCCGGCCGGCCGGGTGACGCAGGAGGTGGCCGAGTCCTTCGTGCCGATCCTCCAGGGGGTGGCCGCCGAGCTGTCGGTGGCCCTGCAGAGCCAGACCCCCGCGTAGGCCCGTACGCGCGTACGAGAGCCCCGGCGCCCTCCCCCTGTGGGGGCGCCGGGGCTCTCGCGCTCGCGGGCCCGGGTGGGGCGGCCCGGCTCAGGCCGCCGGGGCGGCGGCCGAGGGCGCGGCGGGCCGCGCGCCGGAGGTGAGGCGGCCGTCGGTCATGGTCGCCGTGCGGTCCATCCGGTCCAGGTGGGCGTGGTCGTGCGTGACCAGCACGGTGGCAGTGGAGCGCTCGCGGGTGAGGGTGACCAGCAGGTCGAGGACGGCCGCGCCGCGCTCGTGGTCGAGGGCGCTGGTGGGCTCGTCGACCAGCAGCACGGAGGGCTCGTTCATCAGGGCGCGGGCGATGTTCACGCGCTGGCGCTGGCCGCCGGAGAGCTGGTGGGGGCGTTTGTCGGCCTTGTCGGCCAGGCCGACCGCGTCCAGCAGTTCCAGGGCCCGGCGGCGCAGCTGCCGGGCGGGGCGGCCGGAGAGGTGGGCCATCACCTGGAGCTGCTCGGCGGCGGTCAGCGAGGCCAGCAGGTTCGGCTGCTGGAAGACGATGCCGATCTCCTCGCGCCGCAGTGCCGCCTTCTCGGCGGCACCGAGGCGCGCGGTGTCGCGGCCCGCGACCAGGACCCGGCCGGAGTCGGGGGTGACCAGGGTCGCGGCCACGGCCAGCAGGCTGGACTTCCCGGAGCCCGAGGGCCCCACGATCGCGGTCAGGGTGCCGGCGGGCACCTCCAGCTGCACCGCGTCGAGGGCGGTCAGCCGGCCGTCGCCGTCGGGGTAGGTGAGCGTGACGTCGTGGACGAGGAGGGTCATCGGGCGCTCCCGAGGGCGGTCAGCGGGTCGACGGCGGTGATCCGCCGGATGGAGAGGGCCGCGCCCAGCGCGCCGAGGACGATCATGATCGCCGCGGGGGCCAGGACGGTTGCGGCGTCGAGGACGAACGGCACGTCGCCGCCGCTGATCAGGGCCCCGATGCCGGACGCGAGCGCGGTGCCGGCCCCGGTGCCGAGGGCCAGCATCACGACGGCCTGGCCCAGGGCGTCCTTCAGCAGGTACGGGGTGGAGGCGCCGAGCGCCTTCAGCACGGCGATGTCCCCGCTGCGCTGGATGGTCCACACCGTGAAGAAGGCCCCTATGACCAGCGCGGAGATGGCGAAGAGGAAGCCGCGCATCAGCTGGAGCGAGCCGTTCTCGGCCTGGTAGGACCCTATGGCGCCGAGGGCCTCGTCGACGGTCTGGCTGCGGGTGCCGGCCGCCCTGTCGCCGGCGGCCCAGTCCACGTCCCCGGAGCCGTCGAGGGCGAGGACGGTGGCGGAGGTCTCCGGGGAGGCGCCCGGTCCGCCGATCCGCTGCCAGTCGGTCAGGTCCGCCCAGACCACCGGGGTGTGGCTGTAGGCGGCGGTGCCCGAGACGGCGGCGACGGTCAGCTCCAGCGGGCCGGCCTTGACCTTCGCCCCGGCGCTGAGCCCGCCGAGCTCCTTGGCGGCCTTCTCCGTGAGGACGACCCTGCCCGGGCCCAGTCCCGTCCCGGCGGGGGCGAGGCGGCCGCCGGGCTCGACGCCGAACACGGAGACGGCGGCGGTGCGCTGCCCGGCGGCGGCGTTGGTGGTGCGGATGCCGAGCGGGTCCGCCGCCTTGACACCGGGGCGGCCGCGCCAGGCCCGCCAGGCGCTCTCGGGCAGCTGCGAGTTGGTGAAGGACACCTTCTGGTCCCCCGGCGGGACGGCGAAGGCCAGCCGGGAGGCGGGCAGGCCGGTGACGGCCGAGATGTTCTCCCGGGCCAGGCCGGACGTGAGCCCGGACAGCAGGCCGACCAGCAGTGTGATCAGCAGGACGACCGAGCCCATGAGGGCGAAGCGGCCCCGGGCGAACCGTAGATCTCTCCATGCGACGAACATGTCCCCCACCTTGGTCGTCCGCCCGGGCACCGGGCATCGCGCCACGGGAGCGATCCTGGTATCGAAGGAGGCATTCCGACATCAAACTTTTGATTGACCGGGCCCGTCCGGGGCCCGCTTACGCTGGTCGGACGATGTCCTCCGCTTCCGCCGCCGCCCCCGCCTCCGGCTCCTCCGCCGCCCCCTCCCGTCCCCTGACCCCCGTCACCCGTGTCCTGCGACTGTGCCTGCACGCCCTGTTCGCCGGGCTGCTCGCGCTGGCCGCCGGACGCGCCGTCACCGATTCCGCGCCCCGCGCCGGGTCGGTCGTCGCCGTCTGCGCCCTGCTGGCCGCCGGCTACGCGGCCGGCGTACGGGCCCCGGCGGTCGGGCGGTCGGCGCGTGCGGCCGGCGCGTGGCTGGCGGGGCTGGGCGCGCTGTGGGCGGTGCTGCTCGCGCTGTCCCCCGACGGGCTGTGGCTGGCCTTCCCGCTGTACTTCCTGGAGCTGCACCTGCTGCGGCTGCGCTGGGCGCTGGCCGCGGTCGCGCTGACGGCCTGCGCGGCGATCGGGGGGTTCCTGGGGCACAGCGGGGCGGTCACCCCCGGGGCCTTCCTGGGGCCGCTGCTGGGCGGGGCGGTGGCGGTGGCGACCGTACTGGGCTACCAGGCGCTGTACCGGGAGAGCGAGCGGCGCCGGGAGCTGATCGAGGAGCTGATCGCCACCCGGGCCGAGCTGGCCGTGGCCGAGCGGGGCGCGGGGATCCTCGCCGAGCGGGAGCGGCTGGCCCGGGAGATCCACGACACCCTCGCCCAGGGCCTGTCCTCGATCCAGCTGCTGCTGCGGGCCGCCGAGCGCGCCCTGTCGGAGGACCCGGCGAACACGGCGGGAACGGCGAACACGGCGGGCGCGACGGGAACGGCGGGCACGGCAGGCGCCGTGTCCGCGGCTCCCGCGGCGGCGGCGCTGGCGCACATCGCCCGGGCCCGGGAGGCCGCCCAGGAGAACCTGGCCGAGGCGCGCCGGTTCGTCCGGGCCCTCACTCCCCCGGACCTGGAGCACGGCTCGCTGGCGGCGGCGCTGGAGCGGCTGTGCTCGGGGGCACCGGGGCCGCGCGTCCGCTTCTCCGTCAGCGGCACCCCGCGCGAGCTGCCCACCCCGTACGAGGTGGCCCTGCTGCGGATCGCGCAGTCGGCGCTGGCCAATGTGGTGCGGCACGCGCGGGCGGACCGGGCGGAGATCACCCTGACCTTCATGGACAGCTCGGTCACCCTGGACGTCGTCGACGACGGCCGCGGCTTCGACCCCGCCTGCGCGCCCTCCGGCGGGGGCGGCTTCGGCCTGCCAGCGATGCGGGCGCGGGCGGAGTCGCTGGGCGGGCTGTTCACCGTGGAGTCCGACCCGGGCCAGGGCACCGCCGTGGCCGTCACCCTGCCGCTGCCCCTGGAGGCCTGACGATGACCATCCGGCTGCTCCTCGCCGACGACCACCCGGTGGTCCGCGCCGGGCTGCGCGCGGTGCTGGACACCGAACCGGACTTCACGGTGGTCGCGGAGGCCGCGACGGCCGAGCGGGCCGTGGAGCTGGCGGCGTCCGAGCCGGTGGACGTGGTGCTGATGGACCTCCAGTTCGGGGCGGGGATGCACGGCTCGGCGGCCACGGCGGCGATCACGGCCCGTCCGGGCGGGCCCCGGGTGCTGGTCCTGACCACGTACGACACGGACGCGGACATCCTCGCGGCGGTGGAGGCCGGCGCCTCGGGCTACCTGCTCAAGGACGCCCCGCCGGAGGAGCTGGCGGCGGCGGTGCGCACGGCCGCGGCCGGCCAGTCGGCACTGGCCCCGGCGGTGGCGCTGCGGCT
The DNA here is from genome assembly GCF_055580265.1 of Streptomyces sp. NPDC032091. Classification (NCBI taxonomy): domain Bacteria; kingdom Bacillati; phylum Actinomycetota; class Actinomycetes; order Kitasatosporales; family Streptomycetaceae; genus Streptomyces; species Streptomyces sp. NPDC032091. The sequence goes on along the minus strand of NZ_JBVILR010000019.1, from coordinate 7,376 downwards.
GATGGACCGGATGCGGACCCCGGCGGAGGCGCTGACGAAGCGGGAGCTGGAGGTGCTCCAGCTGGTCGCGGACGGCCTGTCGAACCAGCAGATCTCCAAGCGGCTCTTCCTCAGCCAGGCCACGGTCAAGTCCCACCTGGTGCACGTGTACGCCAAGCTCGGCGTGGACTCCCGTACGGCGGCGGTGGCGGCGGCCGCCACGCGCCGGCTGATCCGGACGCCCTGAATATCGCTACCGCCGGGCCTTGATGATCATTAAGGTCCGGACCATGAACTCGTTACCGATACGCGCCGCCGCCTCGGCCGCGCTGACCGTCTGCCTCCTCCTCGGCTCCGCCGCCGCGGCCACCGCGGCCACCACGGAGCCCGAGCTCACCGGGCTGAGCTGCGGCTTCGACGGCCGCACCCCGCCGCCCACCGTCACCCCCGGCGCCAAGGGCCGGACCGTGGCGGAAGCCCGCTGCCTGCTGACGTTCTGGACGGGGCTGCAGGCGACCGAGGAGGAGCCCCGGGACGTCTTCGGCCCGGACGCCGAGGCGGCCACCCGGCTCTTCCAGGCCCGCCGGGGCCTGCCCGAGACCGGCCTGGTCGACGCCGCGACCTGGACCGAGCTGCGGCACAGCTGACCCGCCCGGCCCGTCCCACCGGCCGGCTCCCTTTCAGGCCACCCAGTAGGGCCGCTCCACCGCCGGGGCCAGCGGCACGCCGTCGTGGAAGGCCGCCGCGAGGAGGCGTACGCCCTCGTCGAGGCGGTCGGGCGGCAGGGTGTACGGGATGCGCAGCCGGTGCTCGAAGGTCCCCGGGTCGACGCCGAAGCGGGCGCCCCGGCCGATGTGCACCCCGGCGGCGGCCGCCCGCTCGGCCAGGGCGGAGCTGACCGGCTCGCCCAGGTCCACCCAGAGCGACAGGCCGCCCGGCGGCAGCCGCCAGGACCACTCCGGGGTGTGCCGCTCCAGCGAGCCCACCAGGGCCGCGCGCCGGATCCGCAGCTCCGCCAGCCGCCGGGGCAGGGTCCGGTCCAGGCCGTCCAGCAGCGGCAGGGCCACCACCTGGTCGAGCACGGAGCCGGTCATGTCGGCCGAGACCCGTACGGCCGTCAGCTCGTTGACCAGCTTCGCGGTGGCCCGGACCCAGCCCACCCGCAGCCCGCCCCAGTGCGTCTTGCTCAGCGAACCGATGGTGATCACGTGGTCGGCGCCGGAGCGCGGGGCGAGGGAGGCCAGCGGGGCGGGGGCGGGCACGTCCAGGGCGATGTCGGCGATGGTCTCGTCGACCACCAGCCAGGTCCCGGTGGCCCGGGTCGCCGCCAGCAGCCGCAGCCGGTGCTCCTCGGGCATCAGGGCGCCGGTCGGGTTGTGGAAGTCGGGGACGGTGTACGCCAGCCGGGGGACGGTCTGGTGCAGCGTGGACTCGGCGGTCTCCATGTCCCAGCCCGCGTCGGAGACGGGCACGGAGCCGGTGCGCAGCCGGGCGTGGCGCAGGGCGTCGAGGGCGTTGGCGTAGGTGGGGCTCTCGGTGACGACGCGGTCGCCGGGACGGCAGAGCAGGCTGACCACCAGGGCGAAGGCCTGCTGGGCCCCGGCGGTGATCAGGATCTGCTCGGGGCGGGTGGGCAGCCCGCGCCGGGTGAAGCGGTCCGCGACGGCCGCCCGCAGGTCGGGCAGGCCGAAGGGGTGGTAGCCGGGGCTGCGGGCGAGGGCGGGCAGCCGGGGTGCGGCCCAGGCCAGGGCGTCCGCGAGGCTGTCGGCGGGGGCGCCCATGGCGGCGATGGCGAGGTCGATGCCGGGTTCCCCGTCGGCCCGGCCCCCGACGCCGCCGACCAGCAGGTGGGCGCCGACCGGGCCGTGCCCTTCCGGGAGCTCGGTCCAGGTGCCGGAGCCGCGCCGGCTGCGGACGTAGCCGCTCTCGCGGAGCAGGTCGTAGGCGCCGGTGACGGTGGCGCGGCTGGCCCCGACGGCCTCGGCGAGCTCGCGTTCGGCGGGCAGCCGTACGTGCAGGGCGATCCGGCCGTCGAGGATCAGGGTGCGCAGGGCGTCGGCGAGGGAGCGGTAGCCGGGGCGGGCCAGCACCTCGGCCGGGAGCATCGCCGCCAGTTGCCGGCTGCCGACCGTCCGGTCCGCCGTATGGACCACTCTGTGGACGCCTCGCCCGTTCGCCATGCCAACCTCCCCTGATTGGCTCTGCCGGCCAGGCCAATCCGGGTTCAGACTCGCGGTATTGGCCCCCCGTTGGCAAGGAGAGTCCGGAATGCCGAAGGATCTGTTCACCGACCGTGACGAGCGGGCCCTGCTGGCGGCCGCCGAGAACCGGATCTCCGAGCCGCTGCGGATCGGGGCGGTGCCGGCCTCCGTACGGCGCCTGCTCGCACGGTGCTCACCCGTACGGGGGAAGGCGCGAGAATCGCTCCCATGTCCTCAGCAGCCGAACACACCTCCGCTTCCGCTCCCCCGTTGACCGCCGAGGGGCCGCCGGTGATCGCGGGCCTGCTCCTGGCCGCCGGCGGCGGCCGCCGGCTCGGCGGGCGGCCCAAGGCCCTGCTCCCGTACCGCGGCCGTCCGCTGGTGGAGAACGCGGTGCGCGTGCTGCGCGAGGCCGGCTGCGGGCCGGTGCACGTGGTGCTCGGCGCCTCGGCGGCGGAGGTGCGCGAACGTGCCGACCTGGCGGGATGCGTGGTGGTGGACAACCCGGACTGGGCCGAGGGCATGGGCTCCTCGCTGCGGGTGGGCCTGGCGTCGCTGGCCGGTACGGGCGCCCGCGCGGCGCTGGTGTCCCTGGTGGACCAGCCGGGCATCGGGCCGGAGGCGGTGGCCCGGGTGCGGGCGGCGTACCGCTCCCCGGCCAGCCTGGTGGCGGCCGCGTACGACGGGGAGCGCGGGCATCCGGTGCTGTTCGGGGCGGACCACTGGGCCGACATCACGGCGACCGCGACCGGGGACCGGGGCGCGCGGGTCCACCTGAAGAAGCACGCCGACGAGGTCATGCTGGTGGAGTGCGGGGACGTCGCGGCCGCCTTCGACATCGACACCCCGCCCGACCTGGCACGTCTGGCCTGAGCCGGGCCGGAGTACGGCTTGAGCGGGCTGTGACCGCGATGGCACTGAGGGCCACGGGGAAGTGGAATCTGTCGACTCGGAGAATCTCGACATCAACAAACCATTGAACTTCCACCATGAGGAAATTACTATCCACTGGTCAGAAGCGCCCTGAACCCCCAGACGGCGCCCGCGACCGTTACACGGAACTCTCCACACCCGGCGGCACTGCGTGCCGTCTCGCGCGAGCATTCCCCGCGGCCGCCAGGCACCGCCGCTGAAGGAGTGACAGATATGTCCGCACCAGCGCCGTCCCCGCTGGCCATCGTCGACGCCGAGCCCCTGCCCCGACAGGACGAAGTCCTCACCGATGCGGCCCTCGCCTTCGTGGCCGAGCTCCACCGGCGGTTCGCCCCCCGCCGCGCCGAGCTCCTCGCCCGACGCGGCGAGCGGCGCGCCGAGATCGCCCGCACCTCCACGCTCGACTTCCTCCCGGACACCGCACAGGTCCGCGAGGGCGACTGGAAGGTCGCGCCGGCCCCGGCCGCCCTGAACGACCGCCGCGTGGAGATCACCGGTCCCACCGACCGCAAGATGACCATCAACGCCCTGAACTCGGGCGCCAAGGTCTGGCTCGCCGACTTCGAGGACGCCTCGGCTCCCACCTGGGAGAACGTGGTCCTCGGCCAGCTCAACCTCATCGACGCCTACGAGCGCCGCATCGACTTCACGGACGCCCGCACCGGCAAGGCGTACACCCTCAAGCCTGCCGACCAGCTCGCCACCGTGGTCATGCGCCCGCGCGGCTGGCACCTGGAGGAGCGCCACCTCAGCTTCGAGGGCGGCCCGGCCTCCGGCTCCCTCGTGGACTTCGGCCTCTACTTCTTCCACAACGCCCAGCGCCTGATCGACCTCGGCAAGGGCCCCTACTTCTACCTCCCGAAGACGGAGTCGCACCTGGAGGCCCGCCTCTGGAACGACATCTTCGTCTTCGCCCAGGACTACGTCGGCATCCCGCAGGGCACCGTCCGCGCGACCGTCCTGATCGAGACCATCACCGCGGCCTACGAGATGGAGGAGATCCTCTTCGAGCTCAAGGACCACGCGGCGGGCCTCAACGCGGGCCGCTGGGACTACCTCTTCTCCATCGTGAAGAACTTCCGCGACGGCGGCGAGAAGTTCGTCCTGCCCGACCGCAACGCGGTCACCATGACGGCGCCCTTCATGCGCGCCTACACCGAACTGCTCGTCCGCACCTGCCACAAGCGCGGCGCCCACGCCATCGGTGGCATGGCGGCCTTCATCCCGTCCCGCAAGGACGCCGAGGCCAACCGGATCGCGTTCGAGAAGGTCCGCGCCGACAAGGACCGCGAGGCGGGCGACGGCTTCGACGGCTCCTGGGTCGCCCACCCCGACCTGGTCCCGATCGCCATGGCCTCCTTCGACGCCGTCCTGGGCGAGAAGCCCCACCAGAAGGACCGCCTCCGCGAGGACGTCGCCGTCGCCCCCGGCGACCTGATCGCGATCGACTCCCTGGACGCCAAGCCCACCTACGAGGGCCTGCGCAACGCCGTCCAGGTCGGCATCCGCTACATCGAGGCCTGGCTGCGCGGCCTGGGCGCCGTCGGCATCTTCGGCCTCATGGAGGACGCCGCCACCGCCGAGATCTCGCGCTCCCAGATCTGGCAGTGGATCAACGCCGGAGTCGTCTTCGAGAACGGCGAGCGCGCCACCGCCGAACTGACCCGCGCCTTCGCCGCCGAGGAGCTCGCCGCGATCCGCGCCGAGGCCGGCGAGGAGGCCTTCGCGGCCGGAAAGTGGCAGCAGGCCCACGACCTCTTCCTCCAGGTCTCCCTGGACGCCGACTACGCGGACTTCCTGACCCTCCCCGCGTACGACCGGCTGGTCGGCTGACACCCCCCGCTTCGGCTGAATCGCACAGCGGCCGAACCCCCTCCGCCCCCGCCGCCCTCCCGGGCCCGGGGGCGGAGTCGTCCCTGGGCCCGGAGCGGTCGACACATGACCGCCGCGGCGTGCGCGCCTGCGAAGCCGGGCGCCCGACACCCCCTGCCGTCACCACGCCCCGGGGCTCGTCCGGGCGCCCCCTCGGGGCCTTGCCGCGCCCGACCGACCGGTCGGGCGTTACGTCATCGTAATCCGACTGTACCTAGCGGTAACAAGTGGGCGCGTGCCACCTTTCCGATGCCACCGGCGCCGGCGGTACCCCCACTTTCCAAGCCACGCACCGAAGTTGTCGGCAACTTCGGCGTGGCCGACCGCAGGAGTTCCGCAGTGATCGGATTCCGCAAGGCCGGCAAGGACCGGGCCGCCCGAAGCCGTGTGCGGCGACTGGCCGGCGCCGGGATGGTCGTACCGCTGGCCGCCGGCGCGCTGCTCGTCGGCGGGGCCGGGCCGGCGGCGGCCGGGCCCGGGACGGGTCCCACCGCCGTCGTGTCCATGGGCGACAGCTACATCTCCGGCGAGGCCGGACGCTGGAAGGGCAACAGCCTGACCAACAGCGGGAGCAGGAACGGCACCGACCGGGCCTGGGTCAGTGGCAGCACCTACGACCCCGCGAAGGTATACGGCGCCACCGCCGGCGGCTGCGACCGCTCGGACTCGGCCGAGGTGCTGAGCGCGGGCGCCGTCGCCGAGACGGCGGTGAACCTGGCCTGCTCCGGGGCGACGTCGGAGAACGTCTTCCGCGCCGCCAACGGCGGTGTCGCCTACAAGGGCGAGGCCCCGCAGGCCGACCAGCTGGCGGCCGTGGCCGCGAGCCGCAACGTGAAGGTCATCGCGCTCTCCGTCGGCGGGAACGACCTGGGCTTCGCCGACATCATCAAGGAGTGCGCGCTCGACTTCGTGCTCTGGAACTCGTACTGCTACGACGACCAGCAGGCGGGCGTCGACGCCAGGATCGACGGAGTGATGGCGAACGTCGGGAAGTCCGTCGACGAGATCCGGGCCGTGATGCGCGGGGCCGGCTACACGGACTCCTCGTACCGCATCGTGCTCCAGTCCTACCCCTCGCCGATCCCGCGCGGGGCGGAGAACCGGTACACCCAGAGCGACTGGAGCCGGCTCAACAGCGGCGGCTGCCCCTTCTGGAACCGTGACTCGGACTGGGCCCGCGACTCCCTGGTGCCGCAGCTCGCGAACCGGCTCAAGCAGGTCGCGGCGGCCAAGGGCACCCAGTTCCTGGACCTGCGCGACATGCTCCAGGGGCGCGAGGTCTGCGCCAAGGCCAGCAAGCAGGTCACCTCGGCGGTCCCGGCGTCGGCGAAGACCAGCGAGTGGGCGCGGTGGATCGACAACAACGAGACGCAGGGCCTGGTCCAGGAGTCGATGCACCCGAACCACTTCGGCCAGCTGGCCGCCGGCCGGTGTCTGGCCCTGGCCGTGGCCCAGGCCGCGGACTCGGCCACCGGCTGCAAGAACACCGCCGGGGCCGACCAGAGCGGGATGTACCTGACGTCCGCTCCGTAAATCGGTGGGGACCGGGGGCGGGCTGTCATGATCAAACCAGGACAGCCCGCCCCTCGGGGAAACCCGTACCGCCGAAGGAAGTTGACCGGACATGGCCGTCATCCACCGCACCACCATGCAGCCCGGCAAGCTGGAGCTGCTCGCCGGCTGGCTCCCCACCCGCCCCTGGTACGCCGGCACCTCCGCGGCGCCCGACCTGGCCCGGGCCGGCGGGTTCCGGATCGACGACCCGGAGGGCGAGGTGGGCATCGAGTTCATGGTGGTCACCGACGCCTCGGGCGCCGAGCCCGTCGCCTACCTCGTCCCGCTCACCTACCGCGGCGCCCCGCTGGAGGCGGCCGGGGAGGGGCTCGTCGGCACCTCCGAGCACGGGGTGCTCGGCACCCGCTGGATCTACGACGGCGCGCACGACCCGGTACTGACCGAGCGTCTGCTCGCGCTCCTGCGTGGTGGCGCCGAGCCGCAGGACCAGAACGTGAGCGGCGCCCCCGACCCGACCGTCGTTCCCGAGACCGCCGAGGACGCGCTCCCGGCCGGGGCGGCGGTGGCGGCCGTGGAGGACGGGCCGGAGGGCACCCGTCTCGTGGTGGAGGCGGGCGGGCGGCGGCTCGGCCTGGAACTGGTGCGGGTGCTGGAGGCCGGCCGGACCGACCCCGGCGCGCTCGGCCGCGTCACCGCCGGCTGGGAGCTGCCCGACGGGACGCGGCCGCGCGGGGCCGTCGCCGTACTGCGCGAGGGCTGATCCGGGCGCGCCGGGCTTCCGGCTAGGTCGTCTCTTTCGGATCTTGCCGGTCAAGCCCGCGTCGTCCGGTGCCGTGCATCGGCGCCTTGGCGGGGCGCCGCCGTACTGGACGTACT
>NZ_JBVILR010000018.1:127066-186034 GCF_055580265.1 Streptomyces sp. NPDC032091 | reverse complement strand
GGGGGGGGGGGGGGTGGGGAGGGGTGGGGGGGGGGGGGGGTGGGGTTGTGGGTTGGTTTTTTTTTTTTCTTTCTCTCCCCCTCCCCCCCCCCCCCCCCCCCTCTTCTCCCCCCCCCCCCCCCCCCCCCCCCCCCCCGAGGCCGAGGTGGCCCAGCAGGCGCAGGCGGGGGGCGGGGGGAGTCGGCGGGGACGCCGGTTGTGGGCGCGGGTCGTGGGCGGGGCTCATCCCCCCGGGTGGGGCGCGGCCACCTCCAGGAACCGGCGGCCGCGCGGGCCCCGGTACAGCAGGCAGTCCCAGCCGTGGCGCTCCAGCTCCGCCGCGCAGGCCGCCAGCCGCTCCCGCTCCTCCCCGGCGGCCCCGCTCCCGGGCGGCCCGGTCCAGCTGACCTCCACCCGCCCCTCCGGCCCCGGCGCCACCCGGTAGCCGGTGCGGCTGCGCCGGCCGTCGGCGTCCACCGCGGAGGGCGGGAACCCCGCCGCCTCCAGGACGAGGGCCACCGCGCGCCGCGTCATCCGCAGCTCCCACGGGGCGGGAACGCCGGCGCCCCCGGTCAGCAGGCGGCGGATCTGCAGCAGCCCCTCGTACGCGGTGCGCAGCTCGGCCGCCCGCGCCGGACCCGACGGGGGCGGACCGTCACCCGTCGCCGGTTCCAAGCCCTGCCCCTGGGGATCCGCCACCACGCCCGCCCTCCGCCGTCTGAGTACCCCCTTCCAACGGCCTGAGTATCCGCGCCGATTCCCCGCCCCGGCGCCGCTGCTGAAATGGCGGCATGACCTCGGAATCCCCCCGCCCGCGCCTGCACCGGGTGACCTGCGCCGGCTCCGCCCTCGCCGTGGCCCTCGTCCCGCTCGTGGTCGGGGTCCTGGTCGCCAAGGGGATGGCCGCCGACCCGCACGCCCCGGTGAACGCCCTGATCACCGGTGGCGGCCAGCGCGCCGGACTGCCGCGCGCCGAGTGGAGCCGGCGCGGCCACAGTGCGGTGCGCCGGCTGCGATCGGCCCGCCGGACGGTCCGCGGCCGGTGCGGGGCGCTCAGGGGCACGGCGGCTCCCGGAGGCCGGTGACCCGGTGGCCGGCCCGCTGCGGCCCGGTCCCGTCCGTACCGTTCAGCGGGCGTACTGGCGGACGCAGAGGTCGACGATGGAGGGCGGGACCGTCCCCTCCGCGGCCTCGCACAGTTCCTCCCCGAGCGGCGGGGGAGGCGCGGCGCGGTGCGGAGGTACGGGCTTGGGGGGCCGGGCACGACGCGGCGGCGCGGGCTTCGGCGGACGTTCGGCCGGCGGACGGGCCTTGCGGACGGGAGGTGCCGGAGCGGGGTCCGGCGTCGGGTCCGGGACCTCGCCCAGCGGGAGGGCCCGCGGGGGCGGCGGGGTCGGATCGGGGCGACCGGCGTCCGGGGCGCCGGCGGGCGGTGCCGAGCCCCGGGCGGGGCCCGGGACGCCGTGCTCCGGGCCGACGGAGACGCAGCCGGCGCTCGCCAGGAGGGCCAGGAGGGAGAGGGGCAGGGCGGCCCGGCGCAACAGCACCCGACCACCATGCCGCAGTCCGGGCCGACCCGGTCGCGCCGCTCACGCTTCCGGGTGACGCGGCCGGGACGGGGGAACCACCCGCCACCCCGGAGAACCGATTCTCCACAGGGGTGGCCGGGGAAGGCCCGGACGGCCGCAGAATGGGCTCGAACGCGATCGGCACGGCACGGCAGTGCGGGCGGCGGGGGAGGCGCGACCCCCGGCGCCCGGTGCCGCCGGGCCCCGTTCACCGCCCGTCCGCCTTCACCCCGTACGGAGTGCCGAGCATGACCGAACCCGCCGCGTCCAGCGTTCCCCGAACCGGCGACCGTCCCCTGAAGGGATGGGCGGCCGTCGCCGCCGTCTCCCTCGGGATCTTCTGCCTGATCACCTCCGAACTCCTGCCCATCGGACTGCTCACCCCCGTCGGCGCCGACCTCCACGTCTCCGACGGCACCGCCGGCCTGATGGTGACCGTCCCCGGAATCGTCGCCGGCTTCTGCGCGCCCCTCGTCGCCGTCGGAGCCGCCCGGATCGACCGGCGGCGCGTGCTGTGCGCGCTGATCGGCCTGATGGCCGCCGCCAACCTCGCCGCCGCCGTCGCCCCCGGCTTCACCGTCGTCCTGGCCGCCCGGCTGCTCGTCGGCATCGGCGTCGGCGGGTTCTGGGCCATCGCGGGCGGTCTCGCCGTCCGGCTGGTCCCCGCGCACCGCGTCGGCCGGGCCACGGCCCTGATATTCGGCGGCGTCCCGACCGCCTCCGTGCTCGGCGTCCCCGCCGGGACCCTCCTCGGCGAACTCGGCGGCTGGCGGGCGGCCTTCGCGGCCGTCGGCGCCCTCGGCGCGCTCGCCCTGGCCGCGCTGCTCCTGCTGCTGCCCGCCCTGCCGCCGGCCGCGCCCGTCACCTTGGCCGAACTCCCCGCCCTGTTGCGGGGCAACGCCGGGGTCCGCACCGGGGTCGCCGTGACCTTCCTGGTGGTCACCGGCCAGTTCGCCGCCTACACCTTCGTCCGTCCGATCCTGCGGGACGTCTCCGGCGTCGGCGCCGGGTCCGTCAGCACCCTCCTGCTCGGCTACGGCGTCGCCGGGGTCGCCGGCAACTTCCTGGCCGGGCCGCGCGACCCCCGCCGTACGCTGCTCACCGTCAGCACCGTCCTCACGGGGGTGCTGGCCCTGACGGCCGTCCTGCCGGGGGCCGTCGCCGGGACCTGCCTGCTGCTGCTCTGGGGCCTCGTCTACGGCGGGGTGTCCGTCAGCCTCCAGAAGTGGATGCTGAGGGCCGCGCCACGGGCCGCCGAGGCCGCGTCCTCGCTGATGGTGGCCATGTTCAACGTGGCCATCGCGGCGGGTGCGCTCGCCGGCGGGCTCGCCGTGGACCGGGTCTCCGTGCCCGCCGCCCCGCTGACCGGCGCCGCCCTGACGCTCGCCGCCGCCGTCACGCTGGCGGTGCACCTCCGGCGGGCCCGGAGCGGGGAACCGGGCCCCGGAGCGGCGGGCGGAGAGCGGATGGATGGGGCGGATCGGACACCCGGCTTGACCGGAGCCGCCCCGGACGGAAAGAGTCCGCTCAAGAACGACCGTATGAGCCGCACTTCGGAGACGCCTCAGATGCCGATACCCGTCCGCTCCCTGCTCACTCCGCCGGCCACGGGAGCGGGCCAGACCCCGGTCGCCCGGCGGCGCAGGGCCTGACCGGCGGGTGGGGGCCGGTGCCGCACCGTCGCGCCGGCCCCCCACCGTGCCGGGAGACAACCGTGTCCCCACACCCCGATGAGAGCGGGCCCGAGCCCGACGACCGCCTGTTCGTACGCCCCTACGTCGGCGTCTCCGAGAGCCCGTCCGCCCCGGCGTACCCCGCCTGGCCGACGTTCGCGGAACCGGCCGAGGCGCTGACCGTCCCCCTGCCCCGGGTGCCGGCCGAACACCCGGCCCGCCCCGCGGCGGCGGCGCCCCGCCACGTGCCCGAGCGGCGGGGGAGCCGGCTGCCCCTGGCCGTCCTCGCGCTGGGGGTGCTGGCCGCCGGGGCGGGCACGCTGGTGTTCCTGCTGAGCGGGCCCGACCCGGACACCGCCGAGGCCGCCGTCCGCCCGGACCTGGCCCTGCCGGCGCTGCCCGCCCGCAGCCCGGGCGCCGGGGAACCCGAGGTGCGCAGCCAGGCCGCCACCGCGAAGCCCTCGGCCTCCGCGTCCACGCGCGGCCCGTCCGCCTCCGCGTCCTCCGCCAAGCCCGCCCCGAGCCCCTCGGCCGGTGGCCCGGACAAGAACGCGAAGCAACCGCCCGCGGACTCCGGGACGCTGCGCCCGGGCGACAAGGGGCCCGAGGTCAGGGCCCTCCAGGAGCGGCTCTACGGGCAGGGTTTCACCTATGTCAGGGTGACCGGGGTCTACGACGGCCAGACCAAGCGCGGGGTCTCCCAGCTCCAGCGGGACCGCGACATCAAGGGCGACCCGAACGGCGTCTACGGCCCGGCGACGCGCGCCGCGTTCGGCTGACGCCGGGGGTTCAGCGGCCGCCCGAAACGCGCAGGACCGCACCTGTGGTGAACGAGGCGTCCGGCGACAGCAGCCACGCGACGGCCCCGGCGATCTCCTCCGGCTGCCCGGGCCGACCCAGCGGGGTCGCGCCGGCCGTGCGGGCGGGTCGGTCCGCGTCGCCCATCGCCGCGTGCATGTCGGTCTCGATGACGCCGGGCGCCACGGCGTTGACCCGGATGCCGTCCGGCCCCAGCTCCTTGGACAGCCCGACGGTGAGCGTGTCGACGCCCGCCTTGGTCGCCGCGTAGTGCACGTACTCCCCGGGACTGCCCAGGGTGGCGGCCGCGGAGGAGACGTTCACGATGGCCCCGCCGCCCGCCCGCGCCATGTCCCGGGCGGCGCGGCGGCAGCACAGCAGGTAGCCGAGCAGGTTCACCTCCACCACCCGCCGCAGGTCCTCGGTCCGGGCATCGGCGAGACGGCCCAGCGGGCCCGTCACCCCGGCGTTGTTCACCAGCCCCGTGACCCGCCCCAGCTCGGCCCCGGCGACGTCGAAGAGCCGCTCGACGTCCTGCTCCCGCGCGGTGTCGCCCCGCACCGTCACGCACCGCGCGCCCGCCGCCCGTACCCGCTCCGCCACGGACTCGGCGGCCGCCTCCTCACGGGCGTAGCCCAGCACCAGGTCGTGGCCCTCCGCCGCGAGCCGGACGCAGGTGGCCGCGCCGATGCCCCTGCTCCCCCCGGTGACGACGGTGACGGGGCGCTGCTCCATGGGGGTCCTCCAAGTCGTACGGCCGTGAGGCCGGTTGCCGGGCGGGCGCAGGCTAACACCCCGATATCCGCTGGACCAGCGGAAATGGCGGCCCCGACAGTGGTCCGGCACACCCCAGCCGAGCCGAGGAGCCGCCGTGTCCACCCTGCGCGTCACCGCCGAGGAACTCACCGTCCACGCCCATCCGAACGCCGACGCCCTGGAACTCGCCCAGGTGGGCCTCTACCGGGCCGTCGTCGCCAAGGGCGCCTACCGGACCGGCGAGTTCGCCCTCTACATCCCGGAGCAGGCCGTCCTGCCCGCCGCCCTGATCGAGGAACTCGGGCTGACCGGCCGGCTCGCCGGGAGCGCCCACGACCGGGTCAAGGCCGTCCGGCTGCGCGGGGAGCTGTCCCAGGGCCTGGTGTGCCGGCCCCGCGCGCTCGACGGCGTCGATCTGGAGCGCGCCGCCGAGGGGGGCACCGACTTCGCCGAGGCGCTGGGCATCGTGAAGTGGTCGCCACCGGTCCCCACGACGATGAACGGCGAGGTCGAAGCGGCTCCCGGGCTGCTGCCCTGGGTGGACGTCGAGAACCTCCAGCGCTACCCGCGGGTCTTCGAGCCGGGGGAGGCCGTCGTCCTCACGGAGAAGCTCCACGGAACGGCCTGCCTGGTGACCTACCTGGCCGGCGAGGAGCGCGTCCTGGTGTCCTCGAAGGGGTACGGCGCGCGCGGCCTGGCGCTCAAGGAGGACGCGGGCAACGTGTACTGGCGGGCCGTCCGCGGCCACGGCGTCGAGCGGGCCGCCGCCCGGCTGGCCGAGCGGCTCGGCGCGACCCGCGTCGGCGTCTTCGGCGAGGTGTACGGGGCCGGGGTGCAGGACCTGTCGTACGGGGCCCGGGCCGGGGACGCCGGCACCCCGCCCGGGTTCGCCGTCTTCGACGTGTCCGCCGAGATCGACGGGCAGGTGCGCTGGTTCGATCCGGCGCGGGTGCTGGAGGAGGGCGAACTCCCGCTGGTGCCGCGGCTCTACGAGGGGCCGTACGCCCTGGAGACCGTGCTGGAGCTGGCCGGCGGACGGGAGACCGTGTCCGGCCGGGGCCTGCACCTGCGCGAGGGCGTCGTCATCCGGCCGGCCGTCGAGCGGTACAGCCCGGTCGTCGGCGGCCGGGCCATCGCGAAGGCGGTCAGCCCGGCCTACCTGACCCGCAAGGGCGGCACCGAGTACGAGTGAGCCGGCCGCGGGCTTCGCCGCCGCCCGCGTTGCGGGCGGCGTGCGCCGGGCCGTTCGTGGTGGGATGGGGGAAGGGGCGGCCGCGCCGGCTCACCTTCACCGAGAGGGCACACCCATGTCACAGGACCCCCAGGACGGCCGGCCCACCATGCGGGCGATGGCGTACGAGACGTACGGCGGACCGGAGGTGCTGGCCGAGACCCGGCTCCCGGTCCCCAAGGTCGCTCCCGGCGAGGTCCTCGTCCGGGTGCGGTGCGCGGCGGTCAACCCGGTGGACTGGAAGATCATGGCCGGCGGCCTCGACGGCCTCATGGACGTCGTGTACCCGGTGGTCCCGGGCTGGGACGTGGCCGGCACCGTCGAGCGGGTCGGCATCGACGTCCCCGAGTTCGCGGAGGGCGACGAGGTGATGGCGTACGCCCGCAAGGACTACGTGCACGGCGGCACCTTCGCCGAGTTCGTCTCCGTCCCCGTACGGGCCCTCGCGCGCAAGCCCGCCTCGCTCGACTGGCGGCAGGCCGCCGGTCTGCCGCTGGCCGGGCTCACCGCGTACCAGCTGCTGACCCGCCTCGGCACCGGCGGGGGCGACACCGTCCTGGTCCACGGCGCGGCGGGCGGGGTCGGCTCGCTCGGCGTGCAGATCGCCCGCGTGCTCGGCGCCCGGGTCATCGGCACCGCCTCGCCCCGCAACCACGACCGGCTGCGGGAGCTGGGCTGCGAGCCCGTCGCCTACGGGGACGGGCTCACCGAACGGGTGCGCGCGCTGGCCCCCGACGGGGTGAGCGTCGTCGCGGACTTCGTCGGCGGGGTCCTGGACGTCACCACGGCGGTGCTCGCCGAGGGCGGCCGGCACGCCTCCATCGCCGACCACACGGTCCTCGGGGCGGGTGGCCAGTGGATGTGGGTCCGCCCGGTCGGCGAGGACCTCGCGGCCCTGGGCCGCCTCGCCGACGAGGGCCGCCTGACGGTCACCGTCGCCGAGACCTTCCCCCTCTCGGCCCTCGCGGAGGCCTTCGCCCTGAGCCAGGCGGGCCACACGGCGGGCAAGATCATCATTGAACCCTGACCCTTCTTCAGGCCCCGCTCTGCCGGCCCCGAACTCCTCCGGCCTCTCCCGCCACTGGCTCCCGGCCTTGATTCAATGGGCTCATGAGAGAGAACACGGGCGGGAAGCGGCTTCCGTACGGGATACCGACGGAGGTCGTCCTGCTGGCCACACCCGACGGCTGGCGCCGCAGCACCTTCACGGCGGACGGCTCGGTCTTCTGCGGGCGGCTGGAGGCAGCCACCGCCGAGCAGGCCAAGGAGAACACGGCCGCGAATCTGTGTGAACTCGGACGCGAGTTCCACGGCACCGCCCTCGACGTCACCTGGGAGCCCGGCCGGACACCGGGCTCCTGGAACGGCCGCGTCCACCCGTCCCCCGAGCCGGTCCGCGGCGAAGCGGTCCCCCTCCCGCCCGACGCCGCCCCCCGAACGACCGCCTAGGGCGCCTCTTCCGGATCTTGCTCCCCCGGCTACCGCCGGGAGGCGCCCCCGGACCCGCGCCGCCCGGCACCGCACCGCGCGGGCGTTCGGAGGGCGGGAGTTTGATGACAGGCCCTAGAGCAGGTCCGGGACCTCGCCGCCGTTCGCGCGGGTGACCTCCACGCCCGGCAGGCCCGCGGCCCAGGGAGCCGTGAGGGCGGCCAGGGTGGCGGCGTCCGGCGGGGTGGGGCCCAGGCCCACCGCGTAGCGGGCCCGGGCCGGGGACCGCTCGAAGGGGCGGGGCCACGCGTGGGCCTCGGTGAGCCCGGCCTCCTCGAACGCGCCGAGCAGGGCGCGCAGCCGGCCCCGGGCCCGGCCCAGGTTCTCCTCGAACTCCCGCGCCGCGTCCCCCCGTACGGTGACCACCGCCCACGCCGCGTGCCGCCGGTGCGGCGGGGCCGCCGCCGGGATCCCGCCGAGCCCCTCCAGGTCGGCCTCCAGCCGCTCCCAGGTCTCGTACAGCTCCCTGACCATCAGGTCCCGCAGCCCCGCCCCGACCTGGGCGGTGCAGCTGCGGACCGGCGCCGAAGGGGTCAGGACGGTGACCGGGTCCGTACCCGCGGCGGCGTCGGTCACCGGGTCCAGGGACACCGGCTCGGCCCAGTCCCAGGCCGCCCAGGTGCCGAAGAACTCCCGCCGCAGCGCCGCGGGCGACCGGTCCCCGGCGTCCCGCACCGTCCGTGCCGCCAGCACGGCCCAGGCCAGCCCGGGCAGGCCCCCGAAGGGCGCCGAGTCCAGGCCCCGGGCCCGCGCCCAGGCCTTGACCTCCCGGGCCAGCGCGGCGAAGGCGGAGTGCCCGGCCCCCACCGACTCCCGTACGGCGTCGGCGTCGGAGAGCGCGCTCAGCGCCACCGCCGCCGCCTCGCCGAGCTCCGCCCGCCGGTCCACGGCCAGCGCCGGGTCCAGCGCGCCGGCCCCGACCACGACCAGGTCCACGTCCAGTCCCGACACGCACATCCGCAGCCCCGGCACGCGGGCACCCGTCACCTCGCGCAGCCGCTCGGCCTCCGGCAGCGCGGCCGCCACCCGCGCCCGCAGCGTCCCCGCGCCGGGCGCGCCCGGCAGCACCGCCACCAGGTCCAGGTCGGCCCCCGGCAGGGCGCACCCCATCGCGCGCGACCCGGCCGACCGCACCACCGCCTCGGGCAGCGCGGCGGCGATCCGCGCTGCCACCAGCCCGGCCACCCCACCACCCGCACCCGTCACGGCAACTCTGGCGCCCCGTGTCGCGGCGGCCCCGGGTGTCAGGTCCGCAGCCGACTCGCCCGCTGGGGGAGGGTTGTCGGTGGGGCGGGGCTCGGGCCGGGGGAGGTTTCCGGCCGGTGGGGTGTCGGGCTTCCGGGGCCCGGCGGCTTCGGCGTCGAGCGGTTCCCGGGGGTCCGGCCCGTCGGTCCAGCGCCAGGTGCCCGTGCCCAGGTCCACCAGGGCGCGTACCCGCATCGGGCCGTCACCGCGGCGGGACAGGACCGCGAGTTCGGCGACACGGGCCGTGCGCGGGGCGGTGCCGAGCCGCTGGGCGCACTCCTGTTCCGTCCGGCGCGGGTCCGTGCTCCGGCCCAGGGTGAGGTGCGGGGTCCAGCCCGCGGAGCGGCCCCCGCAGCCGGGGAAACGCCCGGCCAGGGCCCGCCGCAGCTCCTGCCACGGCGCGTCCCCGCCCTCACCGGCCGCGGGGTCCAGCCAGAGCGTGGCGTCCTCGCGCCGCCCGAAGGAGTGCACCCCGTCCAGCCGGGCGGTGAACGGCCGGATCCCCGCCGCCGCCCCGGCCAGCAGCGGCAGCGCCCGAGCGAAGGCCGACTCCGGGACGAAGCCGAACAGCAGGTTGACGTGGGCCGGCCAGCGCTCCACCCCGGGGTCGTGCGCCCGGCGCAGCTCCGCGACCGCCGGGTCGTCGGGCGGCAGCCAGGCCACCGCCGTCCGCGCGGTCGCCGGTACGTCGAGGAGCGGCCCGGCCCCGTCCGGCACCCCGTACTCCACGGTGGCCTCCACCCCGAAGTGGTCGGAGGCGAACAGCCCGTCGGGCGCGGGGGAGTCGCCCCGCAGCGCCGCCTCCCGTACCCGCGCACCGGCGGCGGAGGACAGCAGGATCCGGTCCAGCCGGCCCGCCCGCCCCGTCAGGGAGCCCACCGCGGCCAGCGGATTGGCCCCGGGGTCGAAGGTCGGCGTGTCGTCGGCCGGCCCGTGCACCTCGTTCCAGGCGTCCCGCAGCCCCAGCGCGGCGGCCGGCCCCTCGGCCCCGCAGCGGCCGTCGTTGAAGTCGCCGAGCAGCGCCAGGCCGGCGTCGATCCCGCCCAGTCCCTCGGCCAGGCGGGCCAGTTCGGCCTCCCGGCGGCCGGCGCCGTCCTCGGAGTGGTCGCTGCTGAGGTGCGTCGCCGCCACGACCAGCGGGCCGCCGGCGGTCTCCACGGTGACGGCGGCGACCGCCTTGTGCCGGCCGAGCACGTGCAGCCCGGCCTCCCGCACCGGCAGCCGGCTCAGCACCAGCAGCCCGCTGTCCGCCACGTCGGCGCCGTCCGGATCGGTGCCCACGACGTACCCGGCCCGCACCCACGGCTCGGCCAGCAGCAGGGCCAGCAGGGCCGGTTCGACCTCCTGGAGGGCGATCACATCGGCGTCGGCCACCGCCAGGTCCGCCAGCAGCAGCGGCCGGCGCCGGGCGGTGGCGATGCGCGGGGCGTCGTACCGGTCCCACAGGGTGTTCCAGGTCAGCAGCCGCACCCGCGCCGGGGGCGGCGCCGCCGGACCCGCCTGGACGGGCCGCCAGGCGCCGCCGCCCGCCGGGTCCCAGGCGTGCGGGGTCCGGGCGGTGAAGAAGGGCTCGCGCAGCAGCCGCGGGGCGCGCACCCGCCCAGCCCGCGTCGAATCGATCCGGTCGAGCCCGGTGGCCCGGTCCCACACCAGCTCGCCGTCGGCCTCGACGAACAGCACCCGGTGCCACGGGATGTCCCCGCCCGGCACGAACGAGGGCAGCGGCACCCGCTTGGGGGCGGCCCCGCGCTGGAGCAGTCCGAGGGTGAACCGCGCCGGGTCGAAGCGGGGGTCCCAGCGGACCTGGTGGTAGAGCTGCTCACTGGTACGCATCAGAGGTCCTCCCCCTCGTCGGCGGCCCGCAGGGACCCGGCCGCGTCCTCCACCGTTCCGCCCGCCCCGACGTACCAGGTCCGGTGCGCCTGCCCCGGGTGGGGCGGGCTGAACCGGCGCAGCTGCGCGGCCAGCACCGCCTCCGGCACCGGATGCGGGCGCACCGCGTTGCGCCGCAGCAGCTCGGCCTCCCCGACCAGCACCACCACCCGGGTGACCAGGGCGTTGCGGCGCCGTGCGACCGCCCCGGCCAGGCCGCGCTGCCGCTCCGTCAGGGAGGTGGCGTCCCACACCGCCGTTCCTCCGGCGGCCAGGGCGCGGTCGAGCCGCTCCAGGCCCTCCCGCAGCACCTCGGGGTTGGCCCGCTGGTCGGCGCGCGCCCCCCGGGCCTCGCGCAGGTCGTCGAGGCAGACGTACGCGTCCACCCCCGGCAGGTTCCGCGCGAAGGTGCTCTTCCCGCTGCCGGAGGGCCCGCACAGCTGGATCAGCCGCGGGTACGCCGAGCCGTCCCGCCACCGCCAGGTCGCGGCCACGGCCTCCTCGGCGGTGGACAGCGCGCCCCGGCCGAAGGCCTCGCGGGCCTCCGCCCAGCAGCGGTCGGCGGCGTCGGCGTCCAGCCTGAGGAGGGCCGGGCGCAGTCCGTCCCGCAGGGGGCCCAGCGGGTCGGGGCCGAGCAGGCCGGCCTCCTCCGCGCACAGCGCGGACCACTCGGCGTACTCGCGCTCCTCGGCCGTCGCGCCCGGCAGGGCGGCCGCCAGGGCGTGCAGCACCCCGAGGTCGGCGGCCGACGCCAGCCGGACCAGCCCGGCCCGCCGCTCCCCGTCCGGGTAGGGCCTGCGCAGCACCGGGTACAGCCCCACCAGGTCGGCCACCCGGCGCGCCGTCCGCATCCCGAGCGGCCCCGCGGCGAGCCGCGCCGAGAGGGCGGCCCGGGGCTCGCGGTGCAGGGCGGCGGCCAGCACCCCGGCCAGCCGGGCCTCCCCGGTGCGGCCGGCGCCGTCCAGCCGTGCCGTGACTCCGGCGACGGCCCGTTCCTGCTCCGGACCGGCCGGAGCGTCCGCCCCCACGGCCGACAGCAGGGCGCCGGCGTCGGGTTCGGACCCCGAGCGGACGGCCCACAGCGGGGCGGCGGGGCCGAGGCCGTTCACCACCACCGGCGCGTACATCCAGTGCGTGTCGGTCCGCACGTGCCCGCCGCGCACCCACTTGGCCACGTACCGCCCGAAGTCCGCGCGGCCGAAGCCGGCCGTGGTCCGGACGACGTAGCCCTCCTGCCGGGAGGTGTCGACCCGCAGCCCGCGCAGGGCGCGCTCGTCGTAGACCCCGCGCCACAGCACCCGCGGTACCGGTACGCCGAGCCCGTGCAGGAACCGCACGGTGCGGTCCCAGTCCAGGCAGCGGTCGTCGGCGTCCCACACCGAGAACCCGTAGAACCAGCTGTCGAGTTCCCCGTAGCCGAGGGAGTGGCGGGCGTACAGGTTCTCCCCGCAGACCCGCCAGCCCGCCGGGATCCGGGCCCCGATCCGGCCCTGGAGGCCCTTGACCCAGGCGCGGGAGGGGTGGTGGCCGGAGTCCAGGGAGCGGGCGTGCAGCCCGTCCGCGTACAGGGTGGTGTTCTCCCCGTCGAGCTTCTCCGTGACCACCACTTCCCGTCCGGCGAGATCCGCCGTCCCGCGGGCGCGCACGTCGTCCGCCGTGGCGCCGGGCGACCACGGCAGGTGCGCGGTGCGGGGGTAGTGCGTGCGCATGGTCGGCTCCTGCTCGGGGGACGGGGTGTCCGGTCACTGTAGGTATCCGGAGCGGGCGCATCCACCCAATTCCCTTGCGCACGGGCGGTGCCCGGTGCCGGGCGGTGTTCAGTCGGGCAGGTCGAGTTCGTGGAACTCCAGCCCGTCCGCTCCCAGTTCGGTGTTCTCGGCGTGCTCGGCCATGCGCGCGGCGTACTCGGGGTGCCCGGCGAGCGAGGTGTAGGTGTCGAAGTCCAGGTCGAGGACCTCGGCGAGGTCCGCGAGGTACACGTCGAGTCCGGGGTACATCACGGCCACGTACGGCAGGTCGTCGATGTCGGTCACCAGCACCGGGTACTCGCCCGTGGAGTCCGGCGAGCCCAGGTAGAGCAGGCGGCGCGAGTCGCTGCCGCCGACGAGCGGCAGGCAGACGGCGGGCAGCAGCCGCTCGAAGTCGTCGAAGGTCGAGGCCATGCCGCAGCCCTCGCCGTACATCGACTGCGCCGTCGCGCCGAGGCCCCGGTCGCCGAACACGGGCTCGGCCGGGTCGTCGTACCAGCCGACGCAGGCGAGCCAGGAACCGTCGAACTCCAGCCAGCGGCGCAGGCTGGGCGGCAGCGGCCGCCCGCCGGGCAGCGTCAGCCGGTCGAGCACCTCGGGCGCGACGGGCACCGGCTCGTCCACGTCGGGAGCGTCACAGGTGGGCCAGCCCCGTTCCCGAACCCGTTCGATCACCCGGTCGACCAGCGCGACGCCATGCATGTCCTCGTTCATGCGGTGCACTGTGCCACGCCGCACCGACAGCGGAGTCCGGGCCGCTTCGACGGCCTGCGCCCTGCCCGGTGCATCGCCTCCCGGGACAGAACACCTAGTGGCAGAGGGCGACGATCGCGGGGTCGACCCGGCCCCTGGCGGCCTCGCACAGGGCGGACATGTCGTACGGAGGGGGCGCGGGCCGGGGTCCGCCGTGTGCGGGTTCCCGGCCGCGCGGCTTCGCGGCGGGGGTGCGGTGGGCCGGGCGGGCGGGGGAGGCGTGGTGCGGGGGCCGGTGGTCGGGGCGGGGAGGGGCGGCGGGCCGTTCGGGGCGGGGGCGCAGCTCGGTCTCCGGGGCTCCGGCGGGGGCGGCCTCCTCGGCGGGCGGTGCCTCCCGCGGCTCGGGCACGGGCCCCAGCGGCAGGCCCCGCGTCGCCGGCGGCCGGGGCGTCCACGCCGTCCGGGACGCCGCGGGCTCCTGCCGGGGGGCCTCGGCGGGCGCCGGCGGCCGTACGGTCACACACCCGGCGGCCAGCAGGAGGACGGGGACCCAGAGCGGGAGGGGGGAGCGCGACGGCATCCGCCCACCCTGCCGTACCGGAGCACCGTCCGGCGCCCCCGCTCACACGGACGGGTGAGTGCGGGGCCGCATACGTGGTCGGACCAGCGACTTTCACACCGCCAGCCCGCACGACGGACCGTATCAAGATCGACATAATCGGGCAATAAGGAAGGTCGAGAGGGCCGGGAAGGTATACGGGTGGTAAAGCCGGGGCGCCTCCGACCACCCGCCGCCCGCCGTAACCCGAGGGTCGCGCCCGCTGTTGGACGGACGGCGGACCCACCCACGGTGAACGGAGTGCCCATGCCCCAGCTGACCGACGACCCCGGACGGGCGGGCACCTGGATGACCCCGGCGGAGTACGGGGCCTCGCGCGCCTCCCTCTGGACCGGAGCGGTCGTCCTCGTCACCGACACCGACGGGCGGGTCCTCGTCCAGAGCGTCGACTACCGCCCCGACCGGCTGCTGCCCGGCGGCGCGGTGGACGCGGGGGAGGCCCCCGCGGCGGCCGCCGCCCGCGAGGTGCGGGAGGAACTCGGGGTGGACGGCCGCTACCCGCGCGGGCTCGCCGTGGACTGGATCCCCGCCGGCATCCCCGGCATCCCGCCCGAGATGCGCTTCCCCGGCGAGATCCTGCACGTGTACGACGGCGGCACCTGGAGCCCCGAACGGATCGAGTCCATCCGCCTGCCCGACCAGGAGATCACCGGCATCGACTTCGCCGAGCCCGCCGACCTGGCCGTCCTGATGGAGGCGGGCGACGCCCGCCGCGCCCTGGCCGCCCTCCGGGCCCGCGTCAACGGTTCGGGACCCGCCCTGCTGGAGGACGGACGCCCCACCGTCCCCACCGCCCTCGACCGGCTCGGGGTCCTGCGCACCCGCCGCGTGCCGCAGCACGGCACCTGGCACCCCGGCCCCGTCCCCGCGCACCTGCCCGTACGCGGACACTCCGGCTGGCTCTTCGCCCCCGACGGCCGGGTCCTGCTGCTCATCGCCCGCGCCACCGGCGCCGCCCACCTCCCCGCCCCGAAGGCGGAGCCCGCCGTGGCGGCCCTCCCGCTCGGCTACCGGTACGCCGACCGGGCGGCGCTGGCCCGTACGGCCGCCCGCCTCACCGGGCTCGCCCCGGCCGGGGACCCGGCGTACGCCCGGCTGCTGGCCACCCCGGAGCAGGTGCGGGAGCTCAGCGACTGGGGTCCCGAGGGCCGTCGGGAACTCGCGGCGGTGCACGCGGCCCGCGTCCAGCTCGGCCTCCCCCTCCCGCCCCGCACCCCGCCCACGGAGCTCCCCGAGCAGGGCCTGCGCTGGTGACCGGCCCGCCGGGCCGAGCCGCACCGGCCCGGCCCGGCGGGGGTCGCCGCCGCTGTCCGCGCGCCCGGGCCGGCCCGCTTCCGCCCGGCGGGTGCGGCCCCCACCGGCCGAGTGCCGGGGCCGGCCGGAGCGCCGAGACCGGCCCCGGCCCCGCGGGCCCCGGGCCGGTCGTGTGGAATGGGGGCATGGGGACCTGCGAGATACAGACGGACGGGACGCCGGGGGACACCCGGGAGACCCCGGCCGCGAGACCGGCGGCCGGGCGCGGCCCGGTGCCCGACGGGCGGCCCGGGCCCGCCTCCGGGCACTCCGCCCCCGACCGCTGGCGCTACGCCCGCCACCTCGACCGCCTCGCCGCCGCGGGGGCGGCCGGCGTGGCGGGGGAGGCCGGGGCGGTGGCCGCCGTCCTACGCGACCCCGACCCGGTGATGGCGCAGAGCGCCGTGGTCACCCACCTCGACCGCCGCGCCGTACGGCTGCCGGCCGACGCCGGGTTCCGCGACTGGGCCCGCGCGCTGCACTCCGTACTGGAGGGCCACGCCTTCCCCGCGCGCCGGCTGCGCGAGTGGACGCTCCTCAAGGCGATGGCGGGCGGCGGGACTTGGTCCCCGGCCGAACTCACCGCGGCCTCCGACTGGTGCCAGCGCACCGCCGTCGCGTCGCCCGCCTCCGACGCGGCCCTGGCCCTGCTGGCCGCCTCCGCCCGGACGCGCGCCGTGCGCAACGCCGCCGCGCGGCGGCTGCGCCGGCGCGGCGGCCTCCGATCGGAATGATCAACACACCGGAGTGCTCGCCATACGGCTGTTCGGGGGTTTAAGGTCTGGTTACCCGGCCGGGTATCAGCGTTGAACCGATGCCATTCCGCTGGAGGATGACTCTCCGTGTCGCACGTTTCACAGGCTCCCGTCACCGCCGACGTCGAGCCCGCACCGCCCGCACCCCGGTCGTTCGAGGAGGTGAAGGGTTGGTTCTCGGCGTATGACCAGGTGCTCTTCGACTGGTTCCTGGCCCGCCAGAACGACACCGGAGAGGCGAAGGGCGACCTCCTCGAACTGGGCGCGTTCATGGGCAAGAGCGCGATCTTCGTCGCCCGGTACCTGAGGGAGGGCGAGGAGTTCACCGTCGTCGACCTCTTCGACTCGCCCGCGCCCGACGGCGACAACCTCGAAGAGGTCCGGGATTCCTACCCCACCCTCACCCGGCGCGGGTTCGAGGCCAACTACCTCGCGTTCCACGAGGAGTTGCCGACCGTCATCCAGGCCCCGACCTCCGTCGTCGCCGACCGGGTGCGCCCCGGCAGCTGCCGCTTCGTCCACATCGACGCCTCCCACCTGCACGAGCACGTGGTCCAGGACATCGCCTCCTCGAAGCTCGTCGCCGCGCCCGGCGCCGTCGTGGTCTTCGACGACTACCGCTCCGAGCACTGTCCCGGCGTCGCGGCCGCCGTCTGGGAGGCCGTGGCCGTCGGCGGCCTGCGGGTGATCGCCGTGTCCGCCTCGAAGCTCTACGCGACCTGGGACGACCCGGAGCCGCACCAGAAGGCGCTGACCGGCTGGCTGGAGGGCCGCACCGACCTGTGGCACGGCGTGGACACCGTCTGCGGGCACCCGCTGGTGCGCATCGGCGACCACGGCGTGGCCGCCCCGCCCGCCCCGGCGCCGCTGCACGCCCCGGCCGAGCCGGCCGCTCCGGCGACGCCGCCGCCCGCTCCGAAGCCCGCCCCCCGGCCGGCGCCGGCGGCCGCCTGGCGCGCGGTGGCCAAGGACCTGCTCCCGCCGGTGCTCACCCGGGCGATCGTCACCGCCCGGCGCCGCCGGGGCTGAGCCTCCGGGGTGTCCGGCAGGTCAGGGCCGGACACCCCGAGCCGTACCGCGCCCCGGTACCGCCGACGGCACGCGCCGGCACCCCGACGCCCGCCGGGGCGCCGCCGCCGGCGCCCCGGCGGTGTCAGAGCCCCTTGCGGACCCGGGCCGCGCGGCGGGCCTCGGCGGCCTGGCGGGCCTCGATCGTCTTGCGGGACTCCTTGCCCCGGCCGGTCCGCCCCGGGCGGGTGCCGAGCCCGCGGAAGCCCAGCTCCGTACCGCTCGGCCGGCCCTTGGCGTCGGTCGGCAGCGCCCCGGACAGCGGGACCCCGGAGGGCTTGCGCGCGCCGGTGATCCGGCTCAGTGCCGCCTCGCCGGAGCGCACCTGGGTGGTGGTCGGCCGGATCTTCGCGTCGGCCATCAGCCGGACCATGTCGCGCCGCTGGTTCGGCGTGACCAGGGTGACGACCTTGCCGGACTCGCCGGCACGGGCGGTGCGCCCGCCGCGGTGCAGGTAGTCCTTGCTGTCGGCCGGCGGGTCCACGTTGACCACCAGGTCGAGGTCGTCGATGTGGATGCCGCGCGCCGCGACGTTCGTCGCGACCAGGACCGTGAGCTGCCCGTCCTTGAACTGGCCGAGCGTCTTCGTCCGCTGCGGCTGGGACTTGCCGCTGTGCAGGCCCTCCGCCCGGACGCCCATCGCCCGCAGGTGCTTCACGAACTGGTCGACGCCGTGCTTGGTGTCCAGGAACATGATCACCCGGCCCTCGCGCGCGGCGATCTCGGTCGCCGCCGACACCTTGTCGGCCGCGTGGATGTGCAGCACGTGGTGGTCCATCGTGCCCACCGACGCCGACTGCGGGTCCACGGAGTGCGAGACCGGGTCCTTCAGGTAGCGGCGCACCAGCTGGTCGACGTTGCGGTCCAGGGTGGCCGAGAACAGCATGTGCTGCCCCTCGTGGTGCACCTGGTCCAGGAGCTCGGTGACCTGCGGCATGAACCCCAGGTCGCACATCTGGTCCGCCTCGTCCAGCACGGTGATCCGCACCCGCTCCAGGTGCACGTCACGCCGCTTGACCAGGTCGCTCAGCCGTCCCGGGGTGGCCACCACGACCTCGGCGCCGCTGCGCAGCGTCCCCGTCTGGCGACCGATGGACAGCCCGCCGACGACGGTGGCCGTGCGCAGCCCCAGCGCCTGCGCGTACGGGGCCAGCGCCTCCGTCACCTGCTGCGCCAGCTCGCGGGTCGGTACGAGGACCAGGGCGAGCGGCCGCTTGGGGTCGGCCCGCCGGCCGGCGGTGCGCGCCAGCAGCGCCAGGCCGAACGCGAGGGTCTTGCCGGAGCCGGTGCGGCCCCGGCCGAGGATGTCGCGGCCCGCGAGGGAGTTCGGCAGGGTGGCCGCCTGGATCGGGAACGGCTCCCGCACCTGCTGGGCGGCCAGGGTCTCCACCAGCTCAGCGGGCAGCCCGAGTTCGTCGAACGAGGCCACCGGGGGCAGGGCCGGGGTGGCGGTCCGCGGCGTGGCGAACTCGCCCTGCGGGCCCAGGGTCCGCGGGGCCTTTCCGGCGCCGCCGCCCTTGGACCGGGAACCTGCCGACGCCGCGGCCTTGATGCCGAAACGCCCATGAGCTGACGGGTTCTTCATGCAGAACCTTCCGTGAGGAGAACCGAGCGGGGAGGGCGACGGGGGCCGACACGGCGACGAGCCGGGGTCCGTACCCCTCGGTACGGTCCCCGGCTCGTCGTACGCGTCCGCACCGGGCGTGAGCGCCCCGCGCCTGAAGTCTTCCGCCCATTTTACCAGCGCCCCCACCGCGGCGGCGGGGTGCCGGCCCCGGCCGGCGGGGCCTGGGCTCCCGCAGGGTCGGGCGGGCGTTCGATCCGCCCCGGTTGGCGGCGCCCGGAGTGTGGTCCGCGGGGCGGGTGGGCAGGATCGAGACGGCCGCGCAGGCGGCCCGAGCGGAACGTCGAGTGAGGATCAGTACCGATGGCAACTGGCACCGTGAAGTGGTTCAACGCGGAAAAGGGGTTCGGGTTCATCCAGCAGGACAACGGCGGCCCCGACGTGTTCGTGCACTTCTCCGCCATTCAGGCGCAGGGCTACAAGTCCCTCGACGAGAACGCCCTGGTCGAGTACGAGGTCACGCAGGGGGCCAAGGGTCCCCAGGCGGAGATGGTGCGGCCGGTCTGACCCGGCCCCGCGCGCCCCGTACGGGTGACAGCGGCCCCCGCCGGCCCGGCCGGCGGGGGCCGCGGCGTCACTGCGGCTCCGCCTCCCGGACGGTGATCGCCGAGACCGGGCAGGCGCGGGCGGCCTCCCGGACCAGGGGGCTGCCGTGGCCGTCCTCGCGGCCGGGGAGCACCTCGCTGAGCCCGTCGTCGTCCTGGGTGAACACCTCGGGGGCGGTCAGCACGCACTGGCCCGCTCCGATGCAGACGTCCCGGTCCACGGAGATCCGCACGCCGCTCACCACGCCACCGGCAGCTCGACCATGCCCTGGATGGTGTCCCCCGGCTTGAAGGGGATCGTCTCCGGGTCGGCGGCCAGCCTCAGGCCGGGCAGCCGCTCGAACAGGGTGCCGAGCGCGATCTCCATCTCGGCCCGGGCCAGGTTCTGGCCCAGGCACTGGTGGATGCCGAAGCCGAAGGCCAGGTGGCGGTTGGCCGAACGGTGCCAGTCGAGCGCGTCGGGGTCCTGGAACACCGCCTCGTCCCGGTTGATCACCGAGGTGGAGAAGACCACCCCGTCACCCGGCCTGATCACGGCCCCGCCGACCTCGATCTCCTCGGTGCAGACCCGCAGCATCGCGTCCGCGATCGACAGGAACCGCATCAGCTCCTCCACCGCCCCCGCCATCAGCGAGGGGTCGGCCCGCAGCTCCGCCAGCCGCTCGGGGTGGCGCAGCAGGGTGAAGGTGCCGAGGGAGATCATGTTGGCGGTGGTCTCGTGCCCGGCGATCAGCAGGATCGCGGCCAGCGAGACCAGCTCGTCGACATCGGTCTCGCCGGTCTCCAGCCGGGTCCCGACCAGCTCGTCCAGCAGGCCCTCGCCCGGTTCGGCGCGCTTGCGCAGGATCAGCTCCCGCAGGTAGTCCTGGAGCCGCGTCCGGGCGTCCTCGACGTCGGCGGGGCCGGGGCCGCGCAGCAGCCGCCGCGACTGGGCCTCGAAGAACTCGTGGTCCTCGTACGGGACCCCCAGCAAGGCGCAGATCACCATGGACGGCACGGGCAGGGCGAACGCGCCGACCAGCTCGGCCTGCGGGCCCTTGGCCACCATCGCGTCGATCAGCCGGTCCACGGTCTCCTGGATGCGGGGCCGCAGGGCGGCGGCCCGCTTCACCGAGAAGCTCGGGATCAGCATCCGGCGCTGGGCGTTGTGCACGGGGTCGTCTTCGCCGAGCAGCGCGGTCCGCTGCCGGGTGATCCCCTGGAACCGTGCGCTGGGCAGCGGGAAGGACTCGTGGGTCCGGTCGGTGGACAGCCGCCCGTCGGCGAGCAGGGCCCGCGCCTCGGCGTGGCCGGTGACCATCCAGACGGTACGGCCGTCGAAGAGGGAGACCCGGGTCAGCGGGCGGGTGTCCCGCAGGGGCTGGTAGGCGGCCGGCGGGTGGTAGGGGCAGGTGCGGTCCTGCGGGAAGGAGAGGGCGGAGGGCAGGGTTTCGGACATGGAGAACAACACCTCGCAAGGGATGGTTCCGTCTCGCCGGAGTCCATTACATGCCTCAGGCACCTATCCTACCTATGCCACTTTCGGCCAGCCTGCCCGAGTTCACCCTCAGGGGCACGCCCCGGCCCCGCCGGACCCCGTGGACTCCCATTAGACCCCCACCGGACCCTAGACCCCCGCAGCCTCCAGGAAGCCGCGCAGCTCCGCCGGCGTCATCGGGCCGGCGTGGGTCGCCACCGCCTCGCCCGAGCGCAGC
This sequence comes from Streptomyces sp. NPDC032091, assembly GCF_055580265.1. NCBI lineage: Bacteria > Bacillati > Actinomycetota > Actinomycetes > Kitasatosporales > Streptomycetaceae > Streptomyces > Streptomyces sp. NPDC032091. Next base: position 165,385 of record NZ_JBVILR010000018.1, on the reverse strand, counting down.
AGGACCACGGTCGGGGCGCCGGTCACCCCGTAGCGGTGGGTCGTCGCCGGGCAGCGGGTGATGTCCGTGCGCACGGCCGTCAGCCGGGCCCCGTACTCCTGCGCCAGCTCCGCGACGACGGCGTCCAGCGCCCGCGAGGGCGCCGCGGCCTTCGGCCAGGCGCCGGTGAAGTAGGCCAGCACCGGGCCCTCCTGCGCCATCGCGGCGATGAAGTCGAATTCCTGGTCCTCAAGGGGCCGGTGTACCCGACGGCTCATGGGCGGTGCTCTCCTCGGCTCGTGCCTGTGCTCCCCGCCAGCCTAGGGGGTGTCCGCAAAGTCCCGCCTGCCCCGCGACGCCCGGCACGCACTCTCGCCGCACCGGGCGCAAGACCGAGTACGTCCAGTACGAGGTCTCGCGCCCGGCGCACCGAGAGCACGCACCGGACGCCGCGGGGCCCGCCCTGCGGGCGGACGACGCTACTTTGCGGACACCCCCTAGGGCCTGTCGAGCGGCGCCGGCCGTGCGACGCCGGAGGCCGTTGTCAGTGGGGCCTGTGATCCTGGGCGCATGGACCTCAGCACACCGCGCCGCAGGGTCTACGGCGCCGACCACGACGATCCCGATCCGGGCCCCCGCCCCGGGCGCGCCTACGGCGAGCTCGTCGGCGGCCCCCTCGACGGGCTGCTCCTCGACGTCACCGGCTGGAGCCCCGCCCGGCTGGCCGAAGAGGCCCGCCTGCCCACCGAGATAGGCCGTTACGGGCCGGGCGGCCGCGCGCACTACCGCCGCCGCGCCGCGGACCCGGGCCGCTGGGACTGGTCGGGGGACAGCAGGTAGCCGTCGGCGGCGCCGCTTCCGCCGGAAGGGCCCGGTTCGGGGAACATGGAGCTTCGCCTGGGGAAGGAAGTGGCCGTGGGTCACCTTGTCATGAGCACCGGCAGCATGCGCGACGCGATGAGGCTGCTCACCGCCGTCGAGCGGACGCCCGAACAGGAGCGGACGCTCGTCACCGTCCGTGAGAAGTGCCGCACCGTGGACGGCCGGCTGCACACCCAGGGCATCGACCTCGACGTCTCCGTGGCCCAGGCCCTGGAGGAGCTGCTCGACGGCGCCGTCACCGCGGAGCGGGGTCCCGGCTACCACCACGCGCTGCACGCGCTGATCTCCTCGTACTTCTCGGACACCCACGACCTCGGCGACTGGCGGCGCCAGTCCTGGTTCTGGACGGTCGACGAGGAGGTGTCGCGCACCGGGCTCCCCGCCCGTCTGGCCCTCTCGCAGATCCTCCTGTCCGGGCCGCCCGTGCGGCTGCCGCCCGCCGGTGACAGCACCCCCTGGATGGGTACCTTCCCGACCGCCCTGGCCGCCGAGTTCGTCGCCGCGCACGAGGCGGTGCTGGACCGGGTGAACCCGGAGGTCCGGGAGACCGTCGAGGTCTTCCTCAAGGCGATCCGCTGCGAGGCCGAGGAGTGGGCCTCCACGGAGGAGGGCCTGCGCGCCCGCCGGGACACGATGTTCTTCTGGTGCTCCTGACCGGAGAAATTCTTTTCCGGGAGCTGTCGATTCCGGCCCCTCCCGTTCGACGCAGGGGTGAGAGGCGGGGACGGTCCCCGCCCTCCCGACCGAGGAGTCACCATGCCGCGCTTCCTGAGCCTCATCCGCATCGACGAGCAGGACCTCCCCCCGAAGGACTTCCCCCCGGAGTTCGAGCAGCGCATGGGCGCCCTCCTGGAGGAGGTCACCAAGGCCGGCGTCATGCTCGACACCGCCGGCCTGCTCCCCACCTCCCAGGCCACCCGCCTCGACTGGTCCGGCGGGAAGGTCGGCTTCACCGACGGCCCCTTCACCGAGACCAAGGAGGTCATCGGCGGCTACGCCCTCCTCCAGTGCAAGGACAAGGCCGAGGCCCTGGAGTGGACCAAGCGGTTCCTGGAGACCCACCCGACGTCGTGGCACGTCGGAGCCGAGGTCCGCGAGATCCAGGAGATGTGAGCCCCGCCCGCGGGAGCCGGCCCGGCCGTCTCCCGCGGGCCGCGTTTGCCCCGCCGGGCCCCGACTGCTCTGATGGGTGGCCGTGACGGCAGTGACCACGGCCCGGGCGGTCGAGACGGTGTTCAGGATGGAGTCCGCGCGGATCATCGCCGGCGTCACCCGCATCGTGCGCGACGTCGGCATCGCCGAGGAACTCGCCCAGGACGCCCTGGTGGCCGCCCTCGAACAGTGGCCCGTCTCCGGCGTACCCGACCGGCCCGGGGCCTGGCTGATGGCCACCGCCCGGCACCGGGCCGTCGACCTCGTACGCCGCAAGGAGACCTACGCCCGCAAGCTCGCCGAGGTCGGCCGCACCCTGGAGGACGTCCCGCCGCCCGCCGAACCCGCCGAGCGCGACGACATCGACGACGACCTGCTCCGGCTCGTGTTCACCGCCTGCCATCCGGTCCTCGCGACCGAGGCCCGGATCGCCCTCACCCTGCGCCTGGTCGGCGGGCTCACCACCCAGGAGATCGCCCGCGCCTTCCTGGCCCCCGAGCCGACCGTCGCCCAGCGCGTCGTCCGCGCCAAACGGGCCCTCGCCAAGGCCGGGGTGCCCTTCGAGGTCCCCTACGGCGCCGACCGCGAGCAGCGCCTGGCATCCGTCCTCGAAGTCATCTACCTGGTCTTCAACGAGGGCTACGCGGCCACCGCCGGGGACGACCTCCTGCGCCCCGCCCTCTGCGAGGACGCCCTGCGCCTGGCCCGGCAGCTGACCGCCCTGATGCCGGACGAGCCCGAGGCGCACGGCCTCGCCGCCCTGCTGGAGTTCCAGGCCTCCCGCACCGCCACCCGCACCGGCCCCGACGGCGCACCGGTCCTGCTCGCCGACCAGAACCGGTCCCGGTGGAACCGGCTCCTCATCCGGCGCGGCGTGGACGCCCTCCGGCGCGCCGGCAGCGGCCCCTACTCCCTCCAGGCCGCCATCGCCGGCTGCCACGCGGCCGCCGTCCGCTACGAGGACACCGACTGGACGGCCATCGCCACCCTCTACGGGCGCCTCGTGCGGCTGCTGCCCTCCCCGGTGGTCGAGCTGAACCGGGCCGTCGCCGTCTCCATGGCCGAGGGCCCCGAGGCGGCGCTGCCCCTGGTCGACGCCCTCGCCGGAGAACCCGCCCTGCGCTCCTACCACCTGCTGCCGAGCGTACGGGGAGACCTGCTGGAGCGGCTCGGACGCGGACGGGAGGCCCGCGCCGAGTTCGAGAGGGCGGCCTCCCTCACCCGCAACGCCCGCGAACGGGACCTGCTGCTGGCCCGGGCCGCCGCCCTCCCCGGCGTCAGCCCCTGATCCCCGCCGCCCGCGCCCGCGCGTCGGGCTCGGGCCGCCGCGGGGCCGTCAGCCCGACCGGCCTGCGGAAGCCGCCCGTGCGGGCGACGCTCTGCACCGTCCCGCGCAGGGCCTGCTGGAAGTCGTCCATCGTGCGCCGCGCCGCCGGGGTGTCCACGTACAGGGAGTTCATGTGCAGCCCGTCCGCGTCCCGCTGGAACCACGAACACGTCCCGTTGCCCGTCGCCGACCACACGTGCGTGGTCGGCCGCCACTCGTCGTGCCGTTCGGCGCCCGGACAGCGGCGCATGTCGATGTACGAGAAGAAGTTCACCGCGTACGGCCAGGAGCGCAGGGCGAACTCCTCCGGGGCCAGCAGCTCCCAGGCCCGGACGAACGGCACGTCCAGGTGCCGCATCATCTCCCGGAACCCCTCCTGGACCCCGGCCACCACCTGGGCGAAGTCCTTGCCGGGGGAGGCGTCGAACTCGATCGGCAGGGTGTTGACGAACCAGCCCACCGAGTTGGTCCACGCCTCCCGCCCGCGCTCGCTGACGGGCATGAACCCCCGGTACACCCCCGGCCCGCCGGCCTCGCGCAGACAGACGGCGACGGACGCGAGCAGCCCCATGAACGGCTTCCCGCCGGTTTCCCGGCACACCTTCTCGAACACCTCGGCCTCGGCGGCGTCCAGCAGCCAGGAGGCCTCGTTGACGATCGGGTACATCCGGCCCGGCTCCACGCCCAGCTCCAGCGGGTAGCGCGGGAAGAACTCCCCGCCCCGCTCGATGAAGGACCGCCAGTAGCCCAGGCGTTCGTCCTCCGCGTCGATGGAGAGGTAGCGGCGGCGCTGCTCGTCGGCGAAGTCGAGGTAGCTGGGCGCCGGCGGCAGTTCGGGCTCCTCGCCGCGCAGCAGCGCCTCGTACGCGGTGAGCACCTGGTGGGCCACGACCGGCATCGACATGCCGTCGCAGACGATGTGGTCGAACGCCAGGTACACGGTGGCGGATTCGGGGCGGACCACCGCGCCCATCACGAACAGCGGCCAGGACAGGGTGTCGATGCTCCGCTGGAAGCGCTCCGACAGGAACGCCCCCAGCCGCTCGGCCGAGCCGCGCACCGCCACCTCCCGCGCCTCCAGGGCCAGTTCGTCCGCCCGCAGCGGAGCACACGACACCTCCCCGGCCAGGCGCAGGAACTCGCACCGCAGCACCTCGTGCCGCCGGACGAAGCCCAACAGGGCCCGCGCCAGCACGTCTTCGTCCAGGGCGCCCTCGACCTCGAAGGTGACGGCCACCCAGGACGCGACCCGGTCCCCGTCCGCGCGACTCTCCTCGGCGACGGTGAAGTGCTTGTCCTGATTGAACGAAGCCCTCCGGTCCGCCGCTCCCGGAGCGGTCGTGGAGCGCAACCGCCACTCGACCAGGCGCCCCGGCGCCACGTGGTGCATCTCCAGCGGAAACTGCCGCATTCACGCCATCCCTTCATCCCCCGAATCAGCCCCGAGCGCCTAACGACACCCGGACCGCGGAAGTGACGCCCTCACCCCCGTGCTCCCGTCCCGGAGGCCGCCCCGGCCGCCCCGGCCCACCCGTTCCCAGAGGTCGAGCAGCAGCCGCACGGACCGCGAGCAGGAGGCGAACTCCCAGGAGCGGCCGTCGCGGGACCACCGCTCCAGCACGTGCCCCAGGGCGGAGTCGCAGAAGGTGACGCGGGCCGCGTCGAGGACGAGGAGGCGGGCGCCGAGCGCGGCGCCCTCGTCGAGGAGGGCCCGCAGGGGGAGGCAGCCGTAGTGGTCGAACTCCCCGGCCAGGCTCACGGCGAGGACCCCGCCGCCGAGGGAGGACCGGATGCCGGCCGGACCGTGAAGGGCGCTGTCCATCGGTTCTATGGGGGTGTTCACGCCCCTCCAACGGGCCTTCCCCCGCACGGGAACCGGCGCCGGGGCGCACTTCACCCGCGTGGCCGTGGGACCGGCGCGTGCGGCGGCAGCTGGTGGCCCTGGCGCTGCTCCGGCGTGGGCGGGTGCAGGACGCGCCCCGCCGCGAGGCGCAGCAGCGCACCGGCGCCGTCCGGGGCGACCGGGGTCCACAGGCGGACCGTCCGGTCGCGGGAGGAGGTGGCGATCCGGCTCCCGTCGGGCGCCCAGGACACCCCGTTGATCCAGTCGGCGTGCAGTCCGACCACGGCGACGGCGGCGGCCCGCGCCGGGTCCCACAGCCGCAGCGTCCGGTCCCGGGAGACGGAGGCGAGCCGGGTGCCGTCCGGGGACCAGGCGACGTCCTGGACGCGGTCGCCGTGCCCGGTCAGCACGGCCGTCCCCGCGGCCGGGCCGGCCGCGTCCGGGTCCCACAGGCGGACGGTGCGGTCCCGGGAGGCGGTGGCCAGCAGGCGCCCGTCCGGGGACCAGGCCACCCCCCACACCTGGTCCTCGTGCCCCTCCAGGGTGCGCAGCCGCTCACCCGTCGCGGCGTCCCAGACGACGACCCCGCGGTCCGTCCCGCAGGTGGCCAGCCGGCTCCCGTCCGGCGACCAGCCTGCTCCCGTGACCCAGTCGTCGTGCCCGCGCAGCACCCGCGCGGGCTGCCGGCCGGCCGCGTCCCGGACGTGCACCAGGCCGTCGCGCCCGGCCGTCGCCAGCCGCGTGCCGTCCGGGGACCAGCACACCGCCGACACCTCCGCGCCGTGCCGGCCGGGCAGTTCGGCCGGCGGGCCGCCGTCGCGCGGCCACAAGGCGGCCGTGCCGTCGCGGCGGCCCACCGCGAGCCGGGTCCCGTCCGGGGACCAGGCGAGGTCCCCGCACTGCCCCGTCGCCAGGACCCGCGGCGGCCCGAACCCCGGTGCGGACCACAGCCGTACGGTCCCGTCCTCCGAGGCACTGGCGACGCGGGCGCCGTCCGGGGACCAGGCGTTCTGCCACACCGACTCGGTGTGGCCGCGCAGGACGCGGGGCGGTGCGGCGGGCTCCCAGACGGCCAGGGTGCGGTCCCGGGAGGCGGTGGCCAGCCGCCGGCCGTCGGGGGTCCAGGCGACCGCGTGCACGGCGTCCCGGTGCCCGGTCAGCCAGAGGGCCGTGCCCTCCCCGTCGGACGCCGCGCCGGCCTCCAGGTCCCAGATCCGGACGTTGCGGTGCCGGTCGCCGGCGGCGAGCCGCGTCCCGTCGGGGGACCAGGCCAGGCAGTCGATGCCGTCCATGCTCGACAGGACCCGTACCGCCCGGCCCGCGGCCGGGTCCCGGAGCACCACCGTACGGTCGGCGGAGGCGGAGGCCAGCAGGGCGCCGTCGGGGGACCAGGCCAGGGCCGTCACCGCGTCCTCGTGCGCGGTACCGGCGGTCACCGGCTCCCCGCCGGCCGCCGGCCGGATCCGTACGGCCCCGTCCTCCCCGCCGACGGCGATCCGCCCGCCGTCGGGCGACCAGGCCGCGCTGCACGGCGTCCCGGGCCCGGCCTCCAGGGCGCCGGCCGGGGCGAAGGAGGCGGTGTCCCACAGCCGGAGCCCTCCGGCCGCCCCGGCCGACACCAGCCGGCTGCCGTCGGGGGAGAACGCCAGCGGGGCGGGACCGTCGCCGCGGCCGCCCCCGGCGCCGGCCACCCGCCGCCAGGAGACGGTGTCCCAGACGGTCAGCCGGGCGTCCCCGGTGGCGCAGGCCAGCAGCGCGCCGTCGGGCGACCAGGCCACCGTACGGGGCCGCTCGCCGGGCACGTCGAGCACGACCGGCGCCGCCCCCGGGCCCCCGCCCCCCTCCGGGCCGTCCCCCTCCGGGGCGCCCTCCTCCGGGCCGGGCGCCGCCCACACCCGCAGCCGGCCCTCCTCCGAACAGGCGGCGAGCCGCGCCCCGTCGGGGGACCAGGCGGCGCCGGTCACCGCCGCGCCGAAGTCCCGGCGCACCGCCCGCAGCAGCGAGCCGTCCAGCGCCGTCCGCAGGGCCTGGAGGGCGGCCGGGGTCGGCGCCCACTCGGTGACCGCCGCGAGGGCCACCGCGACGGCCGTCTCCGGTTCGCGGCTCTCCAGCACCCGGGCCGCCACCGCGTCCGCCGTACGCGCCCGGGACGCGCCGTCCGCCCGGGCGCTGCGCTCCACGTACTCCGCCACCAGCGCCGACACCTCCAGACCGGCGGGGGCCTGCGCCCGCCAGGCGCGGGCCGCGGCCAGCCGCTCCCCGGTCAGCAGGAAGGCCTCGCCCCGGCCCGCGAACTCCCACTCCTGGGCCCAGCGTTCCCACTCGCCGCGCCGCCGCAGCTGCCCGGCGTGGTCCGCGACGGCCCGCCGCAGGGGCGGCCAGCGGCGCAGCAGCGCCTCGTGGGCCAGGTCCAGGACCCCCGCGTCGGAGGTCAGCAGCCGGCCCGCGACGAAGGCGTCCGCGATCTCCCGTTCGGCGGGGGCCAGTTCGTCCCGGGCGACGCGCCGGCGCACGGGTTCCTCGCCCCGCACGGTCACCAGCCGCAGCAGGGTCCGTACGACGGGGTCGGGTCCGGCGTCCGTGTCCCCCTCCGGCCCCAGCAGCTCGGCGCGGATCCGGTCGGCCTGCCCGACGAGGGCGCCCGCGACCCCGCCGACCTCCCGGTAGTGCGCGTACCCGATCACCGAACCGGGCCCGCCCGCCAGCCGGTACAGCTCCTGGAGGGTGTAGGCGAGCAGCGGCAGCGCGTCGCCGCCCCCGCAGTCGTCGACGATCCGCGACACCAGGCCCGGCTCGAAGGACACCCCGGCGGCCGCGGCCGGCCGGGCCACCACCTCGTGCAGGGCCTCCCGCTCCAGGGCTCCGATCACCACCGGATCCCTTACGAGGGGGGCCAGTTCGGCCTCCAGGAATCCGGTCAGGAAGTCCGAGCGCAGGGTGGCGACCAGCCACAGCCTCGGCTGCCGTGCCAGTTCCTCCCGTACGGCGGCGGCGAAGGCGGCCCGCTCGCCCGGCCCCGACAGGGTGAGCAGCTCCTCCAGCTGGTCCACCAACAGCACCCGCGGCCGCCCGTCGGCGGCGGGGCCGTCCAGCGCGCGCCGCAGGGCGCCGACCGGGTCGGTGCCGGGGGTGATCGCCGGGTACGCGGTCCAGCGCGAGCGGCGCCCGGTCAGCGCGGGCAGCAGACCGGCCCGGACCAGCGAGGACTTGCCGGAGCCGGAGGGCCCGACCACCGTCACGAACCGGTGGGCGCGGGCCGGTGCCGCCGGGTGCAGCCGGGCCACGAGCGCGGCGGTCTCCCGCTCCCGCCCGAAGAACACCGCCGCGTCCTCCTCCCCGAAGGCCTCCAGCCCCGGGTACGGCGGCTGTCCGGCCGTCCACGCGACGGGGACGACCGGCGGCCGCCGTTCCAGCCAGCGCAGCCACACCTGGCCGCCGACCAGGGCGAGGAGCCCGATCCCGACGAGGGGTATCGACCACTGGCGCAGCAGCCGCAACGGGAGCGGGACCTCGCCCTCCACGTTGGTGGCGTAGTTGGTCGCGATCCCGAGCAGCGCGCCCACCAGCATGAGCAGCACGTCGAGAACCAGTGCGAGAGGTCGTCGTTGCATGGGGCCAGAACCTAGCCGCGACGCCCCGCGTCCGCGACCGCCGCCCCCCGACCGGGCTTTCCGGCGCGGTGGTTCAGCGCAGGGCGCCGGCCCGCACGCCGATGGCGGACATGACGCGCTCGACGGTCTCCCGCTGTTCGCCGACCGGGGCCACGTAGGCGACGGCGGCCCGCGCGGCCTCCTCGCCCAGGGTCCGCGTGATGGCCCAGGCACCCAGGTACAGCGAGGACATGCAGCCGCCCGCCGTGGCGACGTTCCCCTCGACGTGGAAGGGCTCGTCCAGGACGGTGACGCCCATCTCCTCGACGAACGGGCGGGTCGTCAGGTCCGAGCAGGCCGGGCCGCCGGCCAGCAGCCCGAGCCGGGCGAGTACCAGCGCCCCGGAGCACTGCGAGCCGATCAGCTGGCGCGAGGGGTCGAGCGGCAGCATCGACAGCAGCCGGTCGTCCGCGATCACGTCGCGGGTCTTGATGCCGCTGCCGATCAGCACGACGTCGGCCTCGCTCACGAACTCCATCGGGCGCTGGCCCGTCACCTCGACGCCGTTCATCGAGGTGACCACCGGCGTCGGCGTCGTGATGAAGGCCTCCAGGCCGTCCGGCCGGCACCGGTTGACCAGCGCCGAGGCGATGAAGCTGTCGAGCTCGTTGAACCCGTCGAACGTGACCACCGCTACCCGCATCACCACTCCTCTGGGACGTGCCGCCGAACCTCCATGATCCCGCGTCGCCGCCCGGGCCGTCAGGGGAAGCGGTGGGCCTGGCGGGGGAGCCCCGGGAATTGTCCGGAAACACCCGGCCTACGCGGCGGGCCCCGCCGTCCCGGGTTCCGCGTCCGCGCCCACCGAGGCGCCCAGGGCTCGCGCCAGGGCCCGCGCGTAGGGCTGCGGGGAGCGCAGGGGAGCGGCGACGCCGAGGTGGCGGGCCGGCCGCGGCGGGGCGAGCGGGACCACCGCCACCCCGGCGGGCGGGGTCAGGGCGATGTGCGGGACCAGCGCGACGCCCACGCCGGCCCCGGCCAGGGTCTGGGCGAAGAAGTAGTCGGTGGTGGAGGCGGCGATCCGCAGCTCGAACCCGGCCCGGTCCGCGTAGCGGCGCAGGAAGGCCTCCGTCTTCATGCAGCCCAGCACCCAGCGGTCGGCCGCCAGTTCGGCCGGTTCGACGGCCTCCCGCCCCGCCAGCCGGTGCCCGGCCGGCAGGACCGCGTACAGCGGGTCCTCCAGCAGCGGCTGCCAGGACAGGCCGGTCCCGGAGGGCAGCGGGCCGTCGAAGTGGTAGGCCAGCGCCAGGTCGGCCGCACCGGCCCGCACCATCGGCAGCGAGGCCTCCGGTTCGGCCTCCAGCACCGTCAGCTCCACCTCCGGATGCGCGGCGACGAAGGCGCGCAGCGCCCCGGGCAGCAGGTGGCGGCCTCCGCTGGTGAAGGTGGCGACCGTGAGCCGGGGCCGGCCGGCGGCCAGCCGGTCGATGCGCGCGCGGACCCGGTCGAGTTCGGCGGTGACGGTCTCGGCCGTCTCCGCCAGCAGCCGGCCCGCCTCGGTGAGCGTGACCCCGCGCGTGCTGCGCTCGGCCACCGGGTGGCCGAGGCCGCGCTCCAGCGCGGCGATGTGCTGGGACACCGCCGAGGGGGTCAGCCGCAGCGCGGCGGCGGCCCGGTTGAAGCTGCCGTGGTCCGCCACGGCCCGCAGGACGCGCAGCCGGTGCACATCGATCAAGGGTGTTCCTCGGGCCGGTCGGGGGCGGGCGGTTCCGCTGGGACCCTACAGCGGAGAGCACCGGATCCGAGAGGCCGGACGGGGGTTCAGCGCTCGCCGCCCGGGTGGCGCTCCAGCGGTGCGGCTACTGCCGAGTTGCTCACAGTGAAGGTGACGGTACCGGCCCGGTAGCGGTCGTCGGACCACTCGATCGGGCGGCCCGTACGGGTGGCCGAGACATGTCGCTGGCGCAGCAGCGGGCTGCCGCGCCGGACCTCCAGCAGCCGGGCGTCCTCGCTGCCCGCCGGGAGCGCGTCGATCAGGTGCTCGCCGTAGTGGGCCACGATCCCCGCGTCCGCCGCCAGGCCGTCCATCACCGAGCGGCAGTCCTCCGGCATGGCCTCGACCGCCGCCGCGACCCAGTCGGCGTAGGCGGTCCGCTCCACCATGGCGGGCTCGCCGTCCAGCAGCCGCAGCCGCAGCACGGCCAGGACCTCCGTGCCGGGCGCCAGGGCCAGGCGCTCCGCCTCCTCGGCCGTCGCCGGGCGCCGGGTCCGCGACAGGAAGCGGCTGCGCGCCTCGTGGCCGATCCCCTCGGCCCACTGGGCGAAGCTGTTCAGTTCGCCGAAGCTGTGCCGGCGCTCGTGGCGCAGGACGATCCTGCGGGCCCCCTGGCTGGAGCCGACGAGGCCCTCGGCGGCCAGGGTGGCGACGGCCTGGCGGACGGTGCCGCGCGAGGCGGCGAAGCGGGCGGCCAGTTCGCTCTCCGACGGCAGCCGGGCGCCCACCGGGTAGCCGCCGGACAGGATCGCCCGGCGCAGCTCCTCCGCGATCTCCAGATACCGGACCGTCCCCATGCCGTTCGCCCCCCGTTCGCCGTGTGCGGATCCTCCCGCACCGTCACTCATGATCATTCGAGCAGGTTCTGTCACGGCTTCTTTCGGTCATTCTCGTGTTTTCGTCGAGCCGTGCCCGCGGGTCCAGGCGCCGTTCACCGCCCGTACAGCCGGCCCGGGCGAACTGGGGCCGACTTGTTCAGACAAGTGATGCCTGGCAAGTGATCCCCCCTTCGTCTCCGGGAGAGACCGTGTTCCGTTCCTCCGCCCGTCGTGGCGCGGCCGTCCTGCTCAGCGCCGCCGCCGTCGCCACCCTCGGGGCGTGTGGCGCCGCCCCCGACCAGCCCGCCGCCGGCGCCGGCGCCCAGGGCAAGGCCCAGCCGGCCACCGCCGCCTCCGCGGCCGACCTCGGCGGCCTGGACGCCCTCGTCGCGGCCGCCGAGAAGGAGGGCCGGCTCAACGTGATCGCCCTGCCGCCGGACTGGGCGAACTACGGCGAGATGCTCAAGGCCTTCCAGGCCAAGTACCCGAAGATCAAGGTCTCCAGCGAGAACCCGGACGCCACCAGCGCCGACGAGATCGCCGCCGTCAAGTCCCGCAAGGGCCAGAACCGCGCCCCCGACGTCCTCGACCTCGGCATATCCTTCGCCCGCAGCGGGGCCGACGAGAACCTCTTCGCCCCCTACAAGGTCACCGCCTGGGACAAGATCCCCGCCTCCCAGAAGGACGCCGACGGCCGCTGGTACAACGACTACGGCGGCTACGTCTCCATCGGCTGCGACGCCGCGAAGATCCCCGCCTGCCCGCAGACCTTCGCCGACCTGCTCAAGCCCGAGTACAAGGGCAAGGTCGCCCTCAACGGCAACCCGACCAAGTCCGGCTCCGCCTTCGGCGGCGTCTACGCGGCCGCCCTCGCCAACAAGGGCTCCTTCGCCGACGTCCAGCCCGGCATCGACTTCTTCGGCCAGCTCCGCAAGAGCGGCAACTTCATCCCCGTCGAGTCCACCCCCGCCACCGTCGAGAAGGGCGAGACCCCCATCTCGATCGACTGGGACTACCTGAACGCCGGCTACGCCGAGCAGTTCAAGGGCAAGGGCGTCGACTGGAAGACCGTCGTCCCCGCCGACGGCGTCTACGCCCAGTTCTACTCCCAGGCCGTCAACAAGGACGCCCCTCACCCGGCCGCCGCCCGCCTGTGGATGGAGTTCCTCTACAGCACCGAGGGCCAGAACATCTGGCTGAAGGGCCACGCCCGGCCCGTCCTGCTCCCGAACATGACCCAGGACGGCACCGTCGACAAGGACGCCGTCACCAAGCTCCCCCAGGTCCAGGGCACCCCGTCGTTCCCGGCCTCGGCCGAGCTCGACAAGGCCAAAGCCGTCCTCGCCGAGAAGTGGGACAAGGCCCTCAGCTGATGTCCGCACCCACCACCCCTCACCGTGAGGGAACCGCCGGCGGCACCACCCCGCGCCGCCGGCGGCGCGGCCCGCGCACCTGGCTCGCCGCCCTCCCCCTCCTCGTCTTCACCGGGCTCTGCTTCGGCATCCCGCTGGGCGCCATCGCCTTCGGCGCGGTCACCCGCACCGACCCCGCCACCGGCGCCACCCACGTCACCGGCGAGCACCTGGCCCGCTCCCTCCAGGGCCCCTACCTCACCTCCCTGGCCGGAAGCGTCCGGCTCTCCGCCCTGACCGCCCTCCTCGCCACCCTCCTCGGCGTGCTGATCGCCCAGGCGCTGGTCACCTCCCGCTCCACCGCCCTGCGCTCGGCGGCGCTGACCGCCTCCGGCGTGCTCGCCAACTTCGGCGGCGTCCCGCTGGCCTTCGCGTTCATCGCCACCGCCGGCATCTCCGGGGTCGTCACCCGGCTCGCCGACCTCACCGGCCTGGGCTGGGACCTGTACTCCTTCGCCGGCCTCACCGTGGTCTACCTGTACTTCCTGATCCCGCTGATGGTCCTGGTGACCGTCCCCGCCCTGGACGGGCTGCGCCCCCAGTGGCGCGAGGCCGCCCGGAACAGCGGGGCCACCGGCTGGCAGTTCTGGCGCCTCGTCGGCCTGCCGGTGCTCGCCCCCTCCCTGCTCGGCGGGTTCGTCCTGCTCTTCGGCACCGCCTTCGCGGCCCACGCGACGGCCGCCGCCCTCGTCGGCGGCTCCGTACCGCTGGTCACCCTGAAGATCGCGGACGCCCTCTCCGGCAACGTCCTCACCGGCCAGGAGAACGTGGCGCTCGCCCTCGGCCTCGACATGATCCTGATCGCCGGCCTGGTCATGGCGGTCTACCTGCCCCTCCAGCGACGGAGCGCCCGATGGCTGCGATGACCGAGACCACCGCGACCGCCCCGGGGCCCGTGTGCGGCGATGCCGCCGAGGCCCCCGCGAAGGCCGTCGGCCGGGCGGCGAAGGCGCCCCGTCCCCGCCCCCGGATCTGGCGCGGCGCCGTCCTCGCCCTCGCGGGCGCGTACTTCGCGCTCCCGCTCCTCGCCTCCTTCGTGTTCACCGTCCACGTCCCCGGACAGGGCGTCACCTTCGAGGCGTACACCGAACTGCTCGGCGCCGACGGGTTCTCCCAGAGCCTGCTGCTCTCCCTGGGACTGGCCGCCGCCACCATCGCCCTGTCCCTGCTGCTGGCCGTACCCGCGCTGATCGCCGTACGGATCGGCTCGCCCGGGCTGCGCCCCGTGGTCGAGGTGGTGTGCATGCTGCCGCTGGTGGTCCCGCCCATCGCCCTGGTCACCGGCATCACCACCGTGCTCCGCTGGGGACCCGAGCACCTCTCGCGGACCCCGCTCTACCAGACCTTCATCGCCGTCCAGGACGAGCGGTTCCCGGTCGTCCTGGTCCTCGCCTACACCGTGCTCGCGCTGCCCTTCGTCCACCGCTCGCTCGACGCGGGCCTGCGCGCCGTGGACGCGCCCACCCTGGTCGAGGCCGCCCGCAGCTGCGGGGCGAGCTGGCCGTACGTGGTGTGGCGGGTGCTGCTGCCGAACCTGCGGACCTCACTCGCCGGGGCGGCGTTCCTCACCCTGGCGCTGGTGCTCGGCGAGTTCACCCTCGCCTCCCTGCTGGGCTTCCGCCCCTTCGCGGTGTGGATCGTCTCCGTCTCCGGCGCCCAGGCCCGGATGTCGGTGGCCGTCTCCATCCTCAGCCTCCTGATCACCTGGCTGCTGCTGCTCGTCCTCTCGCGGGCCGGAACCGCGCCGTCCACCACGGCCTCCGCCCCCGCCACCTCCCGCAAGGAGTCCTGACCCGCATGTCCACCACCCTGACCGAGACCGGGAAGCCGGCCGCGTCCGCCGGCACCGGGGGCGCCCGCGTCGAACTCCGCGGCCTGCGCCGGGCGTTCGGCACCACCACCGCCCTGGACGGACTCGACCTGACCGTGGAGCCCGGCGAACTCCTCGCCCTGCTCGGCCCCTCGGGCTGCGGCAAGACCACCGCCCTGCGCGTGCTCGCCGGCTTCGAACACCCCGACTCCGGCGAGGTCCTGGTCGACGGCGAGGACATCACCCGGGTCCCGGCCAACCGCCGCGACGCCGGGATGGTCTTCCAGTCGTACAGTCTCTTCCCGAACCTGAGCGCCCGCGAGAACGTCGCCTTCGGCCTGCGCGTACGGGGCGTCCCGGCGCCCCGCCGCCGTGAACGCGCCGCCGAACTCCTGGACCTCGTGGGCCTTCCCGAGCACGGCGACCGCTACCCGCACCAGATGTCCGGCGGCCAGCAGCAGCGCGTCGCCCTCGCCCGCGCCCTGGCCCTGCGCCCGCGCGTGCTCCTGCTCGACGAGCCCCTCTCGGCCCTGGACGCGAAGGTACGGGCCAACCTGCGCGAGGAGATCCGCCGGCTCCAGCTCTCCCTCGGCATCACCACCGTGTTCGTCACCCACGACCAGGAGGAGGCCCTGTCGATGGCCGACCGGGTCGCGGTCCTCAACGCCGGGAAACTTGAGCAGTGCGCCGCCCCCGCCGAGCTCTACGAGCGTCCCGCGACGCCGTTCGTCGCCGAGTTCGTCGGCACCATGAACCGGCTGCCGGGCCGCCTCGCCGGCTCCGGACAGGTGGAGGTCGCCGGCACCCGGCTGCCCGTCGACGGACCGGTCCCTGCCGGGCCCGAGGTCGAGGTGCTGGTCCGGCCCGAGAACCTCACCGTCGCCGCCGACGCGGCCGGCACCGCGACCGTGGCCTCGGCCTCCTTCTTCGGCGCCGTCACCCGCCTCCACCTCGACCTGGCCGGAGGCACCCGGGTCAAGGCCGACGTCCCCTCCCGGGACGCGGGCGGCCTCACCCCCGGCGCGCGGGCCACCGTCGGCCTGGCCGAGCGGCCCGTACTCGTCGTGGCGAGGACCGTGTGAGCGAACTCGCCGCCGTCCTCTTCGACATGGACGGCACCCTCGTGGACACGGAGGTGCTCTGGTGGGAGACCACCGAGGAGGTCGCGGACCGCCTCGGCCACCGGATCGGCCCGGCCGACGCCCCCGAGGTCGTCGGCCGCGCGGTCGCCGACACCGCCGCCCACCTCGTCCGGGTCACCGGCGGCGCGGACGCCGGGGCCGTGGCGGACGAGCTCACCGAGGGCTTCTTCCGCCGGGTCGCGGCCGGCGCCCCCGTCCGGCCCGGAGCACAGCGGCTGCTGACTGCCCTGGAGGCCCAGGGCGTGCCCTTCGCCCTGGTCAGCGCCTCACCACGGGTGGTCGTCGACCAGGTGGTGGGGGGCGCGCTGGCACACGTCCCCTTCGCCTTCACCCTCTCCGCCGACGACACCGCGCGCACCAAGCCGCACCCCGAGCCCTACCGGGTCGCGGCCGAACGCCTCGGCTTCGAGCCGGGGGAGTGCGTCGCCGTGGAGGACTCCCCGGACGGGGCCGCCTCCGCCGAGGCGGCGGGCTGCCCGGTCCTGGTCGTGCCCTCGCTGCTGGAGGTACCGGGCTCGGCGGCGCGCACCTTCGCCGCCTCCCTGGAGGAGGTCACCCCGCACCTGCTGCGCGGCCTCAGGCGCACAGCCGGATGATGTCGAGGATGCCGTCGGCGTAGGCGGCCGTCGGGCTGCCGGGGCCGCCGGCCAGCGGACCGGTCAGCTGCGGCAGCCCGGCCCGGACGTAGGCGGCGCACTGCCCGTACAGCCCCGCCTCGTACGCCGTCCCGTCGTCCTCGGAGGTCAGCAGCGCGAGCAGCGTCCGCAGCAGGGCCTCGCGGGTCGCCAGCCGGGGCGGCCCGGCGGCCCAGACGGCCATCAGCACCGCGCACGCCGCGGGGGCGGGCGGCCAGAGCCTGGGCCGGGTGAAGACGTGCCCCTCCAGGGCCTGGAAGGCCGCCGGATGCCCTTCGGCGGCATGCCACAGGGTGTCCTCCAGGTGCCCCGCCGAACGGCCGCAGCCGCAGGCGATGGAAACCCAGTCGTGCCGGGCGATCTCCTCGCCCACGGCGGCGGGCACCAGCGGGCTGCTGCGCACGGTGTCCTTGTCCTTCCCTCTCATGAGGCCCAAGTATGGGAGCGGACCCGGGGCCGGTCGACCACCCCGTCCGAGGGCCGGACACGACGGAGCCGGGACGCCGTAGGGCGTCCCGGCTCGGTCATGTCGGGGGCGAGGAAAGCGGGGGGACTATTTCAGTGGGTTGTGAGAAGGAAGTCCGCCCATGGCCTCGCCGGGGCCAAAGGTAGCAGTCAGCCCGGGATCAGGGCACGCAGGTTTTCCGGGGTGAACACCACCGAGTCCGGGTGCAGTCCGTCCGGGCGCTCCAGCCCGATGTAGGTGACCGGCCCCCGCGGCGGCTCTCCGCCGTCCCACTCCGCGGTGCTGCGGGCGCGGTCGGCCAGCAGCCCGGCCAGGTGGCGGACCGTGAGGTACTCGCGCTCGACGATCCCCCGCACCAGCGTGCCGACCGTCGCCCGGTTCTCCTCCACCCGGTTGGCACTGGGGGTGCCGCGCAGGTACACGTGCAGCCACTTGGCCCGCCAGCCGCCGTCGGCCCCGCGCAGGAACACCAGCGGCAGGGCGACCCGGCCCGGCCCGCGCAGCTCCGACTTCATCCGGACGGTGCGCGGTTCGAAGGGCCGGCCGAGCTGCTCGCCGTCGCGCAGCATGAAACCGAAGAAGGACTCGGCCACCTCCTCGAAGCCCTCTCCGGAGAAGAGGTTGACCATCGGGACGATGAAGTCGCCCTGTACGGCGTCCAGGCGCAGGTTGATGAACTCCGAGGCGCCGTCGGGCGCGGGCGCGTCGGTGATGTCGCCCGAGTGCTCGCCGCCGACCGCCTGGAGGGCCGTGTACGACAGCCAGGAGACGGTCTCGTACGAGCCGTCCAGCATCACCGCCGACAGGTCGTAGTCGGTGCTGTGCTTCGTCTGCGTCCAGTGCACGAAGAACCGCAGCAGCTCCCCGTCGACCGGGGACAGCGAGCCGCGCGGCAGCACGCCGAGCCCCGCGGCCGTCGCCTTCCCGCTGAGCGGCAGGGCCACGTCGAGGACGGCCGGGTCGACCAGCAGGTGCCCCGGGTCGGGCAGGCGGCGGAGCACCTCCGCGTCCAGGATCCCGGCCAGGCGCCCGGCCTCGGCGCCCGGCAGGGGCGCACGGGTGTCGGGGGTGACCCAGGCGCGGCCCCGCGGGTTGACGAAGACCCGGCGCGCGGCCGGCCCGCGGTCCCGGTTGCGGAGGTGCTCGCGCACCGACAGCAGGACCCGGCCCGAGACGCGCGGGGCCGCCTCCTCGGCGGCGGCCGCGACGGCCCTGCGCTCCTCGGGGCCCGGGCAGGCGCGCAGCAGCCGGTCCACGGAGCGCAGCAGCCGGCCGGGTGCGGCGGCGGCCAGCAGCCGCGCCGCCGCGACGGCGTCACCGGAGCCGAGGAGTTCCTCGACCCGGCTCTCCAGGGTCCGTGCTTCCTCCTCGCCCCGGGCGACGGCGAACACGCGGGCGGCGTGCGGCCGGCTCGGGTACTCGTGCGGGTGGAGGCGTTCGCCCAGCCGCTTGAACTCCTCGCGGTGCGCGAGGACGTCGGCGAGCTTGGCGGGGGACTGCTCGACCACCGTGTCCAGGGCGGCCACCAGAGCCCGCCGGACCGGACGCGACAGCCGCTTCAGCCGGGTCGGCTCCGTCAGGGACACGTCCCCGTCCGACAGGGCGCAGGCCAGGCGCAGCACGTCGGTGACGGTGTCCACCAGCAGCTCCGCACCGAGGCCGAGGCGGGCCCGGTTGACCACGGCGCGGTTCTCCCGGACCGGGATCTCCGCCGGCTGGGGGCCGTCGGCGCAGTGCCCGGCGAGCCGCGCGAGATCGCCCAGCCCCTCCTCGCCGAGCGGCGTGGTGCTGCCCGCCAGGGCCAGGTAGAGGGCGCTCACCTCCTCGTCGAGGGCGCCGCCCCGGTGCAGGACCGTCATCCGGTCCCCGGCGGCCGCGATCAGTTCCTCGTGGGCGGCGAGCATCTCCTCGTAGGTGTGGCGGTAGTCGCCGTACGAGGGGAGGGTCAGCAGGTCCAGGACTCCGGTGCGCAGCTGCGCGAGGGTGCTGCCGCGCGCGGCGTCGTCGGCCAGGGCTTCACGGACGCAGGTCATCCAGAACTCGAACGTGTCCGGGACGTTGGCCGGGAAGTCCTTGAAGTACACGTTGTGCACGACGTGGTCGCCGGTCATCTCGCGGACGGTGTCCAGCGTGCGCGCGGCCGTCTCCACGACCGTCTCCTCCGCGAGCCCCGACAGGTGCTCCAGCAGCGGGGCCGAGAGCTTGAAGCCGACGGACAGCAGCGCGGCGTCGAACCGCCGCGCCGCCGTGCCGCCCTGACCGGCGGGACCGCGGGGGGCCGGGACGCGGAGGGTGTGCCGGACGACGAGGGATTCGAGAGGACGTTCCATCCGGGCATGCTTCCAGACCGCTCCGGCCGCGCGCACACGGGTTTCGTCCCGCGTACGCTCTGCGACGTGCCCCGATCCCGCCTCCACCGCGTCGCCGTACTCGTCCTCGAAGGGGCCAAGCCGCTCGACGTCGGGATCCCCGCGCAGGTCTTCAGCACCCGCGCGAGCATGCCGTACGAGGTCCGGGTGTGCGGGGCTGCCCCGGGCCTGGTCACCGGCGGCGACGGGCTGTCCTACCACGTCACCCACGGGCTGGAGGCGCTGGAGTGGGCCGACGTCGTCTTCGTCCCCGGCTACCGCTTCCCCGACCGCGAGGACCCGCCCCGTGAGGTGGTCGAGGCGCTGACCGCCGCCCACGCGCGGGGCGCGCGGCTCGCGGCCATCTCGACGGGCGCGTTCGCGCTCGCCGCCACCGGACTGCTCGACGGCAAGCGGGCCACCACCCACTGGCACTACACCCGGGCGCTGACGGCGAGACACCCGCTCGTCCGGATCGACGAGAACGTGCTGTTCGTCGACGAGGGCAGCGTCCTGACCTCGGCCGGGGCCGCCTCGGGCATCGACCTGTGCCTGCACATCCTGCGCCGCGACCTCGGCGTCGCCGCCGCCAACCACGCGGCCCGGCGGCTGGTCGCGGCCCCGTACCGCAGCGGCGGGCAGGCGCAGTACCTCCCGCGCAGCGTGCCCGAGCCGCTCGGGGAGCGGTTCTCCGCCACCCGCGAGTGGGCCCTGCAGCGGCTCGGGGAGCCCCTGACCCTCGAAGCGCTGGCCCGGCACGCGGCGGTGTCGCCCCGTACGTTCTCGCGTCGCTTCGCCGAGGACACGGGGTACACGCCGATGCAGTGGGTCATGCGGGCCCGGGTCGACGTGGCCCGGGAGCTGCTCGAACGCTCCGAGCGGGGCGTCGAGCAGATCGCCGCCGACGTGGGCCTGGGCACCGGCGCGAACCTGCGCCTGCACTTCCAGCGGATCCTCGGCACCACCCCGACCGAGTACCGGCGCACCTTCACCCGGGGCGAGTAGCCGGCCGGCGGCGCCCGGAACGGCCTGGCACACGACGGGGGGCGGGAGCTTGGCGGGATACTTGCGAACCGTGGCGATCTCGCCACTGTCGTGGGCGGGCGGCGGAGGCGAACCTGATGGCGAACAGAAGGGGACACCGCTCATGACTCGCATCGCCATCAACGGATTCGGCCGCATCGGACGCAACGTGCTGCGCGCGCTGCTCGAACGCGACAGCGACCTGGAGGTCGTCGCCGTCAACGACCTCACGGAGCCGGCCACCCTCGCGCGGCTGCTCGCCTACGACTCCACGGCCGGCCGCCTCGGCCGCCCCGTCACCGTCGACGGCAGCACCCTCGTGGTCGACGGCCGGCGCATCGCGGTGCTCGCCGAGCGCGAGCCGGAGCAGCTGCCCTGGGCCGAACTCGGCGTCGACATCGTGCTGGAGGCCACCGGCCGCTTCACCTCCGCCGAGGCCGCCCGCGCCCACGTCAAGGCGGGCGCGAAGAAGGTCCTCGTCAGCGCCCCGTCGGACGGCGCGGACGTGACGCTCGCGTACGGCGTCAACACCGGTGCGTACGACCCCGAGCTCCACACGATCGTCTCGAACGCCTCCTGCACCACGAACGCGCTCGCCCCGCTGGCCGCCGTCCTCGACGAACTGGCCGGCATCGAGCACGGCTTCATGACGACGGTGCACGCCTACACCCAGGAGCAGGCCCTCCAGGACGGCCCGCACCGCGACCCGCGCCGGGCGCGCGCCGCGGCCGTGAACATCGTGCCGACCACGACCGGTGCCGCCAAGGCGATCGGCCTGGTGCTGCCGAACCTCGACGGCAGGCTGTCGGGCGACTCGATCCGCGTGCCGGTGCCGGTGGGTTCGATCGTCGAACTGAACACGACCGTGTCCCGCGACGTGACGCGCGACGAGGTGCTGGCGGCCTACCGCGCCGCCGCCGAGGGCCCGCTGGCCGGGGTGCTGGAGTACTCCGAGGACCCGCTCGTCTCCTCCGACATCACGGGCAACCCCGCCTCGTCGATCTTCGACTCGGAGCTCACCCGCGTCGACGGCCGCCACGTCAAGGTGGTCGCCTGGTACGACAACGAGTGGGGCTTCTCGAACCGGGTGATCGACACCCTCACCCTCCTCGCGGGCTGAGACCTCCCGCCCCGGCCCTCCGTCCAGGGCCGGGGCGGGGCCGTGTCAGGCCCGCGGCAGGATGACGGTGACCCCGCGTCCCGGGGCCGTGCCCATCGCGGCCAGCGCCGCCGGGGCCGCCTCCAGCGGGATCGTCGCGGTGACCAGGAGGTCCGGGCGCAGGGCGCCCGAGCGGACGAGTTCCAGCATCGGGGGGTAGGCGTGGGCGGCCATCCCGTGGCTGCCCAGGACCTCCAGCTCCCAGCCGATCACCCGGTCCAGCGGCAGTGCCGCCGGTCCGGCCGCCGCCGGGAGCAGCCCGACCTGGACGTGCCGTCCGCGCCGCCGCAGCCCGGCCACCGAGGCGGCGGCGGTCGCGGGGGAGCCCAGGGCGTCCAGCGACAGGTGCGCGCCGCCCCCGGTCAGCTCCCGCACCGCCTCCGCCGTGCCGCCGGGCCCTACGGCGGCCGGGTCCAGGCAGTGCGCCGCCCCGAACTCCCGGGCCAGCTCCCGCGCCCCGGGCGCGGTGTCGACGGCGACCACCCGGGCCCCGGCCGAGGCGGCGATCATCACGGCGGACAGGCCGACCCCGCCGCAGCCGTGGACGGCGACCCATTCGCCCGCCTTCACCCTGCCCTGCGCGACCACCGCCCGGAAGGCCGTGGCGAAGCGGCAGCCCAGGGCGGCGGCGGTCGCGTACGACAGTTCCTCCGGCACCGCCACCAGGTTCACGTCGGCGTGGTCCAGGGCCACGTACTCGGCGAAGGAGCCCCAGTGGGTGAACCCGGGCTGCGTCTGGCGGGCGCACACCTGGTGGTCGCCGGCCGCGCAGTCGGCGCAGCTGCCGCAGGCGCAGACGAAGGGCACGGTCACTCGGTCGCCGGCCCGCCAGTTCAGCACGCCCGGGCCCACCGCCTCGACCACTCCGGCCAGTTCGTGGCCCGGCACGTGCGGCAGGGTGATGTCCGGGTCGTGGCCCGCCCAGCCGTGCCAGTCGCTGCGGCACAGCCCCGTGGCCTCGACGCGCACCACGACCCCGCCCCGGGACGGCGCCGGGTCCGGGACCTCCCGCACCTCGGGCCGCTCCCCGTACCGCTCGAACACCACCGCGCGCATGGACCCCGCCCTCCTGTCGACCGGCCCGCAGGCTACCGCCCGCCGCCTACCGCCCGCCGCCTACCGCCCGCCGCCTACCGCCCGACGGCGCGGGCCCGGGCGGCCCGGCGCAGGGTGAGGGCCGCGAGGGCCTCGGGGGCGCCGGCCTGGCCGCGGATGCCGGGGAAGGCGTTGACGTCGACGATGAGGGGGCCGCCGTCCCGCGTGGCGATGACGTCCACCCCGTAAACGTCCAGCCCGAAGACCCGCCCCACCCGCAGGGCCAGTTCGGCCCACCCGTCGGGCAGCCGCTCCATGCCCCGGGCCGGCTCCCCGGCGCCCGCGGCGAGTTCGGAGCGGCGCAGGCCGGCGAAGACCTCGTCCCCGACCACCCACAGCTTGTGGTCCCAGCCGCTGTTGGGCGCGAACGCCTGCACGACCACCGGCTCCCCGCCCCAGCGCGGCGCCAGTTCCCGCAGCCTGCCGGGCCCGTCGAGGCGTACCACCAGGTCGTCCTTGCGGCTGCGCCGGCTCTTGACCACCAGCGGCCACTCCAGCCCCGCCGCGGACTCCAGCAGCGCCAGGGAGCCGAAGGTACGGGTGGGGGCGAACGGAAGCCCCGCCCCCAGGGCCAGCGCGGCCATCCCCGTCCGGTCCTGGCAGCCCTCGGTGGCGGCGGCGGAGTTCACCACGGGCGCTCCCCGCAGTTCCAGCGCACGGGCCAGTTCCAGCGCCGCCGGGGTCCGGGCCTTGAGCAGGTACACGTCGGCGGGCGCTCCGGCGGCGGCCGCGGCCCCCGCCGCGGGGTGCAGCACCTCCACCTCGTGCCGCGCGCCGAGCAGCGCGGCGGTGGCCGCCAGCAGCGGATGGCCGGGGTCGGGGGTGATCAGGCCGATCCTCACGCGCCGTCCCCCGCCCGAGCCGTCGCCTGCGCCGGGATGGCCACGGGCAGGGCGTACGGCCGGGCCGGCGGACACGCCGCCGCTGCCGCCCGGCCGCCGCCCGCGCGGGCCAGGTCCAGGACGGCGCCCGCCACGCGGGCCGCGGCGTCCGGCACCTGGCGGAAGCTCGGGAAGTCGTTGACGTCGACCACCACCGGCCCGTCGGGACCCAGCAGCACGTCCACCCCGTACAGGTCCAGCCCGTACACCTCGCCCACCCGGGCGGCGATCTCCGCGACCTCGGCCGGCAGCGGCACCCGGCGCTCGCGCACGGCGGCGTCGGGGTGCAGGGGGGAACAGCGCTCGGTGGCGTGCAGTTCGCCGCCCACGCAGTACACCTTGAGGTCGGTCCCGGGGTTCGGGACGTAGGGCTGGGCGATGAGCATGCCCTCGCCCGCGAGCGCGGGGAGCAGCGCCCCGAGCCGGTCCGGCGAGGGCAGCAGGTGCACCCCGCGGCCGGAGCTGCCGTCGGCCGGTTTGACCACGAGCGGGTACAGCTCGTCCGGTATCTCCGCCAGGAGCTCGGGGCGGGCCACCGCGTACGTCGCCGGCAGGGGGAGCCCCCGCGCGCTGCCGAGGGCGGCGGCCAGCGCCTTGTCCCGCACCCCGCGGATGGACCGGGCGTCGTTGACGGTGGTCACCCCCGCGGCGGCCGCGGCCTCCAGCAGGGTCAGCCCGGGGCCGCCCGAGACCGTCTTGAGCACCCACGCGTCGTGCGTGCCGGCCCGCACCAGGTCCGTCATGCGCAGCAGCGAGCCGCCCGGCCGCACGACGTCCACGTGGTGGCCCCACGCGGTCAGCTGACGGATCACCTCGTTCGGCATGCCGTCATGGCGGTAGTGCTCCTCCACCAGGAAGCAGAGCCTCATGGATCTTCCCCAAATTCCCCGGACGTCCGCCGCCGATCCCGTCCGGCGAGTTGTGACGTCACAGGATGCCATGGCATAGCCCCGAAACCGCTCCAGAAGCAACCTTAGTGGGCGCTACACAGCGTGATCTTCGCCAAGGGCTTTCCTAAACGATCACCAATCCTCTTATAGTGATGCCTCGTTGCCACAGGAACCCTCTCTTCCATATACGCCCCTTTTGAGGCTTGATTGATGACGGCGTCGCCCTCCCCCCTCCGCCCCTCCGCGCTCGCCCTGCTGGTCACGGCTGTGGCCGCGGGCACCATCTCCGCGGCGGCGGTGGCCGCGGCACCGTCCGGTGTCCGCGCGCCCCTGGCCTGGTTCGCCGCCTTCGGGACCCTGCTGCTGTCCCTCGCCGCCTGCGCGGCCACCTGGTCGGCGCGCACCGCCCGGCAGCTGCGCGCCGACCTGACCCTGCTCACCGGCGAAGTCGCCACCCGCGACGCGTACATCGCCCGGCTCACCGCCGACGCCGCCCGTGAGACCGCGGACCTCACCGCCGAACTCGCCCGGCTCACCGCGGACCACACCGCCCGCGTCGCCCGGCTCACCGCCGAACACGCCGCCGAGACCGACCGGCTGACGGCCGCCCGCACCGCCGAGGCCGCCCGGCTCACCGCCGCGCACACGGCCGAGCTCGACCACCTCGCCGCCGCCCAGCAGGCCACCCGCGAGCGGCTCGGCGAGGAACTGCGGCGCGCCCAGTCCGGCCGCGCCGCCGCCATGGCCGCCGCCGCCAACGCGGCCGGCCGGATGCAGGCCCTGGCCACCGGCATGCTCGCCGACCTGCGCGAGATGGAGCACAAGCACGCCGACGAGGAGGTCCTCGGCGACCTCCTGCACCTCGACCACCGCACCGCCCAGGCCGGCCGCCTCGCCGACTCCATCGCCGTGCTCACCGGCGCCCGCTCCGGCCGCCGCTGGGCCAAGCCCATCGTCATGGAGTCCATCCTGCGCGGCGCCATGGGCCGCATCGGCGGCTACCAGCGCGTCCGCCTGCACTCCACCAGCGAGGCCGCCGTCGCCGGACACGCCGCCGAGGGCGTCATGCACGCCCTCGCCGAGCTCCTCGACAACGCCGCGAACTTCTCCCCGCCGACCGCCGAGGTCCACGTCTACGTGGAGGAGGTGCCGGCCGGCATCATCATCACCGTCGAGGACAGCGGCCTCGTCATGAGCGAGCTCCAGCTGCGCCGCGCCGAACAGGCCGTCGGCGCCGAGACCCTGGACCTCGCCGGGCTCTCCGGCACCCGCCTCGGCCTCGCCGTCGTCGGCCGCCTCGCCCGCAAGCACGGACTGACCGTCTCCTTCCGCCCCTCCGCGCGCGGCGGCACCGGCGCGCTGATGATGATCCCGGAAGAGCTGATCAGCCACGCCCCGGCCGAGCCCGTCCCGGCCCCGCCGCTCCTCGCGGCCCCCGCCGGACCGGCCCGCACCCTCGCGCTGCCCGCCCCCGCGCCGGCGGCCCCCGCCCCAGCCGAGCCCGCCCGCAGCTCCGAGGACTCCCACGACTCCGAATCCACCGGCCGCCACCCGGTGCTCGGCGAGAGCGGACTGCCCCAGCGGCGGCGCGGCCGTACCCTGGCCGCCGCCCACCCCGAAGGCCCCGACGCCGCGTCCGCGGCGGCCCGCACCCAGGCCGCCCCCACCGGCGCGTCCCGGTCCGCCGCCCGCTTCGGCAGCTTCCGCCAGGCCGTGCGCGACGCGCCGGCGCGCCAGCAGCCCACGAATCCCCCGCACCCGGAAGGCAACACGAGATGACCGGCTCCACCACCGACGAGAAGCTCAGCTGGCTCCTGGAAGGCCTCCTGGAGCGCACCCCCGGCGCCCGCCACGCCCTCGTGCTCTCCCGTGACGGCCTCAAGCTGTGCCGCACCCCCGAGCTCTCCGTCGACCAGGCCGACCAGCTCGCCGCCATCGCCGCAGGCATCCAGAGCCTCTCGCACGGCGCCTCCATCGAGTTCGGCGACGGCACCGGCGGAGTCCGCTCCGCCATGGCCGAGTTCTACGGCGGGATCCTCTTCATCGTCGAGGCCGGCGAGGGCGCCCACCTCGCGCTCGTCGCCTCCGAGGACGCCGACGCCGGACTCGTCGGCCACAACATGTCCGAACTGGTCGAGCAGCTGAGCGAGCATCTGATCGCCAGGCCTCGGGGTTGAGCCGCGTCCGGCCGGGCCGGGACGACTCCCCGGACCGGCTCTACACCCTCACCGGAGGCCGCAGCAGCTCCGGGAGCGACGCCTTCGACCTGGTGACCCTGATCGTCGCCGAGTGCGACCCCGTCCCCGGAATGCAGTCGGAGCACGCCGCCATCCTGCGGATGTGCCGCTATCCCACGGCCGTCGTGGAGGTGGCGGCCGAACTCGGCCTGCCCGTGTCGATCACACGGATCCTGCTGGCCGACCTCCTGGGCGCCGGACGCGTCAGCGCCCGCCACCCGCGCGCCACGACGTACTGCCTTCCCGACCCCGAACTCCTGGAGCAGGTGCTCGTTGGACTCCGCAACCTCTGACCCGGGCACGCCCCGGCAGGCACTCAGCAGCACCGCCGACAACGGTCTGAAGATCGTGATCGTGGGCGGCTTCGGCGTCGGCAAGACCACCATGGTCCGCTCGGTCAGCGAGATCCGCCCGCTGAACACGGAGGAGACAATGACCCAGGCCGGCGAGGCCGTCGACCACACCGACGGCATCGCCGCCAAGACCTCCACCACCGTCGCCTTCGACTTCGGCCGGATCACCCTCGACGCCCGCAACGTGCTCTACCTGTTCGGCGCCCCGGGCCAGGAGCGGTTCTGGTTCCTGTGGGACCGCCTGTTCTCCGGCACCCTCGGCGCGGTCGTCCTCGTCGACACCCGCCGGCTCGCGGAGTCCTGGTACGCCATCGACCGCCTCGAACACCACGGCACGCCCTTCGTCGTCGCCTGCAACGACTTCGGCGGGCCCGCGCACACCCCGGACCAGATCCGCGCCGCCCTCGACCTGCCGGCCGAGGTGCCGCTGCTGTTCTGCGACGCCCGCTCCCGCGAGTCCAGCAAGCAGGTGCTCATCTCCCTCGTCGAGCACCTCCAGCACCTCCAGCACCGGCAGAGCCTCCAGGCCCTCCCGTAGCCCCAGAGCCCCGAGACCCGAGCCCTCCCCGACCCGAGCCCTCCCCCCGAGGGCCGTCCCCCGCACCCTCCCGGAGCCCACGCAGTGACCACCCCCGAGCCCCAGCCCGTCTACCTCGGCGGCCCCCGCTTCCAGAGCGACCCCGCCGAGCTGTACCGGGAGATGCGCCGCGACCACGGCGCCGTCGCCCCCGTGGTCCTCGACGGGGACGTCCCGGCCTGGCTGGTCCTCGGCTACCGCGAACTGCACCAGGTCACCAGCGACCCGCAGCTCTACTCCCGCGACTCCGACCTGTGGAACCAGTGGGACCGCATCCCCGCCGACTGGCCCCTGCTCCCGATGATCGGCCGCAAGCAGCCCTCGATCCTCTACACCACCGGCGAACGCCACCGCGAGCGGGCCGCCGTCATCAGCGAGGCCCTCGAATCCGTCGACCCCTTCGAACTGAGGGGCCACGCCGAACGGTTCGCGGACGAGCTGATCGACGGGCTCTGCGGCAAGGGCTCCTGCGACATCGTCGGCGAGTACGCCATGCTCCTGCCGCTGCGCGTCCTCGCCCGCATCTACGGCTTCTCCGACGAGCAGGGCCCCGGACTCGTCACCGCCATGAACGACATGATCAACGGCCGCGAGGGCGCCCTGGACGGCCAGCGCCACCTCGGCGAGTCCATGTACGCCCTGCTCGCCGCCAAGGCCGAGACCCCCGGGCACGACGTCGCCTCCCGCATGCTCGCCAACACCGCCGGGTTCACCCTCGCCGAGGTGGCCCAGGACCTGATGGTGATGATGGCCGCGGGCCACCAGCCCACCGCCGACTGGATCGGCAACTCGCTGCGCCTGATGCTCACCGACGACCGCTTCGCCGCCTCCCTCGCCGGCGGCCGCCACAGCGTCGGCGAGGCCATGAACGAAGTGCTCTGGGAGGACACCCCGACCCAGAACGTCGCCGGACGGTGGACCACCCGCGACACCAAGCTCGGCGGCCGCACCATCGCCCGCGGCGACCTGGTCCTGCTGGGCCTGGCCGCCGCCAACGGCGACCCGCACGTACGCACCGACGCGGGCGCCCTCACCGGCGGGAACAACGCCTTCTTCTCCTTCGGCCACGGCGAACACCGCTGCCCCTTCCCGGCCCAGGAGGTCGCCGAGGTCATCGCCCGGACCGGCATCGAGGTGCTCCTCGACCGCCTCCCCGACGTGGACCTCGCCGGACCGGCCGCCGAACTCACCCGGCGCCCCTCGCCCTGGCTGCGCGGCCTGACCGCGCTCCCCGTGACCTACACCCCGACCCCCGCGCTTGGAGCCACCCGATGAGCTGCCCGATCGACCACACCGGCGCCGCCCCGGCCGCCGCCCCGATCACCCTCGACCCCTTCGTCACCGACCTCGACGCCGAGAGCGCCGCCCTGCGCGCCGCCGGCCCGCTGGTCCGCGTCGTCCTCCCCGGCGGCGTCGGCGTGTACGCCGTCACCCACCACGCCGAGGCCCGCGCCCTGCTCACCGACCCCCGCGTCGTCAAGGACATCGGCGTGTGGGGCGCCTGGCAGCGCGGGGAGATCCCCCTGGACTGGCCGCTCATCGGCCTCGCCAACCCCGGCCGCTCCATGCTCACCGTCGACGGCGACGAGCACCGCCGCCTGCGCACCCTCGTCGCCCAGGCCCTCACGGCCCGCCGCGTCGAGAAGCTCCGCGCCGGCATCGAGGCCCTCACCACCGAGGCCCTCGACAAGCTGGCGGCCCTGCCCGCCGGGGAGACCGTCGACCTGAAGGCGGCCTTCGCCTACCCCCTGCCGATGAACGTCATCAGCGAGCTGATGGGCGTGGACGCCGCCGAACACCCGCGGCTGAAGGGCCTCTTCGAGAAGTTCTTCTCCACCCAGACCCGCCCCGAGGAAGTCCCGCAGATGATGGCGGACCTCGGCGCCCTCTTCTCCCGGATCGTCGAGTCCAAGCGCGCCACCCCCGGCGACGACCTCACCAGCGCGCTCATCGCCGCCTCCGAGGAAGGCGACCACCTCAGCACCGAGGAGATCACCAACACCCTCCAGCTGATGGTCGCCGCCGGCCACGAGACCACCATCAGCCTGATCGTCAACGCCGTCGTCGCCCTGGAGACCCACCCCGAGCAGCGTGCCCTCGTCCTCGCCGGCGAGGTCCCCTGGGAGAACGTCATCGAGGAGACCCTGCGCTGGGCCACCCCCACCTCGCACGTCCTGATCCGCTTCGCCACCGAGGACATCGAGGTCGGCGGCCGGATCCTGCCCAAGGGCGAGGGCCTGATCGTCTCCTTCGGCGCCCTCGGCCGCGACGAGGCCCAGCACGGGGAGACGGCCGGCGCCTTCGACGTCACCCGCACCCCGAACCGGCACATCTCCTTCGGCCACGGCCCCCACGTCTGCCCCGGCGCGGCCCTGTCCCGCCTGGAGGCCGGCGTGGCCCTCCCGGCCCTCTACGCCCGCTTCCCGCACCTGTCCCTGGCCGTCCCGCGCGAGGAACTGCGCAACAAGCCGGTGCTCACCCAGAACGATTTGTTCGACCTGCCGGTGCGCCTGCACCTCTGACCCGTGGAGAAAGGAAGCGGGAATAAGAAATGGTCGTCGCACCGGAGTCGTTGGTAGGTTGATCACGTGCCGAAGCTGAATCAGATCATCGCAGTCGAAAAGGGCGTCAAGTCCAAGTCCCTCCAGGAGCTTTCGCAGGCTCACCAGGACGTGCAGAAGCCCGCCCTGCTGGCCGGCATCTCGCGGACGTACCAGCCCAAGGACGAGGAGGGCGAGCAGCTGCCGCCCGAGTCCACCCGGGTCCAGGTCAAGGCGGAGGACGCGCTGCGGGCGACGGCCACCACCCTGACCCGTCTGTTCGACGTGACGGCGACCAAGGACTGGGCCAACCGCACCGCGGCCGCGGACGTGGTCGTCGACGGCAACGTGCTGCTCGCCCAGGTTCCGGTGCCCTACCTGCTCTTCCTGGAGAAGCAGCTGACCGACCTGCACACCTTCGTGCGCAAGCTGCCGGTCCTGGACGCCTCGGAGTCCTGGAACCTCGACCCCTCCACGGACTCCTGGAAGACGGAACCGGTACGCACCATCCGCACCAAGAAGGTGCCGCGCAACCACGTCAAGGCCGAGGCCACGGACAAGCACCCGGCGCAGGTCGAGGTCTACTACGAGGACGTGGCCGTCGGCTACTGGACGACGGTGAAGTTCTCCGGCGCCCTCCCGGCCCGCCGGGTCAACGAGCTCCTCGACCGGGTGGAACGGCTCCAGCAGGCCGTGAAGTTCGCCCGCGAGGAGGCCAACGGCACCGAGGTCACCGACCAGAGGGTCGGAGACGCGGTGTTCGGCTACCTGTTCAGGTAGCCCCGAGAACGCCCCCTGTAGCGCAGGGGGTGCGCGAGAGCGCAAGCTGAAACTGACGTTGAAGCTGAAACAGGGGGCGGCCCGAGTGCGGCCCCCTTGAATCTCAGACTATCGCTCCAGTCTCAGCATTCGCCGCCGAACACCGGATCGACCGAGCAGGGACGATCACCGACGGATGGGGGTTCAAGTCCCTCCTGCGCCTCTTCCGTGGCGCGGTAGTTCAAAGGCAGAACACGTCGGCCTCAAGATGATCCCCGCTCTTAAACGGCGCCGGTGTGCGCAATTGGGTGGCACACAGGGGCCCGGGAATTGGACATATTCCCGGGCCCCGTCACGCTTTCCGCCCGCGCAGCGCGGCACCGGCCGCGCCCCGGCGCCCTACCCGGCCTGCGACCAGGCCGAGGGCCCGGGCGGCCGGGAGACCGTCACCCGCGCCAAGGACGTCTCCTTCCTCCTCGACCGGCTCACCGGCCGGCACCCCGCCTGGCGCCACGCCGGGCTCATCGACCCCGGCCGGATCGCCATGGGGACCCCTCCACCGGCGGCGCCGCCGCCCTGACGGCGATGGCCGCCGACCAGCGGATCCGGGCGGGCATCGACATGGACGGCGGCCTGCCCGAGCCCTGTCCCGCCGCCGGGATCGGCGGCCGCCCCTTCATGCTGCTCGGCTCGGCCGCCGGCGGGTCCGGGGGCCAGGCGGGCAACTGGTCCGAGGAGTGGGCCGACTTCGACGGCTGGAAGCGCTGGATCACCCTCGACGGCACCGACCACTTCGGCCCCACCGACTACCCGGCCCTGCGCGACCAGCTCGGCGTCCCCCACCCCGACGCGCCGCTGCCCGGCGCCCGCGTCCTGGAGCTGACCCGGACCTACGTCTCCGCCTTCTTCGACCGGCACCTCAAGGGACAGTCCCGGCCGGTGCTGGACGGCCCGCGCGCCGACGCGCCCGAGGTCCGCTTCCACAGCCCCTGACGGACCGTACGGGGCCCCGCCCGCGCGGGGCCCCGTCCTCACACCGGCACGGACACGAAGGTCCGTCCCGACTCGTTCTCCACCAGCACCGCCGCGACGTCCGCCGGGTCCACGGCCGCCGAGCCGTCCAGGGCCGCCCCCTTGCCCTCGCCGTGCTCCGCCGTGCCCACGACCCAGCCGCCCGCCGTGGACCGCGTACCGTCCCGGGAGACCACCATCAGA
Organism: Streptomyces sp. NPDC032091; assembly: GCF_055580265.1. Classification (NCBI taxonomy): domain Bacteria; kingdom Bacillati; phylum Actinomycetota; class Actinomycetes; order Kitasatosporales; family Streptomycetaceae; genus Streptomyces; species Streptomyces sp. NPDC032091. The sequence goes on along the minus strand of NZ_JBVILR010000018.1, from coordinate 133,478 downwards.
CGGCACCGCTCCCCGGCCGGCACGCCGGTCACCGCCGCCCGCACCCGCACCCACTTCGCCGCCGGGGTCACCTGCACGGTCATCCGCGCCCCGGTCCCCGCGTCGGTCCCCGAGGCCACCCGGGTCCCGGCGGGCGGCGGCGACGGCGCGGCCGACGCGCTCGGCGACGGCGGCGGGGGCAGCGCGGCGGTGTTGTCCGCGTCCCCGCCCAGCCGGGCCCCCGCCCAGAACACGGCCGCCAGCGAGGCGGCCGCCGCCAGGCCCGCCACCGCGCCCCGCCACCGGGCCCGCGCGGCCCGCTCGCCGCGCACCTGCCGCAGGGTGCGCTGGAGCAGCAGGTCACCGCCCTGCGGGGGCCCGTCGAGGAACGCCTCCTCGGGCACCTCACCCAGAACGCTCTCCAGCTCGCGCAACGCGGCCACCTCCTCCCGGCACCCCGTGCAGTCGCCGACATGCTCCTCGACGCGCCGTACGTCCTCCGCGTCCAGGACACCGAGCACGTACGGTCCGAGCAGTTCCTCCTCGTGCCGCCGCGCGTTCACGCCACCACCTCCCGCAGTCCGCCGGGCTGCTGGGGCGGCCGGCCTGATCGTCTGTCCCCGCCGTACTCGCCGGCGCCGCCGTCCGTGAACACCGCGCGCAGGGCTTTCAGCGCGTAGTGCGAGCGCGACTTGACCGTGCCCGCCGGGATCCCCAGGCGGTCGGCGGCCTCGGCCACGCTGTGCTGGCGGTAGTACAACTCCGTGAGCACGTCCCGGTGTTCCGGCGAGAGCCGGTCCAGGGCGCCCAGGACCGTCATCGTGTCCACGACGGAGTCCGCGTGGTCGCCCTCCACCGGGGGAGCGGCCTCCGAGCCGGAGACCTCCGGCGGGCGGGCCGCCCTGGCCCGGTACCGGTCCGTGATGATGTTCCGGGCCACTGTGAGCAGCCAGCCGCGCACCGAGCCCTTCCCGTTCACCAGCACCTCGGCGTGCCGCCAGGCCCGGATCAGGGTCTCCTGGACGACGTCCTCGGCGGCCGCCCGGTCACCGGTGAGCCGGGTGGCGTACGCGAGCAGGGCGTTGCCGTGCTCCTCGTAGACCGCCCTGATCAGTGCCTCGTCGGTCGAGCCCCGCCGCGCGCGGGGCCACAGTGGTCCGGCCATTCACGCTCTCCGTCCGCCTGGTGCCATTCGGTGCGGTCGGAACACGCCCCCGGCGCGGCGGCGGTTCACGTGACCTGCGTCACTCACATCCGGCAGTCGCGGCCCTCGTTGAGGCAGGCGACGAGTTCCGCCATCCGCGCGTCGGTCATCACGTCCACGAACATGGCGTGGTCGGTGAGCGGGCTGTGCCGCTGCTCCGGGAAGGAGTCGAGTGCCAGCGGGACCCCCGGCGCCACCGCGTACGCCAGCGACAGGCGCAGCTCCGGCACGGCGAAGGTGCCCTGCGGGCAGACCCCGTTGGCGGCCGGGAACGCCAGGTGGGAGCGGTGGTCGGGGGCGGCGGTGTCCAGCCCGTTCCAGCAGCTGGGGAAGACCAGCGTACGGGTGACCAGCTCGCCCGCCGGACAGCGCGGGTAGCCGGTGGTGGACCGGTCCGGCAGGCCCGAACAGCCCCAGCGGGCGCGCACCCCGGCGCCCCCGCCGGCCGTGTACGCGACGGCGTCGCCGGTGATCGCCCGCAGGAACCGGGGCATCGCCACCACCTTCCCCACCGCACTGCCCCGGAACTCCACCCGCACCGAGGCCTCGCGCAGGATCTCGCCCGCGTTGCCGTGCCCGGCCGCCCCCTCGTGCGGGCCGCCCCCGGAGCGGTCGGTGCGGCGCAGCACCGGCCAGTAGTACGCGGACCGGTCGCCGCCCGTGCAGCTGGTCGCGGCGGCGGCCAGGGAGACGTCCGTGGAAAGGGCGTCGGTGGACAGGTTCCCCACGTACGCGTGCGTGTGGTGGGCGCCCGCCCTCACCCCCGGCGAGACCACCAGGTTGTCCTCGTTCCAGTGGCCCTCCTCGTTGCGCCCGCACTCCACCGTCACCCTGCCGGTGGACGCCCCCGGCCCGGGCGCGGGCCCGGCGGGCCCCGGCGGCACGCGCCGCAGGTCCACGTACGGGCCCGCGACGGAGGCGGGACCGGCCGCCCGCGAGGCGCCCAGGACGGCGGCGATGAGTCCGAGGCCCAGCACCAGGCAGGCCAGCAGCAGCGGAAGCCGGTGTTCCTTACCCGAGGGGTTGGGCACTGTTGGTCCTTTGGTTCGCTCTTGTGAGTGATAGTCCATGTGTGTGAATGTCGTTGCCGTCGGGTGCATGAACCTCAAGGAGTGGGCGAAGGGGCAGGGTGTGCATCCGCAGAGCGCCTATGGTCGGTTTCGTGAGGGCGCGTGGTCGGTCCCTTTTCTGAGCCTGCCTATGCGGTTGCCGCTCTGTGGAGAGCCGGGCGAAGAAGGCGGCCGAAGCGGCGGCCGGCGATGACTGAGCAGTCGAAGCCGAGGCGGTCGCGCACCATGGACGCGCCGTTCGTGGCCCTCGGGCCGTCCGCTGCCCGTAAGCGGGCGCTGACAGCCGAGTCGTCCTCCCGCTGGGCTGGTGGATACCGCAGCAAGGGCGAGTGGTTCCACACATCCCGGCGTCTGCAGATCCTGGAACACCGCCTCGACGTCGCCCGGGCCGACTGGGAGAACGGCGTCGTGCACGTCGTCCGCGGCGGCCGACGGTTGCTCAACACCCGGCACAACCTCGAAGCAGCGCAGCTCACCGAGGCCGAGTGGCGCCGGCGCTGGGAGGCGGAACGTTGGTTCCTGGCCGCTGACGGCGAGTCCGGCAAACGGTTCGGCAACGAGACCGTCCGTGTCACTTTGGACGGCGAGGTGTCGATCAAGCCGCCCGCGCCGCCGGCCCAGCTGGCGAACGCCAGGCACGGTCGGTACGTCCTGACCTCCCGGATCGCCTTCGCGCACCGGGTCCAGGAATGGCGGGACCGGGTCGACGGCAATCGGGCCGTCGCCTACCGCATCCACTACGATGCCCCGAAAAGCGGGCGACCAGCGCACCCAAAACCGTTCGGGACGCGCGCAGTGCCGGGACCTGGGTCCAAGACTCACTCCTGCTCACTGATGTAGGAACGGTTCCCCATGGCGGTCACGGTCGCGGGTAACTCGTACAACCGTCAACCGGGCGACCGTACGAGCGGCGGCCCGCCCGTTCGTAGGTCGCGGGGCGGGCGCGAAGGGGCGCACGGGAGTTGGCGCACCGGATGCTTGCCCGGCCGGATGCCGTCCGGCCAGAGTTCTCCGTATGACTCCGGACGACCTGCTGCGCGACTTCGCCCGCACCCGTGCCTCCCTCGACGGAGAGGAGGTCGTCTACGGGTGGAGCGGCGACGTCCATTCCTGGGCCCCGGGCGAGCCCTACCGGCGCCTCTTCGGCTTCGAAGGGGTCAACGTGTCCCGGCTCGTGGCCGACGAGGAGGAGGGCGGCTACCGCCTGCTCTCGCGCGAGGCCGCCTTCTACCTCGACCCCGCCACTCGGGAGATCCTGGAGACCTGGCAGGAAAAGCCCGTGGTCCACGTCTGGAACGATCCGGCCAACCTGCGCCTGCGGCCCTTCCCCGTCCCCCGGACCGAACTGGGCGACCAGGTCTGCTTCAGCCTGGAGATCCCCCTCGCCTACCCCTCCCCGCTGCCCGTCGCGGACTACCCGCTCCACTCCGCCGACGACACCTACCGGGCCCTGGAGCTCTTCCAGTTCTTCACCCCGGCCGCCGCCCTCGCCGGCGGGGCGCCGAGCGTCCCGGCAACCATGTCCTGGACGCGGATGTCCCCCTGGCTGCCCTGGATGGAGCAGGGACAACGCCCCGGCGGCCTCACCTTCCACTGCCGGGGCGCGAAGCTCGGCTCCTACGACGAGGTCCCCGAGCGCACCCGCTCCTACATCGCCGGACGCCACCCCGAGTTCGCCCGCGCCCCCGAGAAGTGGACCGAGCCGAACGAGACCAGCTGGACCTACTTCCGCGCCCTCCACCCGCGCGGCAACCCGGAGTAGCCTGCCCGTCCGCCCCCGCCGCCGGCGGGGGCGCCGACGGTCACGCGCGTGTTGCGTGCGCGTTGCACAGGTGTTTCACAGGCGCCCCACAGGCTGCCGCAGGGTCCGGACAAGGGTTTTCCCTGTATCGGGTTCATTCCCGCGTTGCCTACTGTCTGCCCACCGGCGGTCTCCCGCCCCCCGAACTGCCCCCGCACCAACCCCACATGGTGTGAAGCCGAACGCGGTGGCGCCGATCGCCGGTACACGCCGTCGCCCAGCCCCGCCGTTGCGGCCGGGCGACGTGGCGCGGCGGCGGCCGGGGCGGTTCGACCAGCCCTCCCGGCCCCGCGGCGCCTGTTCCACCTCCCACACCGCACACACCGGCCGCTCCGGCCTGCCCGGAAACGGCCCGTAAGGGGAACACCGTGCACGCACCTCGACGACGGCTCATATCCGTCGTGGCCATGTCCGTCACCCTGCTCGCCGGCTCCGCCACCGCCGCGGTGGCCGTGACCCCGCCCGGCGATCCGGCCGCCCGGTCCCTCCCGGCCGCCGGCGCCCCCGCCGCCCCGGCCGCCGCCCCGGTCGAGAACCTGATCGTCGGCTACAAGTCCTCCGCGTCGGAGGCGAGCTCCAACGCCGCGGCCGCCGACGACGCCACCGCCAAGGGCAGGAAGGCCGGCAAGAAGGCGAAGTTCGACCGCCGCCTGGGCACCGGCGCCGCGCTCGTCAACCTGGGCGGTGCGACCGCCCCGGCTGACGCCGCGGCCGTGATGGCCCAGTTCCGGTCCGACCCGGACGTCGCCTACGTCGAGCCGGACTCCCGCGCCTACGCCATGGCCACCCCGGACGACACCGAGTACGCCAAGCAGTGGGACCTCTTCGAGCCCACCGCCGGCATGAACGTGCCCGCCGCCTGGGACAAGACCACCGGCTCCGGCGTCACCGTCGCCGTGATCGACACCGGTTACGTGGCCCACTCCGACGTCGCCCCCAACATCGTCGCCGGCTACGACTTCATCTCCGACTCCACCGCCGCCCGCGACGGCAACGGCCGCGACAACAACCCGGCCGACCAGGGCGACTGGAGCGCCGCCGGCGAGTGCGGCACCGGCTCCAAGGCCAGCGACTCCTCCTGGCACGGCACCCACGTGGCCGGCACCATCGCCGCCGCCACCAACAACGGCAAGGGCGTCGCGGGCATCGCGTACAACGCGAAGATCCAGCCCGTCCGCGTCCTCGGCAAGTGCGGCGGCGCCACCTCGGACATCGTCGACGCCATCACCTGGGCCTCCGGCGGCACCGTCGCGGGCGTCCCGGCGAACGCCACCCCCGCCAAGGTCATCAACATGAGCCTCGGCGGCTCCGGCACCTGCAGCGCCAGCTACCAGAACGCCATCAACGCGGCCGTCGCCCGCGGCACCACCGTCGTCGTGGCCGCCGGCAACAGCAACGCCGACGCGAGCTCCTTCACCCCGGCCAGCTGCAACAACGTCATCACCGTCGCCGCCACCAACCGCACCGGCGACCGCTCCTTCTACTCCAACTTCGGCGCCAAGGTCGACGTCTCCGCCCCCGGCGGCGAGACCCGCCGCGCCACCGACACGCCCGGCACCGTCACCACGCCCGAGAACGGCATCCTCTCGACGCTGAACAACGGCACCACCACCCCCGGCGCGGAGATCTACAAGCCGTACCAGGGCACCAGCATGGCCGCCCCGCACATCGCTGGCCTCGCCGCGCTCCTCGTGGCCGCCAAGCCCTCGCTCACCCCGGCGCAGGTCGAGGCCGCCATCAAGGCCAACGCCCGCCCGCTGGCCGGCACCTGCACCGGCGGCTGCGGCGCCGGCCTCGCCGACGCGGCCGCGACCGTCAACGCCGTGACCTCGACCCCCACCACGCCGTTCTTCGAGAACACCGCGGACTTCGCGATCAACGACAACAGCACGGTGGAGAGCCCCATCACCGTCACCGGCGTGACCGGCAACGCCCCGGCCGCCCTCAAGGTCGGCGTGAACATCGCCCACACCTACATCGGTGACCTCAAGGTCGACCTCGTCGCCCCCGACGGCACCGTCTACACCCTGCACAACCGGGCCGGCGGCAGCACCGCCAACATCAACCAGACCTACACCGTCGACGCCTCCTCCGAGGTCGCCAACGGCACCTGGAAGCTCCGCGTGAACGACAACGCGGGCGGCGACACCGGCAAGATCGACTCCTGGAGCCTCGGCTTCTGATCCCCGCCGGCCCCCACGCCACTCCCCGGTCCGGGCCCCCGCCGGAGTCCCCCACCTCCGGCCTGACGGGGCGATAGTACGGACCAACCCGGCCCGGGGGGGGGGGGGGGGGGGGGGGGGGGGGGGGGGGGGGGGGGGGGGCGGGGGGGGGGAACGGGGGTTTTGCGTCAAACCA
>NZ_JBVILR010000018.1:43856-127056 GCF_055580265.1 Streptomyces sp. NPDC032091 | reverse complement strand
ATAGTGGGGGGGAAAAAACCCCCCCCCCCCCCCCCCCCCCCCCCCCCCCCCCCCCCCCCCCCCCCCCCCCTTCCCCCCGGGACATTCCTGTCGCCCGACTGAATTCTGCGTCACAATCCGGGTCCGCCGGGGGGCTGACCTCGTATTGTCGCGTCTCACAGGAAGGCACGGACCGGGGAGCGAAAGGCTGGTGGCTGTGCGTGGCGGCGACGGCGAAGGCTGACACCAACGTCGGACACGGCGTACTCATCGAGGCCGTCGGCCGCGCGCTGGGCACGCGCGGCCGCGCCATCCTCACCGGCCCCGCCGGAGCGGGCAAGAGCGAGGTCGCCCACGCCGTCGCGGCCGCCGCCGCCGCCCGCCGCGAGACCGTCCTGCGGCTCGCCCCCGAAGCCGCCGACCGGCACATACCCGAGGCCTCGGCCGCCGCCCTGCTCGCCTCCGTCCCCCGCCGCGCCCTCGACCTCCTCGCCGGGCCCCAGCGCGAGGCCATCGCCCTGCTGCGCCGCGAGGCCGACGCACCCCGCGCCGGACGCGACCACGTCGCACTGCGCCTGGCCGTCGTCGAGGTGCTGCGCACCCTGGCCGCCCCCGGCCCCGTCCTGCTCCTCCTCGACAACGCCCAGTGGCTCGACGCCGAGAGCGCCGACCTGCTCCGCTTCGCCCTGCGCCTGACCCCGCCCCGCGTACGGGTCCTCGTCGCCGAACGCGGCCAGGGCGTCGCCCCCGTCGCCGAAGCCCTCTGCGGACCCGGCACCCCCGCCGTCCGCGTCCCCGCGCTCGGCGCCGACGAGGTCGCCGAACTCCTCCTGCGCCACGGCCTGCCCGCCCGCCTCGCCGGCCGCATCCACCAGGCGAGCGGCGGCAACCCCCGCCTCGCCCTCGCCCTCGGCCACTCCCTCGCCGAGGCCGCCGGGAGCCAGGGCGGCTGCGCCCACCACGCCGACCCCCTCCCCATCGTCGGCCAGGCCCGCGAGGTCGCCCGCCGGCTCCTCGCCGAAGCCCCCGCCCGGACCCGCCCCACCCTCCTGCTCGCGGCCCTCGCCACCCGCCCCACCACGGCCCTGCTGCGCCGCGCCGGCCGCCCCGACGCCGAAGCGGAACTCGACGAGGCCGAACGGGCCGCCCTGGTCACCGTCGGCGAGGACGGCGCCGTCGCCTTCACCGCCGGCGCCCTGCCCACCGTCCTCGCCGCCGACGCCGGCTGGCCCGAGCGCTCCGCCGGACACGCCGCGCTCGCCGCCGCCGTCGACGACCCCGTCCAGGCCGTACGCCATCGGGCGCTGGCCGTCGACGCCCCCGACGCGGAACTCGCCGACGGGATCACCCGGGCCGCCGACGCCTGCCGCCGCCGCGGCCAGCGCGCCCTGGCCGCCGAACTCGGGCTGCTCGCCGCCGAGCGCACCCCCGCCTCCCGGCCCGCCGAGGAACTCGACCGGCTCGTCGGCGCCGCCGAGGACGCCGGCTGGGCCGGCCGGGCCGACCTCGCCCGCCGGGCCACCCGGGCCGTCCTCGTCCGCGACGCCTCGCCCGCCCAGCGGGTACGGGCCCGGCTCGCCGTGATCGATGCCGCCGGGCAGGCCCTGGCCGCCCTCGACGAGACCTTCGCCTTCGCCTGCGCCGAGGCCGACGCCGCCGACGACCCCTCCCTCCTGGCCGCCGTACGGCTGCGCATCGCATGGAAGCACAACCTCAGCGACGGCGATCCCGTACGCTCCCGCGACGCCGCCGCCGAGGCCGGGGCCCTCGCCAAGGCCGGCGGGGACCAGGTGGCCGAGGCCATGGCCCTGACCGTGCGGGCCCGCATGGGCCGCATCCTCGCCGACCCCGACGCGGAGGACATCCTGGCCGAGGCCCTCGCCCTGCCCGCCCCCGAGGTCCCCCTCGGCATGCGCAACGCGCCCCAGTACCTCGCCGTCCGCCACGCCCTCTTCGACGACCGCCTCGATGACGCCCGCGGCCGGCTCCTGGTCCTGCTGCCCGCCGTCCAGCGCACCGGCTCCGCCGAGGACGTCTTCGAGGTGCTGCGCAGCCTCACCGAGGTCGAACTGCGCCGCGGCCGCTGCGTGGAGGGCGCCGCGCACGCCCGCCGCGCCCTGGAACTCACCATCGAGGCGGGTCTGTCCCCGGGCCCCGCCTGGTACGTCGCCGCCACCGCCGAGGCCGCGGGCGGCAGCTTCGCCCGGGCCGCCGCCTACGCCCGCCGGGGCATCCGCGCCTCCGAGGAGGAGCACGACCAGGTCTTCCTCTCCCGGGGCCTCTACGCCCTCGGGACCGTCGAACTGGCCACCGGCGAGGCCGCGAAGGCCGTCGCCACCCTGCGCCGGGTCGCCGCGCTGGAGGAGGCCCAGCAGGTGGTCGACCCCTCCGTCCTGCGCTGGCACGGAGAGCTCGCCGAGGCCCTGGTGGCCGCCGACGACCCGGCCGGCGCCACCCTGCTCCTCGACTCCGTCACCCCCGTCGCCCGCTCCCTGGGCCGGACCCCGGTCCTCGCCGCCCTGGACCGGGCCCGGGGGCTCGCCCTGTCGGCGCAGGGCGAACCGGAATCCGCCGTGGCCCTGCTGGAGGCCACCGCCCGGCGCTTCGAGGACCTCGGCCTGCCCCTGGAACGGGGCCGTACGCTCCTCGCGCTGGCCCGCGTGGAACGCAGACGGCGCCGCCGCGCGCCGGCCCGGGCCGCGCTGTGCGAGGCCGCCGAGGTGTTCGAACGGGCCGGTGCCGAGCCCTGGCTGGCCCTGGCCCGGGAGGACGCCCCCGCGGCCGGCGCCCCGCGCACGGGGGCCGGGGCGCTGACCGACGCCGAGGCCCGGCTGGCCCTGCTGGTCGGCGGGGGCGCCAGCAATCAGGAGGCGGCGGCGAAGCTGTTCCTCAGCGTCAAGACCGTCGAGGCCCGGCTCACCCGGATCTACCAGAAGCTCGGCGTCCGCTCCCGGGCCCAGCTGGCCACCGCGCTGCGGGGGCACTGAGCGGCCGGTGCGCACGTCGCCGTCCCGGACGGGTCAGCAGCCCAGCCGGTCGCCCGGGGTGACGCCGAGCAGCCCGGTGAAGGCCCGGTACTTGTCCACCCGGCTCTGTACCTGCGCCGGGTTGCCGCCGTTGCACTCCAGGGCACCGTTGATGGAGCGGATCGTCTCGCCGAAGCCGGCCCCGTTGACCATCGCCGCGTGCGCCGTCATCGTGCCGGGGCCGTTCTGGGTGTTCCAGTACCAGAGCGCCGTCTTCATGGCGACGGCCGGATCCCGCTCGACCAGGTAGGGGTTGGCGAGGAGGTCGATGCCCAGGGCGTCGCCGGCGGCCTTGTAGTTGAAGTTCCACGACAGCTGGATGGGGCCGCGGCCGTAGTACGCGGCCTGGCCGGCCGGGCAGCCGTAGGGCTGGGAGGCGTCGCAGTAGTGCGGGTAGTTCGCGGTGTTCTGCTCGACGATGTACACCAGCCCGCCCGTCTCGTGGGAGACGTTCGCGAGGAAGGCCGCCGCCTCGCGCCGCTTGACCGTGTCGTCCCCGGTGGTGGCGAAGGCGGGGTACGCGGAGAGCGCCGCCACCAGGCCGTTGTAGGTGTAGAAGGGGTTCCGGTCCGGGAACATCCGGTTGAACTGGGCCTCGCTGACCACGAACCCGGACGGGTTGCCGGTCCCCGGGTCCGGGTCCTGGCCGCCGCCGCAGGCGCCCTGGTCCGACCAGACGCCCCACGGGCCGGTGGTGCCCGGGGTCTCGCCCTGGGTCCACCACTTGGCCTGCCAGTTGTGGCCGCCGTACGAGGCGTTCGTGCCGCCCGTGTAGACGGCGGAGGAGCTCCAGGCGCCGACGCAGGCGGGGGCCGCCGCGGCGGGGGAGGCGGGCAGGGCGGCGGCGAGCCCGAGGGTCGCGGCCGCGGCCGTGGCGAGGGAGAGGGCACGGCGGCGAAGCGCACGCATCACGGAACTGCTCCTTTGGTGGGGGGAGTCCGTCGCATGGGGCGGGGTGGGGGGCGACGGGTACCGCCACTGAACCGAAATGGTCTGGACCTGTCAAGGTCTGGACCAAAGTTCGAAGTCCCGTACGCGGAAACGCCGGAGCGGCGTGACGACCGTGTCGTCACGCCGCTCCGGAACCGCTGGATCAGCTGCCGGCCGACAGGTTGCCGGACAGGATCGGGATGTTGGAGGCGATGTGCGAGAGGGTCTCGTCGCCCTTGGCCTGGGTGGAGTTCTCGGCGCACTGCTGGTTCTGCGGGTTGGAGGCGATCGGGATGTCCTGGACGCCGATGTTGACGGCGGACAGCACGGACTGGACGTTCACCTTGGCCGGCAGGCCGACGCAGAGCTTGTTCAGCGACCCCTGGATGGCGCTGAGCTGCGGGCTCATCGAACCGGCGGTCTCCTGGTTGCCGTAGATCTGCTGCGCGCCGTTGCCGTTGACGGTGTTGACGCCGTTGTCGTTGCCGATCGCCATCGCCGGGGAGGCCGCGAGGGCGCCCGTGCCCAGGATGGAGGCGGTGACCGCGGCGGTGGCCATGAACTTCTTGAGCATCGTGGAGATCCTTCTGTCGCATGAGCTGTCCCCGGCGGGACGCCTGGATCAACTGCGCCCGGCTCCAGGGGTTATCGCCCGTCACCCGACCGGCCCAACGATCCGTCCGCGCCGCTGCTCAGACGGGTGGTACGGGCGCCTCGGCCCCGCCGCCCGCGCGGATCGCGCGGAGGGCCGCGGTGTGGAGCGCGTACGGGTCGCCGTGCGCCACGGGGCTGCCGGTGAGGGTGTACCACTCGTCCGCGTCCGTGTACTGCACCGCGAAGCGGACCTTCCCGTCCGGGCCGCCGGTGGTGCGCAGCGTCAGCGGGCCGGTGATGACCCCGACCTCGTCGGTCATGGCCCCGCCGGGGCCGGCGAGGACCTCGTCCTGCCACTGGTAGCGCTGGGGGCCGGTCATGCGGCGCACGTGTCGATCATGGTGGTGAGCATGGCCCTCTCGGCTTCGGTGACGGTCAGCCCGTAATGGGATTTGACGGTGGTCCAGGCGCGCCCGTACTGGCACCAGCTCGACTTGTCCGGCGGCTGCCACAGGTCGGGGCTCTGGTCGCCCTTGGACCGGTTGGAGGCGGCCGAGACCGCCAGCAGCTGCGGCCGGGTCAGGTCGTTGGCGAAGGCCTTGCGCTTCGCGGCGTCCCACCCGGAGGCGCCGGAGCGCCAGGCCTCGGCGAGCGGGACCATGTGGTCGATGTCCAGCTTCCCCGCCTCGGTGACGACGACCCCGTCGTACAGGCTCTTCCAATGGCCCGACACGGCCCGGCACTCGGAGTCCCGGGTGACGTCGCCGCCGTCGCGCTGGAGGACCACCTCGCGGGTGTCGCACTTGTCGCCCTGCTCGGCCCAGTGCGTGAACTTGTCGCGGCTGTAGCCGGCCATCGTGCCGGGTTTGCCCGTGGTCAGCGCCGCCAGCTGCGTGCGCGCCACGGCGGCATCGACCATGCCCGGCAGGACGTCCCCGGACGCCGGCTTCGCGCCACCGGCCGGCGGGGCGGCGGAAGCGGCCGGTGCCGAGGGGGCGGTGCCCGCGCTCTTGGCCGGCCCGTGCGGGGTCTTCCCGTCCCCGGCACCCCCCGGCCCGCCGCACCCGCTCACCCCGAGCAGCAGCACGGCGGCCACCACCCCGGCGCGCACGCCTGTCTGACGAACCATGACCATCCCACCCCGCCCTGACGGAACTCCGCATACACCGACCCGGGAAGACTACCCATAACCGGACAACCAACCCCGCACCGACCCCTCGGGCAGGCCCGGCGTCAACGCACGTGCCAGATCCCCCGGTACGCCTCCCGGTAGCCCTCCGGGTCCCAGGACGTGGCCCCGCCGCTGTTGTCCGCCGTCACCACGTGGACCGGGGCGACATAACCGCTCGGGGGCCGCCCGGCGAAGGCGCGGTTGAACTCGTCGACGGCCTGCCAGCCCTGCTGGGACAGCGGTTCGGGGACCGTCGCCGCCTGGAAGCCGCGGCTGTCGACGCGCTGGAAGGCGGACGGGTCGCCGTCGCCCGCGCCGATGTTGAAGGGCGGGCCCCCGCCCGGCCGCCCGGCGGCGCGCAGGGCCGGGGCCGCGTCGGCGAAGTAGAGGTCGTTGATGGCGACCGAGTCGGTCCAGCGGTCCCCGAACCGGGACAGGAGGGAGGAGACCTCCTGCGGGGTGCGCTGGCCGGCGTCGGGGATCGGGATGTTCGCGGTGGCGAGCAGGGCCGTCCCGGCGCAGCCGGCGAGACGGCGCCGGATCAGCTCCCCCTTGGTGCGGGCGAACGGGATGGAGTCGTCGGTGAACAGGACCACCCCGGCCGAGCCGCCCGAGCGGGCGATGACCCAGTCCGCGCTGATCCCCGCGACCTCCTCCACCTTCGTGGTGATGTTGGTGAAGAGAGGGGGGTCCGCGCTCGGGCCGGGGGAGCCGACCGCGTGCCACCCGATCAGCACGGTGCCCTGGGACCGTGCGCGCCGCGTCTGCTGCGCCGTCAGCCGCGGGTCGAAGCCGCCGATGACGATGCCCGCGGGCCTGAGGGTGACCGCCTGGCCGAGCGCGGCCTCGATCCCGGCCGGGGTGCCCTCCCCGTCGATCACCCGGACCTGCCAGCCGATCGCCTCCGCGGCCTCCCGGACCCCCGCGGCGACCCCGGCGACACCCGGGTTGGTCATCGTCTGGGCGACGTAGACGAGCGTTTTGCCGGGGACCGCCGCCGGACCGGTGGTGGGACCGTTCCAGGCGGTGCCGGTCCGCTCGGCCCGCCCGACGGCCTGCCTCGCCTGCGCGAGCGCGGCCGGACAGCCGGCCGACGGGGCCGGGGCCGAGGGGCGCGCGGGGCCGCCGCCCGCGCAGCCCGCGGTCAGGGGGGACAGGGCCGCGCACAGGGCCGCGGCGGCGAGGAGGCGCTTGCGGTACGGGTCCACGGTGCTCCTGATCAGGGGTGCGCGGGCGGCTGGTGCGCGGGTGGCCGGGGAGAGCCGCCGGCGGCGGGGGAGGGCGGCCCGCCGGCCGTGGCCCGGGCCCGCAGCCGGCGCCGGGCCGCGTAGCCGGCCAGTCCCACCGCCGCCAGCAGGGTGGCGCCGTTGAACAGCGGGGTGGCCCAGAAGTCGGCGCCCAGCTGGCCGATCCCGGCGAGCCCGACGGCCAGCACGGTGACGGCCACCAGCGTTCCGGGCGCGTTGGCGCGGCCGGGCGTGACGGTGGTGGAGCCCAGCAGGGCGCCGACGAAGGCGGGCAGCAGGTAGTCCAGGCCGACGCTCGGGTTCCCGGTCTGCTGCTGCGCGGCGAGCAGCACCCCGCAGACGCCCGTGAACAGCCCCGACGTGGCGAACGCGGCCACCGAGTAGCGGCGGGTCGGGATGCCGAGGACGGACGCCGCGCGGGGGTTGGAGCCGGTGACGTACAGGTACCGGCCGAAGGGGAGCCGTTCCAGCACCACCCACAGGGCCACGGTGGCGGCGAGGACGTAGAAGGCCGGCAGGGGCAGACCGAGGAACCCGGCGTCGTAGAGGGCGGTGAAGGAGGACGGCAGCCCCTGCGGGCCGGGCACGATCCGGCCGCCGCCGGTGAGCCACCCGGTGACGGCGTACATGATGCTGCCGGTGCCGAGCGTGGCGATGAGGGAGTCGATGCGGGCGAACTCGACGACGATCCCGTTCACGGCGCCGGCCAGGCCCCCGCCCGCGATCACGGCCAGGCAGGCGAGCGGCCAGGGCGTTCCCGCGTCGACGACCAGGTGCATCACCATCACGTGGGCCAGGCCCAGCCCGTAGCCGAGGGACAGGTCGAACCTGCCGGTGGCGATCGGGACCGTCGCCCCGAGCGCGAGGAGGGCCGGGATCGCCTGGCCGGACAGGATCGAGGACACGTTGTCGCGGGTGGGGAAGGTGTCCGGGAGGGCGAGGGAGAACGCCGCGAACAGCAGTACGGCCAGGGCCGGCAGGCCGTAGCCGCCGACGAGGTGTCCGCGCGGGGACCATCGGGTCACGGGGCCCCCGCGGTTCCGGTGACGGCGGGCATCGCCGAGGCGGTGCGGGTGAGTCCGGCCGGGGTCAGCCGGGCACCGGACAGCTCGGCCGCCACCGACCCGCGGACGAAGACCAGGGCGCGCCGGCACAGGTCCGCGACCTCCTCGAAGTCGGTGGACACCAGCAGGATGCCCGTCCCGCCGGCGGCCGCCCCGTCGAGCATCCGGTGGACCGCCGCCTTGGCGCCCACGTCCACGCTCGCGGTCGGCTCCTCCAGGACCAGCAGCCGCGGGTGCCCGCGCAGCCAGCGGGCCAGGACGACCTTCTGCTGGTTGCCGCCCGACAGGGTGGCGACCGGGACCTCGGTGTCCCGGGGGCGCACCGAGAACCGTTCGGCCAGCGCGGCCGCCTCGCGCCGTTCGCGCCGGGTCCCGAGCAGCCGCCACGCCGGCACCCCCGCCGCCCGCGGATTGGCCAGCAGGTTCTCCCGGACCGTCAGATCGGGGGCGCAGCCCTCCGCCTGACGGTCGGCGGCCACGAAGCCGACGCCCCGCCGCACGGCACCGGCGGCGCCGCGCGGGCGGTACGGGCGTCCGTCGAGCAGGACCCGGCCCCCGGACAGCGGCAGTACGCCGGCGAGGGCGCGGCCGAGCTGCACGTGGCCGGCGCCCGTCAGCCCGACCAGTCCCAGGATCTCCCCGGGCGCCAGCTCCAGGCCGACCGGGCCGCAGCCGGCCGTGGTCACGGCGTCGAGGCGCAGGACGGGAGGGCGCCCGGGCGCGGCCCGCGCGGGGGCCGGCCGCCCGCGCCCGGCGGGGGCGGCGCCCGTGATGTCCCGCACCAGGCGGCCGGGATCGTACCCGGCCAGCGGTCCCCGGGCGGCCAGGCGGCCGTCGCGCAGGACCGCGAAGGAGTCGGCGACCCGGTACACCTCGTCCAGCCGGTGGGTGACGTAGAGGATGCCGTGGCCCCGGTCGCGCAGGGCGTGCAGGACGTCGAAGAGCCGGGCGCAGTCGGCGGCCGGGAGGGTGGCGGTGGGCTCGTCGAGGACGAGGAGGCGGGTATCCCGGGCGAGGGCCCGGGCGAGGGCCACCAGGGAGCGTTCGGCGGGGGCGAGGTCCCCGACGCGGGCGTCGGCGTCCAGGTGCCCGGCGACGGCCGCCATCGCCCCGGCGCACCGCTCCCGGGTGCGCCGCCAGGAGATCAGGCCGTGGCGGCGCGCGTAGCCGGTGCCCAGGGCGATGTTCTCGGCGACGGTCATCCAGTCGACCAGGCCCGGGTCCTGGTGGAGGAAGGACATCGCTGCGGAGGCGGCCGCGGAGCCGAGCGGGTGGCCGGCGGCGGTCACCTCGCCCGCGTCGGCCCGGTGCACCCCGGCGAGCACCTTGATGAGGGTGGACTTCCCGGCGCCGTTGGGGCCGAGGAGCGCGAGGACGCTCCCGGCGTGCAGGTCGAGGTCCACCCCGTCCAGGGCGAGGGTGCCGCCGAACCGTTTGCGCAGGCCCCGGATCCGCACGAGCGGCTCCGCGCCCGCGCGCGGTGGGGCGTCGTACTCGTCATGGGCGTCATGCACGCACGTCTCCGGGGCCGGCCTCGGATCCCCCGCGCGGGAGGGCGGGACAGGGGGATGTTACTGGCCGCCGGGGCCCGATCCCGGGTACGACGGACGTCAGGCCGCGTCCAGGGCGCATTCGGCCCAGATCACCTTGCCCCGGGGGGTGTAGCGGGTGCCCCAGGCCTGGGCCAGCTGCGCGACGAGGAACAGGCCGCGGCCGCCCTCGTCCGTGC
The DNA here is from genome assembly GCF_055580265.1 of Streptomyces sp. NPDC032091. Lineage (NCBI taxonomy): Bacteria > Bacillati > Actinomycetota > Actinomycetes > Kitasatosporales > Streptomycetaceae > Streptomyces > Streptomyces sp. NPDC032091. The sequence continues at coordinate 117,316 of NZ_JBVILR010000018.1, read as the reverse complement.
TGGCCGCCCGCCGCAGGTGCGGGGCGGTGCTGCCGCCGTCGGAGACCTCGCAGATCAGCGTGCGGTCGTGGATGAGGCGGACCTGGATCGGCTCGCCCCCGTAGCGGATCGCGTTGGTGACCAGTTCGCTCAGCAGCAGCTCGGCGGCGAAGGAGAGCTCCGCAAGCCCCCAGTCGGCCAGCCGCCGGGTGGCGGCGGCGCGGATGTCGCAGACCTTCGCCGGGTCGGCCGGCAGCTCCCACGAGGCGATCCGGTCGGCGGGCACGGTGCGGGCGCGGGCGACGAGGAGGGCGATGTCGTCCTCGGGGTGCTCGGGGGCCATGGCGTCCATCACGGCCCGGCAGGTCTCCTCCGGTCCCCGCTCCGGATGGGCGAGGACGTCCCGCAGCCGGTCCAGGGCGACGTCGACGTCGCGGTGGCGGTCCTCGACGAGCCCGTCCGTGTAGAGGACCAGCGTGCCGTCCTCGGGCAGCTCGACCTCGGCCGTCTCGAAGGGCAGCCCGCCCAGGCCCAGCGGGGGCCCGGCGGGCAGGTCGGCGAAGGCCACCCGGCCGTCGGGGTGGACCAGGGCGGGCGGGGGGTGCCCGGCCCGGGCCATGGTGCACAGCCGGGTGGTGGGGTCGTAGACCGCGTACAGGCAGGTCGCGCCGACGATGCCGGTGCTGCCCCCGGCGTCGTCGCCGCCCTCCTCCCGGTCGAGGCGGACCAGCAGGTTGTCGAGGTGGGTGAGGAGTTCGTCGGGGGCGAGTTCCAGTTCGGCGAAGGTGCGCGCGGCGGTCCGCAGCCGCCCCATCGTCGCGGCGGCGTGCAGCCCGTGCCCGACGACGTCGCCGACGAGCAGGGCGACGCGGGCGCCGGAAAGCGGGATGACGTCGAACCAGTCGCCGCCGACCCCGGACTCGGCGGGCAGGTAGCGGTGGGCGACCTCGACGGCGCCCTGCTCGGGCAGGCCGCGCGGCAGCAGGCTGCGCTGGAGGGCCAGGGCCAGGTGGTGCTCCCGGGTGTAGCGGCGGGCGTTGTCGATGCAGAGGGCGGCGCGGGCCGCGAGTTCCTGGGCCAGCCGGCTGTCGTCGTCGCCGAAGGGGGCCGGGTCCTGCGAGCGGTAGAAGCTCGCGATGCCCAGCAGCACCCCGCGCGCGAGCAGCGGGACGACGATGAGGGAGTGCAGGCCGTGCTCCAGGAGCCTGCGGGCCCGTTCGGGGTTCTGGGCGATGAAGCCCGCCGCCGACCCGAGCTCCGGCTCCAGGACCGCGTGCCTGCCGGTCAGGCACCGCATGTGGGGGGTGCCCGGCAGGAGCTCGACCTGCTGCCCGGCAGGATAGAAGGGGCAGTCGTCACGGATGCCGTGCACCACCGTGCGGTGCAGTTCGGCCGCCGGGTGGGCCGACTCCTCACCGCGCAGGACCGCCTCGGGCAGGTCGACGGTGACGTAGTCGGCCAGGCGCGGGACGGCCGCCTCGGCGAGCTCCCGCGCGGTGCGGCCCACGTCGAGGGTGGTGCCGATGAGGGTGCTGGCGTCGGCCAGCAGCTCCAGGCGCCGCCGCGCCTCGACGGCGTACCGGCCCACCTCGGGCTCGCCGACCAGCACCAGTCCGCGGACGGCGCCGGGCGGCCGGGGCGACGGCCCGGGCGGCTCCGGGGGGTGGCGGGCGGCGTGGTCGTCGCCGCCGATGACGGCCTCGACCACCATGCCCCGCACCCCGGCGCCGCTGGTGACGGGCCGGCTGAGCAGGGTGGCCTCGCCGCCGTGGGGGAGCGCCACGCCGAAGGAGCCCCTGCGGGCCGTGGAGATCAGTTCGGTCGCCCGGTCCGTGAGGACCGCGCGGTCGTGCGGGGCCAGGCCGAGGCCGTCGGGGTCGAGGAGCGCCTCCGGGCCGTCGGGGCCGGCGGTGCGGGCGGCGGCGCGCCGACCGTCCCCGGCCGTCCCGTTCCCGGCGGCGCTCCGCTGGGCGTCGAGATAGGAGCGCAGCAGCCCGCGTTCCCGCTCGGAGCTCTGCGCCATCAGCCGCCGCTCGATCGTGCCGACCGCGCGGCCGAGCAGGGCGGCCAGGTCCGGGTGCTCGAAGGCGTACGGGTACCCGAAGCAGAGCACACCGACGATGTGCCCGCTGAGCTGGTCGCGGATGGGGGCGGCGCAGCAGGCGTTGGACTGGGCGCGTTCGGCGAAGTGCTCGGCCCGGTAGACCTGGACGGGGCGCCGCTCGGCCAGCGCGAGGCCGATGCCGTTCGTGCCGCCGTACCGCTCGGCGAAGACGAAGCCGGGCACGGTCTGGATCGGGGGCAGGCTCCGGGCCAGGGAGGGCTCGCCGAAGCGGCGCTGCAGCACCATGCCGTCCGCGTCGGCGACCGAGATGTTCATCCGGCTGCCGGAGAACCGGTGCTGGAGCACGTCGAGGACCGGTCCGGCGGCCCGGACGAGCCGGCTGTCCGGGTCGAAGTCGTCCCGGTAGGGCAGCTCGGCCCGGTCGGGGGAGAGGCCCAGCAGCCGGCAGCGCAGCCACGAGTCCAGGATGGGGCCGCGCACTCCGGCCGCCACCGGCTCGCCCCCCAGGAACCGCTCACGGGAGCGCGCGGGGCCGGACTGGTCTCCCGTGACCGCCATCTGCATCACTTCCCCTTGCCGGTGCGCCCGGCCCCGTCGGGATGATCGCCGCGGTGAAAGTCGAATCAGTGTGTTTTGAGTATATTCCGGGTGTTTTCTCGCTTCATAGGACGGCGACCGGATTGACCGGGGAGCCCGTCCCGCCGGGGACGTCCAGCGGTGTGACGACGAGCAGGAACGTGTGGCGTCCGGCGGCGGCGCAGGCCGCGGACAGGCCCTCCAGGTCCAGGTTGTCCAGCAGGGGCACCCCCATGGCGGCGATCGCGAGGGTGTGCACCGGGGAGTGCAGGCCCTCGACCGGAGAGGGGCGCAGGTCGCCGTCCCCGTCGGCCCCGAGCAGGCTGACCCCCCGGCCGGCCAGCAGGGGCACCGCGTCCACGTGGAAGCCCGCGCTGGCCGTGTCGAGGTCCCACGGGCCCAGCTCGCGGCGGCGCCGGAACCGGCCCGTGCGCAGCAGCACCGCGCAGCCCTCGTCGATCACGGCCCCGAGCGCCCGCTCCGCCTCCAGCACGTCGCCGGCCCGGACCGCCCGCCCCGGCTCCAGCCAGCCGGTCCCGAGGACGGCCGGCAGGTCGAGCAGCACGCCCTTGGTGACGAGCGGGCCCAGGGCGGCCACCGAGCCGAAGCGGGCGCCTCCCGCGCCGACGGCGTCGCGGGCCGGCCGGCCGCCGTAGAGCCGCCCCCGGTAGGCGATGTGCGACAGCGCGTCCAGGTGGCTGACGGCCTTGCCGTGGTAGTCGGCGCCGAGGAAGTCCTTGTGGGCGGACGGCTCGGGGGGCTCCACGTCGCCCAGGTCGGTCATGTGGTGCAGGGCCGGCCGCGGGTTGTCGGGGCCGGGCCGGGTGTCCCACGGCCGGCCGAGGGGGACCGCCGTGCCGTCGCGGACCAGGGCCGCCGCCCGGCGGACGTGCTCGGGGGTGACCCGGTTCCAGGCGCCCCGGTCGGCCGGCTCCCAGCGGCCCCAGGCGCGGACCTCGGCGAAGAGGGCGTCGAACTCCTGGCGGGAGACCCGGGGGACCGGGCCGGGGTCGCTGCTCATGGGGGCGCTCCGGGGTGGCGTGGGGCCGGCGGGCGGGCCGTCCCCGCATCCCTACCCGCTCCGGCGGGCCCCCGGAGGGCGGCCGTGGGCGACGCGCCGGACGAAGTGGCGGCCGTACGCCCGGGCGGGGCAGGCTTGACTCATGAGAGCGCCCCCGCGCTCGCCCCAGGTTCCGGGAGCCGGCGGCCACCACCAGGTCCTCTTCACCCTCGCGCAGGCCCTTCCCTTCGCGATCGCCCTCGGCGTGCTCGTCGTCGAGTTCACCCCCGCCCACGTCGTCTACACCGGCCCCCTGCTGGCCGCGACCCCGGCCCTGGCGGCGGTGACCATGGGCCCCGGGGGCACCCTCGCGGCGGCCGGGCTGGCCTTCTGCGTCAGCGTCGCCACCGCCACGTACAACCAGGCCTGGGGCGGCGAGCAGGTCTACACGAACTTCCTCGCCCTCTTCCTGGTGTCCGCCGCCGGCGTCATGACCAGCCGCGCCGCCCGCACCCGCCGGGACAGCGAGCTGGGCCAGGTCCGCCGGATCGCCGAGGCCGCGCAGGAGGTCCTGCTCCGGCCCGTACCGGCCCGGCTGGGCCCCGTACGGGCCGCCAGCATGTACCTGGCGGCCGAGGCGGGCGCGCAGATCGGCGGCGACCTCTACGACGCGGTGCAGACGCGCTACGGGGTCCGGCTGATCGTCGGCGACGTCCGCGGCAAGGGCCTGCCCGCCGTGCGCGCCGCCGCCGTCGTCCTGGGCGCCTTCCGGGAGTCCGTGCACTACGAGGACGACCTGGTCGGGGTCGTCGAGCACTGCGGCGCCGCCCTGCGCCGGGACGCGGCCACCCCGGGCGCGGGCCTGGCCTCGGGCGACGAGGGCCTCCTGGAGGGGTTCGTGACCGTCCTGGTGGCCCAGATCCCCGACAGCCTCCAGCTCCAGGTCGTCAACCGGGGCCACCCGCCCCCGCTGCTGCTGCGCGCCGGCGAGGTCCGCCCCCTGATGCCCGGGCTCCCGCTGCCGCCGCTCGGGCTGGAGGAGTTCATCGCCGGTCCCCCCGGCCGGACCGACACCTACCCCTTCGCCCCCGGCGACCGGCTGCTGCTGCACACCGACGGGATCATCGAGGCCCGCGACGCGCACGACGCCTTCTTCGACCTGGCGGCGGCCATGGAGGCGCTCCACGACCGCACCCGGCAGTCCTTCCTGGAGGGGCTGCGCCAGGCACTGCTGCGCCATGCGCGGGGCCGCCTGGGCGACGACGTGGCGGTCGTCCTCGTCGACCGGATCGGCTGACCGCCGGCTTTTATCCGCCGTCCGCGGCGCTGTCAAGTCCCGACTTTCCGGAACGTGACCCCACCCTGCCCGCCGGGGCTTACTTGAGGTGCGGAAAGGAAACGAGGAAAAAGGGAAAGAGAAGGAAAGCCTCCGAATTCCACGGAGGAATTCCCGATCGGCCCCCCTCGCCGCACCGTCCCGGAATTCCGGGACACCCCAATAAATATCAGGCACAGTCAGGAGAAAGTCATGAACCGCAAGTTTGACACCACCGGTACCGTCCGCCCGCAGCGCCGGGGCCTGCGCCTCGCCACCCTGGCGGCCGCGGCGGCCATCGTCACCGGAGGCGTCGCCCTCCCGGCCTCGGCGGCCATGGCGGCCCCCGCTCCGGCCCACGTGGTCACCGCCCTTCCCAACGGCGGCGGCAAGGGCGGGGACGGCGGCGACGGCGGCGGCGGTCTGATCGGCGGCGGCGGTGGCTCCGGCGGCTCCGGTGGCGGCAGCGTCTTCGGCACCGGCGGGGACGGCGGCAAGGGCGGCAACGGCGGTAACGGCGTCCTCTCCGGCGGTGGCGGCGGCGGTGGCGGCGGTGGCGGCGACGGCGTCATCGGCGGCAACGGCGGCGGCGGCGGCAAGGGCGGCTCCGGCCTCTTCGGCGGGAACGGCGGCGGCGGCGGTGCCGGCGGCGACGGCCTCCTCAAGGGCGGCAACGGCGGCAAGGGCGGCGGCGGCGGGTTCGGCGTCTTCCAGGGCGGCAACGGAGGCAAGGGCGGCACGGGCGGCCTCGGCATCTTCGGCGGCCTCGGCGGAGGCGGCGGTGCCGGTGGCGGCAGCATCTTCTGACCGACGCCCGGCATGACGGGTGGAGGCCCCCGGGCCTCCACCCCCCCCGCCCCCCGCTCGACCCCCTCCCTCCACTCCTCTGACACGAACGTTCTCTGAAACGGAGAAACCCCAAATGTTCACGATCCCCTTCCAGCGTCCGCTCATCCTGGCCGCGGCCTCCCTGGCCCTCGTCACCGGTACGGCCTGCGCCGCGCAGGCGGCGGTGTCCCACACCCCGGCGGCCACCAGCGCCTCGGCCCCGGCCCTCCAGGCCTCGAACTGCACCCTGGGCGGCGCGGGCGGCGAAGGCGGCAAGGGCGGCGAGGGCGGCAAGGGCGGGCAGCCCGGTCAGCCGGGCGAGCCCGGCAAGCCCGGGGGGACGGCGTGCCTCGGCTTCGCCGACCTGCCCGACAAGCCCAAGTCGGAGCTGACCGTGGTGGACAAGGTGCGCATCGTGCTCACGGTGATGGCCGCCGACGACTCCAAGGCGATGATGGACAAGATCGCCGACAAGTACAAGATCAGCACCGAGCAGATCGACACCTGGAAGAAGCAGTACCTCGACGGAGACTGGTTCGCCCTGATGAGCGGCACCGCCGGCTGAACCGGCGAGGCGGGCGAGCCGGAACCGAACGGCTCCCGGGCGCCCCGGCCCGAAACGGCCGGGGCGCCTCGCGCATCCGAAGGGAAAACGACTTCTCAGCCGTAGCGGAAACAATTCCCCAGCAAGGAAGAAATGCCATGCGTGTACGTTCTTGGAAGCTTCGTCTCGGTCTCGTCGTCTCCACCACCCTCCTCGGCGCCGGGGCCCTCGCACCGATCGCCTCCGCGGCCCCGGCCGCCCCGGCCGTCCAGCCGGCCCAGGTCCTCGCCCACCACGGATCCGGATCGGGCAACCCGCTCGGAAAGCTCTTCGGAGGCTCCGGCTCCGGCTCCGGCAGCGGCGGGGTGTCGATCGGCCACGGCAGCGTCCGCGTCGGCGACAACGTCTGCGCCGGCCGCTGCAACGGAACCGTCAACGGAACCAACGGCAGCAACGGCGGCGTCTGCGCCGGCCTCTGCAACGGCAGCGCCAACGGCGGCGACGGCATCAACGGCACGGCCGGCGGCAACGGCTCCAACGGCGGCAAGGGCGGCGTCTGCGCCGGCGTCTGCAACGGCAGCGCCAACGGCGGCAACGGCGGCAACGGCGGAGCCGCGCAGCCCGGCGGCGACGGCGGCGACGGCGGCCGGGGCGGCGACGGCGGCATCTGCGTCGGCGTCGGCTGCGGGACCAGCGGGGCCGGCGGCCGCGGCGGCGACGGCGGCTCCGACTGACCGACGGCGGCAACCCCGCCGAGACACCCCCGCCGAAGCGCCCTCCGGAGCGACCCCCCGGAGGGCGCCCCGCGCGTCCCGGTCCCCGCCGTCCCCGCCCCCGGCGAGGGGCAGCCGTGTGGATCACTCGATAGACTTTCGATGAGCGAAGAGCGGCCCGCCGCGCCCCAGCGCGTCCGCGGCGGCCGGGTGAGGGCGGCGCCTGATGGGCACGGCATCCAATCTGCACCTGTACGCGGGCCGGGCCTCCGGCCTCATCGGCCGGCAGATCGCGGGCTACCTGGTCGAGCGGCTGATCGGCCGCGGCGGCATGGCCGTCGTCTACCAGGCCAGGGACCTGCGCCTGGACCGCGCGGTCGCGCTCAAGCTGATCGCCCCCGAACGTGCCCGCGACGAAACCTTCCGGCGCCGCTTCACCCACGAGTCACGGGTGGCCGCGTCCATCGACCACCCCCACATCGTGCCGGTCTTCGAGGCCGGCGAGACCGACGGGGTCCTCTACATCGCCATGCGCTACGTCTCGGGCCTGGACCTGCGCGCCCTGCTGGACCGGGAGGGCCCGCTGCCGGTCGCCACCGCCCTGCGCATCGCCGGCCAGGTGGCCTCCGCGCTCGACGCGGCCCACGACCACGACCTCGTTCACCGCGACGTCAAGCCCGGCAACGTCCTCGTCGCCGCGGGCACCGACAGCGACCACCCCGAGCACATCTACCTCACGGACTTCGGACTCACGAAGAAGGTGCTGTCGCCCACCGGGTTCACCACGGCCGGGGAGTTCGTCGGCACGGTCGACTACATGGCACCCGAGCAGATCTCCGGCCGCCCGGTGGACGGCAGGTGCGACCTGTACAGCCTCGCGTGCCTGGTCTACGAATCCCTCGCCGGCGGTCCGCCCTTCGGCCGCGACACCGAACCGACCGCGCTGCTGTGGGCCCACCAGTACGATCCGCCGCCCCTGCTCAGCGGGAAACGGCCGGACATCACCGCCGTCGCCGACGCGGTGCTCGCCAAGGGGCTGGCGAAGGTGCCCGAGGACCGCTACGACTCCTGCCTGGAGTTCGTCGCCGCCCTGCGCGCCGCCACCGGCACCGCCGCCCGCAGTGGGGAAGCCGGGCCGCAGGCGGGGCCGGGCACGGGGGCCGCGCATCCGCCCACCGAGGTCTCGGTCATCCCCGAGCCGCCGATGGAACCGCCCGCCTGGGCCCTGCCGGTCTTCCGCACCCCCACGCAGCACGACGGCCCGCACGGCGCGGTGCCGTACGGGCCGTAGGGCCGGGAGCCGGGGCCGGGGGGCCCGGGGGCCGGTGACCCCGTCAGAGCCCCATCGAGATGGCGAGGCGGGTCAGCTCCGCCGTGGTGTTGACGCCGAACTTGGCGCGGATGCGGCGCAGGTAGGCGTCGACCGTGTGCTTGGAGAGACCCATGTTGCGGGCGGCCTGCAGGTAGGTGCACCCGGCGGCGATGTGGCGCAGCGCCTCCTGCTCACGCGGGGCCAGAGAGGACGAGGTCGAGGGGGCTTCGACGTGCTCCATGACGAGGGTGAGGCTCATGGGATTTCCTCCGCCGTGTCGGCTCGGTCATCGCTGCTGCTCACACCCTTGGAAGCAGAGGGACATGTATCGGAATGTCGCTGTATGTCCCTGTTAAAGAGCTTGCGGGCGGCACTTCATGGAGTTGTCCGTCGACTGTCACAGGCGCGTCACAGGGAACCGCAACGCGGAACCCGGCACCCCGCCCCCGTCCCTCAGAACCCCACGAGGGACTGCTCGGCCCAGATGGTCTTGCCCGTGGGCGCGTGCCGGGTGCCCCAGCGCTGCGCCAGCTGCGCCACCAGCAGCAGGCCCCGCCCGCCCTCGTCGAAGGTCCGGGCGCGCCGCATGTGCGGGGCGGTACTGCTCGCGTCGGAGACCTCGCAGATCAGCGTGTCGTTCTCGTGGATCAGCCGCAGCTGGATGGGCGGCGCGCCGTACCGGATGGCGTTGGTGACCAGCTCGCTCACCACCAGCTCCGCCACGAACGAGGCCTCGTCCAGGTCCCACGCCGACAGCTGGTCCGTGGTGTACCGGCGGGCGTCGGCCACGACCGAGGGATCGGACGGCAGGTCCCAGACCACCACCTTGTCGGCGTGCAGGGCGCGGGTCCGGGCGACCAGCAGGGCCACGTCGTCCTCGGGACGGTGGGTCAGCAGGGCCGACAGCACCCGGTCGCAGACCGTGTCCAGACTCGACGCGGGCCGCGTCAGGGCGGTGAACAGGCTGTCCAGGGCCTCGTCGAGGTCGTGCTCGCGGGCCTGGAGCAGACCGTCGGTGTAGAGGGCGAGGAGGCTGCCCTCGGGCAGGTCGACCTCGACCGTCTCGAACGGCAGGCCCCCCAGGCCCAGCGGCGGCCCCGCCGGCACGTCGAGCAGGTACACCGAGCCCTCCGGGGACACCACGGCCGGCGGCGGGTGACCGGCCCGGGCCACGGTGCACCGGCGGGTGACCGGGTCGTAGACCACGTACAGGCAGGTCGTGCCGATGCCCCCGGCCGATTCCTCCGGCACGTCCGGGTCGGCCTCGTCGGCGGACAGGTGGATGATCAGGTCGTCGAGGTGGGTGAGCAGCTCGTCGGGCGGCAGGTCCACGTCCGCCAGGGTGCGCACGGCGGTCCGCAGCCGGCCCATGGTCGCGGACGCGCGGATGCCGTGGCCGACGACGTCCCCCACGACCAGCGCCACGCGCGCCCCGGACAGCGGGATCACGTCGAACCAGTCGCCGCCCACACCGGCCTCGCCGCCGGCCGGCAGATAGCGGGAGGCGATCTCCAGCGCCCCCTGCTGGGGCAGCGTGTGCGGGAGGAGGCTGCGCTGGAGCGTCATGGTGGTGGTGTGCTCGCGGTGCTCCCGGGCGGGGACGTGCCGCTGCCCGGCCTCCTCGGCCGGCCGGGCCGTGAACTCCTCCGCCAGCCGCAGGTGCTCGGGGTGCGGAGGGCCCTCGGCCCCGCTGCGGTCGTGCGCGGCCAGGCACACCGCCCGCACCCGGCCCTCCCGGTCGCGCAGCGGGGCCAGCGAGGTCTCCCAGCCCTGACCCGGGCCCTCACCCGACCGGGGGACGAAGGCGGTCAGCTCCTGGGGCTCGCCGGTCTCCACGACCAGGCGCATCCTGCGCTCCGTCTCCTCGCTCACCGGGTCGGGGGCGATCTCCGGCAGGCGCAGCCCGCGCATCTGCTCCTCCGAGAGGGAGAGCGTCCGCTGCATGCCGGTGTTCGCCCGCAGCAGCCGCAGGTCCGCGTCGAAGACCGCCAGGAAGCAGGGGGACTGGGCGAACGCCCACTCGTCCAGCGGCGCGTCCCACGGCTGGCCGGCCGGCCCCGGCACGGCGGACAGCACGGTCCACTTCACGCTCCCGCCCGAGGACGTCCACCGGTGCGCGAGCAGCGCCACCTCCACGCGCCGGCCGTCGCGGTGCCGCAGCGCCACCGTGCCGCTCCACCGCTCCTGGCCCGGCCCGATGCCCTGCCCGGCCGTCCCGGACTCCGCCAGCAGCCGGGCGGCGGGCTGCCCCACGACCTCGGAGGGCGCGTAGCCGAGGAGCCGGCGGGCGTCCTCGCCCCACTCGGTCACGACCCCGTCTTCACCGATCGTGGCCGTGGCGGTGTACGCCGCCCCGCCCGAGGTGCCCGTCCGCTGCGGCCGGTCACCGGGAAAGGTGGGAAGTTGCGCCATCGCCGCTCATCTCGCCCTCGCTAGTCCGGCCAGGGTGCTCCACTGACAAGCATGATCCGGCGGGGCGGGGAGCACCAACGCAGTGCTCCGTCCGCCGTCTCACGGATCCGGCGCGGGGCCGAGCCGCAGCCCCCGCTGCGGTCGGCCTGGACGGCGGCCTCCTTCAGGGGAAGACCTCGGGGAAGAGTCCACCACGGGGGCCGGCCGGGGTGGGGGCCGGGAGGGCGGTGGTGAGGTGGGTCAGGAGGGCCGCCTGGTGTCGGATCATCCGGAGGAGCTCGTACATGTCGGCGGCCACCGCCGGCCCTGCGGGCGGTACGGGCGGGGGCGCGGCCGGCCCCGCCGGGGGCAGGTCCGGCAGTCGGCGCTCCTCGGCGGGGACCAGGCCCCGCGGGTCGACCGGGACGCCCAGGACAGCGAGCCGGGCCAGGGTCCGGACGAAGGCGCGGCTGTCGCCGCCCGCCGGATCGTCGGCGGCGAAGAGGTGCACGTCGTCGCGGTGGTAGAGGGTGCGGCGGACCGGGGTGAGCAGCGAGCCGCCGCCGTTCACCTGGAGGAAGACGCGGGCCCCCGCCCCGTAGGCGGTGCGGACGGCGTCACCGAAGCGGACCGGCGCGCCGGCGTGCCGGGCCCACAGCTCCCGCAGCCCGGCGGGGTCCGCGCAGGGCTCCCCGTCCACCGACGAGACGAACGGCAGCACGGGGGCGGAGATCCGCAGCCCGGCGAGGACCGCGCGCACCCCCTTCTCCGCCGGGGCCAGCAGCGGGGAGTGGAAGGCCCCCGCCGTCTCCAGCGCCGCCGTGACCACCCCGGCCCCGGCGCAGGCCCGCCGCAGGGCCGTGAGGCCCTCCGCGGTGCCGCTGACCACGATCTGCCGCTGCTCGTTGAAGCAGGCGAGCCACACGCCGTCGATGCCCTCGACCAGGCGCCGGCAGGTCTCCTCGTCCGTCTGCACGGCGACCAGCCCGCCGGGCGGGCCGCTCTCCGGGGCCTGCCGCAGGGCCTGCCGCAGGGCCGCACCCCGCCCGGCCAGCAGGCGTACGGTGTCCTCCCCGGTCAGCGCCCCGGCCGCGGCGGCCGCCGCGAACTCCCCGACGCTGTGGCCGAGCGCGAGGTCCGGGGTGACGCCGCAGTCGGCCAGGAGGCGGGTGGCGGCGAGCTGGACGGCCCCGAGCAGCGGCTGGCACACCTCGGTGGCGGAGAGCCGCCCCCCGTCGGCGGCCCCGGAGGCCGTCCCGTACAGCAGGGCGGCCGTGTCCGGTCCGGCCACGGCGCCCAGGGCGTCGAGGGCCGTCCGGAACCCGGCGTACCCCTCGTAGAGCTCCCGCATGATGCCCGGCCGCAGGCTGCCCTGGCCGGGGTAGAGGAGGGCGATGCGGCGCTGCGCCGGCGGCAGCGGGGCCTCGGCGGCGAAGGCGTCGTCGCCGAGGTCGCCCCGGGCGCCGTCCTCCAGCTGCCGCAGGGCCCGGCGCAGCCGCGCGGTGAACTCCTCCGTACCGGCGGCCACGATCGCGAGCCGCGCCTTCAGCGGCGCCCGCCCGCCCAGCGTGTGGGCCAGCGCCCCGACCGTCGGCCGGTCCGCCGGGTCCAGGGCGTCGAGGGCGTCGAGCACGTCCGCGGCGTGCCGCTCCAGCATCCGCACGCTCCCCGCCGAGAGGAGGACCAGCCGGGGCGACCGGTGCGCCGCGCCGCCGGCGACCGGTGCGGGCGGTTGCTCCGGCACCCCGCGGACCGTGGACCCGCCGAAGCCGAACGAGCCGACGGCGGCCCGGCGCGGGCCGTCCCCGTCCCTCCACGGCCGGGCCGTCCCGGCGAACCGCAGCCCGGCCGCGGCGACCCCGAGGTCCGGGTACGGGGCGGTGTGCGGCTGCGGCACGATCGTCGCGTGGTGGACCACCAGAGCCGCCTTGATCAGGCCCAGGCCCACCGAGGACGGGGCGCCCCCCGCGTCCTCGCAGGCCCGGCACATGGCGCGCAACCGGCCCTCGGCGGAGCGGATGCCCCTCGCCACGGCGTGGACCCGGTCACCGGCGGCGAGCGCGTCGGCGAGGGGCCGCAGGACGACCGTGCCGGCGCCCTCGACGAGGACGAAGCCGTCGGCCTCCTCGCCGAACGGGCGGCACACCCCGGCCGCGGAGAGCGTGCGCAGCCGGGAGAAGCCGATCAGGCGGTCCGGCGTCAGGTTGCGGCAGACCCCGCCGACGACGGCGATCCGGCAGGTGCCCCGCTCCAGCTGGGCGACCGCCTGGTCCAGGGCGACCAGCGAGCGGTCCACTCCGTAGGGGAAGGCGACCTGGTCGGTGTACGCGGCGCAGGTGTCGCGGCCGCCCGGGAAGCGGCAGCCGAGTCCGGTGATGGCGATGTCGGTCATGACGGTCTTCCTTCGTCTTCCGTGTGGACGGGCGGACGGGTGGGGCACCGGCCGGCCGGCGGGGGAGGGGCCGGCGGACGCGGCGGAGGGCGCGGCGCCGCCCGCGCCTGGGCGAGGGGCCAGGGCGTCCACCAGTTCCAGGCGAACTGGAGGAGGGAGACCCGCGAGGCGCCGAAGCCGAACGGGGTGAACGCCGGCAGGGCGCCGGCGGTGGTGACGACGCCGCGAGCAGGACCGGCATGGCCGCGCCGCCGTCCCGGCCGCGCAGCCGCGCCGCACCGGCGGACGCGGACCAATACGAGGAAGTCGAGCGCGGCGAGGAGCCCGAGTCGGGGACGGCGGGTCACGCGGTCCCCCGCGCGATGGAACATGATGCCTCCGGTCCGGACGGGTGCTCCCGCACCCGTGGGTGCCGGAGCGGTGGCTTTCCACCGTGCCCGGGGGAGGGACGGGGCCGTAGCCCCGGCTGTTCGTTACTTGACAGCCTCCCGGAGGTACGCCTCCAGCTCCGCGGCCCCCGCCAGCAGGGCCCGGCCGCGGGCCGACAGCCGGGCGCGCCAGTCGCCCAGCGCCGCCTCCAGCGGCTCCACCCCGCCCGCCGTCCGCACCCGCTCGACCAACGGGGCGATCCGGTCCAGCGGGTAGCCGCCCCGGCGCAGCTGGTGCGCCAGCCGGGCGTCCCGTATGGCGGCCGCGTCGTAGACGCGGTACCCGGTCAGCGGGTCGCGGCGCGGGCGCAGCAGCCCGGCGGCCTCCCACTTGCGCAGGGTCGCGGGCCGCACCCCGAGCTCGCGGGCCAGCGGTCCGATGAACCGCCCGCCGGGTCCGCCGGGTCCGTCCGGCCCGCCCCGTCCCGTGCCCTCCTCCGCCGGCGCACCGGGTGCGGGAGCCAGGTCGCGCAGGGCCCGCTCCACGGCTTCGAGCGTCCGCCGGTCCTCCAGCAACTGCGCGTGGCTCTGGTCGATCAGCCGGAAGGCCTCGTCGGCGGCGCCCCGGTTCACCGCCCGCATCACGGCCGTCGCCGTCGCGTGGCCGTGCCCGGGAACCAGCGCCAGGAACGCGGCCAGGGCGAGGGCGTGCCCCGGGGTGTAGACGCGGTAGCCGTGCGCGCCGCGCGCGGCGGCCGGGAGGACCCCGGCCTCCTCGTAGTTCCTGACCGCCTGCGTGGACAGCCCGTGCGCCCGCGCCAGGTCGACCGGCCTGAGCTTCCGGGCCGTTTGAAGGTTTTCTCCCACGCGGCCCACGATATCCGGGCGATCTGCGGCCAGAGTTTCCACCGAAGGTTCAACGATAGCGTGGAAGCCATGGCAACCGACATCAAGGACACCGTCCACGCGGTCGAGGCCGCCCCCCTCCTGGAGCTGCTCGGAACCCGGCCCCGGGTCCTCGCCCTGGGGGAGCCCACCCACGGCGAGGACGCCCTCCTGGCACTGCGCAACGCACTCTTCCGCCGCCTCGTCGAGGACGAGGGCTACCGGACGGTCGCGATCGAAAGCGACTGCCTGCGCGGCCTGGTCGTCGACGAGTACCTCGCCACGGGCGAGGGCACCCTCGACGCGGTCATGGAGCGGGGCTTCAGCCACGGGCTGGGCGCCTCCGCCGCCAACCGCGAACTCGTGCGCTGGATGCGGGCGTACAACGCCGGCCGGCCCGCCGCCGACCGGCTCCGCTTCGCCGGCCTCGACGGCCCGCTGGAGATGACCGCGGCCGAGAGCCCCCGGCAGGCCCTCACCGCCCTCCACGCCCGGCTCGCGGCGTCGGTCGACCCGTCACTGCTGCCCTGCGGCGCCGACACCCTCGACCGCCTGCTGGGCCCCGACCGACCCTGGACCGACGAGGGCGTGATGTGGGACCCGGCGCTGTCCGTGGGCCGCTCCGCCGAGGCCCGGGAGCTGCGGCTGCTCGCCGCCGACCTGGTGGAACTGCTCGACGAGCAGACCCCGCTGCTGATCGACGGCACGTCGAGGGAGGAGTGGGACCGGACACGGCTGTACGGGCGCACCGCCACCGGCCTGCTGCACTACCACCACTGGACGGCGGACGCCTCGCCCTCCCGCTGGGCCCGGCTCTCGGGCGTACGCGACCGGATGATGGCCGACAACCTCCTCGCCCTCGCCGAACGGGGCCCGGTCCTGGTCTTCGCGCACAACGCGCACCTCCAGCGGGAGCGGAGCTCGATGCGCATGGGCGGGGAGCGGCTGGAGTGGTGGAGCGCCGGTGCGCTGGTGAGCGCCCGACTCGGCGCGGAGTACGCCTTCGTGCCCACCGCCCTCGGCACCATCCGGCACCGCGGGGTGGACGCACCGCCGCCGGACAGCGTCGAGGGGCTCCTGTACGCCCTCCCGCAGTACCGCTGTCTCGTCGACGCCCGCCGGCTGGCCGCCGCCCTCGACGGCACGCCGCCGGCCCCGCGCCCCTCCTCCTGGTTCGGCTACGCCCCGCTCGACCCCGCCCACCTGGCCGCGAGCGACGGGCTCGTGTTCGTCAGGGACCTCCCGCCGGAACCGGGGCTCCGACGGGAGGTCTGACGGCCTGACGGGCGGGTCAGTACCCGGGCTGCTGGTTCTGGTTCTGGTTCTGCTGGTTGTTCTGGTTGTTCTGGTTCTGGTTCTGGTCGGGGGCGGGCGGTTCGGCGGGCCGCTGGGTCGGACGCGGTGCCTCGGTCGGGGGAGCGGGGGCCTCGGTCTGCGGGTGTTCGGTGACGGGCGCCCGGGTGACCGGCGGCGGGGTGACCGGTGCCTGGGTGGGGACCGGAGCCTGAGGCGTCGCGGGCTTCTCCGTGACGGGCGGCGGGGTGGGCGCCGGCTGGGTGGCCGTCCGCGGGGCGACCGGGGTCTCGGTCGGCTTCGGGGCCACCGGAGCCGGGGCCGTCGGCGTCGGTGTGGCCGACGGCTTCTCGGTCGCGGTGGGGGTCGGCGTCGGCGCCGGGGTCACGGCCGGGGTCTCGCTGGCCGGCGAGGGGGCCGTGGGCGTCGGCGTGGCCGGGGTCGCGGTCCCCGTCGACGTGGGTCCGGTCGGCGTGCCCGTGGGGGTCTGCGTGGGCGTCTTCGCGCCCGGGGTCTGTGTCGCGGGGGACTGGGTGGACGGAGGCGTGGTGCCCGGCGACTTCGTCCCGGGGGACTGCGTCGACGGCGGCCTGGTCCCCGGGCTCTGCGTGCCGGGGCTCTGCGTGCCCGGCGTGTGGGTTCCCGGCGTGTGGGTTCCCGGCGTCTGCGTGCCCGGCGTCTGCGTACCCGGCGTCTGCGTACCCGGCGGGTACGTCCACGGGGGCCGTGTCGTCGGCGGGGGCGGCGGGGTCGTCGGCCAGTGCCGGGGCGGTGGCGGGGCCGGCCGGTCGTGGTGGACCTGGTCACCGGTGTACCGGTGGACCCACTGCTTGTCCTTCGGGTCGTAGATGACGAAGACGTTGATCACCGTCGTCGAGCGGTTGACGACCACGACGTTCTGCGGCTGGTACCCCGGCCAGCCGGGCCCCTTCGGCCGCGGGGTGCCCTGCTGCGGGACGACCCGGCTCAGCGGGTTGCCGCAGGCGCAGCGCACCTTCGGCTCCCCGTACTTGTCCACCAGCACGGCCGTGCCCGCCTGGAGCACGGACTGGTAGCTGGTGGCGACGCCGTTCCGGTAGCCGTGGTTGGTGACACGGGTGTCCGAACGCAGCTGGACGGGTGTCAGCGAGCGCAGGTAGCCGGGGACGGCGGACTCCTGGACGCCCACTACCGAGGCGAAGGCACGGTTCCGGGCCGGGTCGGCCGACAGGTAGCGGACCTGCTTCTCCACGTCGCAGCTGGCGGTGTTGCGGCTGCCTCCGTAGAGGCCGGGCTCCGAGCCCGCCACGCTGGAGATGTTGTCCTTCTTCACGGGAGCGGTGGCGGGCGCGGCCGCCGGCAGGGCGGAGGTCGTGTTCGCCGTCGACGGCGTGTAGGGGTCCAGCCCCGTGTCGTCCGTGGGCTGGAGGATGACCTCGCCGGCCGACGCCGTCTGGCCGCCCGGGCGGCCGAGGACGACGGCCAGGACCACGGCGACGACGACGGCGGCGGTGATCGCCGCGATCCGGGGCACCGACCGCCACCAGGGGCGGTGGCCGTCCCCGCCGGACGGCGGCTTCGGCCCGCCCGGGCCGGGACCGCCGGGGCCCGACGGAGGGCCGCCTCCGCCCGAGGGCGGGGGCGGCGGCGGACCCGCCTGGTCACCGGACGGGCGGCCCGAGAGGGGGCCGGAGGGCGGGCCGGTGGGACGCTCTGACAGCGGTTCGGAACTCACATTCCCCTCCCACCGGTCGGGCGCAGGAAGGTGAAACCCCGGATGCTTGCATGTTTTATGCAATTTCATCCGACTTTCACACCGTTAGCGCCCATTGTGTGCTCCGGCCCCGTGGGATCCGCAAGCCGAATGGCCCACGTCTTCTCCTCCGCCGCCGCCGGGAGGTGCCCCCGGGTGCCGTTCACCGGCACGTCGGCGCGGTGCGGCACCGGACGACGCGGTCCGGGCCGCACCCGGAGGAGGCCGCCTACGCCCAGGACGCGGCGACCAGGGACCGCCGCGCCGCCGTGAGGTGTGCCGACGCCGCCAGCCAGGCCCACGCGTAGCCGTCGGCCGTGGGGTCGGTGAGCCGGCCGAAGACGTCCCGGGGCCGCCGGTCCGCCTCGGCGACCAGGGCCGCGGCCAGTTCGGCCGCCGCCGTGAAGCCGGCCCGGCGCAACGGCCCGTACCCCGCCGCGGGCTCGGGTGACCGCGCCGACTCCGCCACCGCGCGCCGGCCGCCCGCGACCCCCGCCTCCAGCAGCCTGCCCACCCGCCACAGCGGCGAGTCGGCCAGCGGGTCCGGACCCGGCTCGACGGGGCCCGCCGCCGGGGCCGGCGCCCCGTCCGTGACGTGGCCGCCCTGGAGGCGGTCGTAGCCGAGGTCGGCCCGGTCCCGCCACTCGGACGGCAGCCGCAGCGTGTACGCGGCCCCCGGCACCGGCCCCACCGCGAGCGGCCGCAGCGTGGCCGCCCGGTCCGGGTCGGGACGGCCCACGACCCGGACCGCCAGCCCCGGCCAGCCGGCCAGGCGGCGCAGGTTGGCGGTGTGCGCCAGCTCCGGGTGCGGGTGCGCCGGGCGCAGCCGGAGCAGCGGCGCGTCCGCCCGTACCGTGCCGTCGGGGGACAGCTCCCGTACGAGGACGTGGTCGCCGGCCGCGCCCTCGACCCGGACCGCGCAGCCCAGCAGGCCCGGCTCGGCGTCCTGCGCGAGCAGCTCGGCGACGGCGTCGGCCGCCGGGCGGGCGAACAGGGCGGCGAGCGGCTCCCCGTCCCAGGAGACACCCGGCACGGGCGTGGCCCGCACCCCGCGCCCGGCGCCGAGCCGCCCGTCGGCGGACACCGTCGCCCCGGTGATGCGCAGCCCCCCGCGGGCGAGCCCGGCATGGTCGAGGACGCCGCCGCCGAGGGCCACGGAGGCGGCCCCGGCGCCCCGGGCGCGGGCGAGCCCGCCGGGGCGTACGTCCGACAGCGAGTAGGGGACCCCGTCCGCGCCGAGCAGGTGGGTGACCACGCCCCCGTAGCCGGTCGCGGTCAGCACGGGTTCCCGGCACACGCCGTGGACGCGGAGACTGCCGCCGGAGGCGTAGGCCCGGCGACCGCTCCCGGTCAGCCCGGGACCGCCCCTACCGGCCGCGAGCAGCGCGGCGGTGCGCAGCAGCACCTCGAAGGCGGCGGCCAGGTCGGCCAGCCGCTGGCCGGCCCCGCGCTCGCGCGCCGCCCGCAGCCCCCGCACCACCCGCAGGGCGGCGGCCTCGGCGGTGGGCAGCCCGGCGACGCGGGCGGTGTGCGCGGCCCGCAGCAACTCCGCCTGCACCACGGCACCCCCGGCAGCCACCCCGGCGGCCAGGGCCTCGGCCCCGACCCCCCACAACGCGACCCCGGCCCGCACCTGCCCGGCCGTGGCCCGGGGTCCACCCCCGCCCCCGGGGAGCACCGTGCCGGCCCCGCCGGTGGCCGCGCCCCCGTCCCGCCCGGTCCCGGCTGCGGCGCCGCCCGGGGGCGTGGCGGCCGCCGCGTCTGCGGTGGTGTCCCCGGCGCGGCCGGGGCCGCCACCGGCGGTCCCGGCTCCGGGTGCGTTCGGCGTTGTGGTTCCGCTCGGGGCGCCGGTTCCCCCGGCGGGGCCGTCCCCTCCGGTGCGCGCGCCGTCGGCGGCGCCCCCGTCGGCGGCATCGCTGCCGTCGGCGGGGTCTGCGTCGGGGTCCGGGCGGAGCCCGGGGAACGGGGGAAGGGCGGGGTGGGGACCGGCCCCGCAGGGCAGCGGTCCGGCTTCGTCGGGCCCCGGCAAGGCGGCCGCAGCGGCGGCGGTGGCCGAAGCCCCGTCGGCCTCCCCTTCGCCCGGCCAGGGCCCCGCGTCCGCCACCGGCGACGCCGTCAGGGCCGCCGCGCGGTGCAGGCAGCGCGGGGCCAGGAGGCAACTGCACACGGCCTGGGCGGCCTCCGCCACGACCCCAGAGGGCCCCGGCCGCAGCGTGACCACCGCGTCCTCGCCGAACCGGAGGCTGACGCTCCCGTCCGCCCCGGCCACCGCCCCCTCCCCACAGCCCTCCACGGCCGCGTCCAGCTTCTTGCGCAGCCGGGCACTCAGGTCCTCCACGGCCTGCGCCGTCACCTCGGCGGCGACGGGCGGCAACAGCGGGCTGGTCATCAGGGCTCCCCACGGAGTCGGTCGCCCACCCAGCGGGCGAGGGCGAGAGGGCTGAGTGCGGCCACCGGCATCCCGGCCGCGACGAGCTGACGCGCCACCGGAACCGAGTACCGGGGCGCGCCGGAGTCGTCGAGGGCGGCGCAGCCCAGCAGGTGGGCGCCGGACGCGGCCAGCGCGCGGACCTCCGAGAGCAGGCCCCCTACCGGGGCGCCCTCCTCGAAGTCGCTGACCACGACGACCAGCGTGCGGCTCGGCACGGTGATCAGGGTGCGGGCGTGCGCGAGGCCCGCCGCGATGTGCGTGCCGCCGCCGACCCGGACCTCCAGCAGCAGCGAGAGCGGGTCGGCGACCCGGCCGGTCAGGTCCACGACCTGGGTGGAGAAGGCCAGGAAGTGCGTGGACAGGGTCGGGACCCCGCCCAGCACCGCGGCCGTCAGCGCCGACCAGACCACCGACGCCTCCATCGAGCCGGAGACGTCCACCACCAGGACCAGCCGCCAGTCCGCCTCGCGGGACGCGCGGGTGGCGAACACCGGCCGCTCCGGGACCACGACGACGCGGCCGTCGTCGAGACGCCGGGTGTGCGCCAGGTTGGCCCGCAGGGTGCGCGCCAGGTCGAGCCGGCCGCCGGGGCGGCGGGTCGGGCGCGGGGTGGACAGCCCCGACAGGGCCGGACGCATCCGCTGGGCCAGCTGCGCCCGCAGCTCGTCGACCAGCCGCTTCACCAGCGGCCGCAGCCGCGCGAGCTGCTGCTCGGGCATGCCGCCGGCCAGCGAGAGCACGGAGGTCAGGAGCTCCACGGAGGGCCGTACGGACGCGGGGTCGAGCTGGGCCAGCACGTCGGTGCGGCCCGCGCCCGCCGCGTCGGCGAGCACCTCCTCGCGCACGTCGGCGCCGAACAGCGACTCCAGCTCCTCCGACCACTCACGGGCCGTCGGAAAGGACGGCCCGTCCCCGCCGCCGGTACCGGTCCGGCCTATGTCCTCGGAGCCCTCCCCGCGCCCCGCGCCGTACAGCTCGTCGAGGGCCCGGGCGTAACGGTGCGCCCCGGCCGGCAGCCGGTCACGCTGCCGCCCCAGCAGCAGCCGCCACCGGTCGGCGGCCGCCCACCGCCGCCCCCCGCCCCCCGCCGGCGACGAAGCCGCCCCGCCGCCGGCCGCCCCGCCCGGCACCGCCGTTTCGGCCGCCCCGCCCGGGGCCTGCCCCGCGGGCGGGTGGGGCGTCGCCGAGGTGGCCGATCCCGGGGGACCGGTCGTCTCGGCCGGACGCGTGGGCAGGGGCAGCCCCTTGAGCGCGGCCAGGCCGGCCGCGTCGGCGGCGGCCCAGAGGGCGAGCAGGGCGGCCGGTGCGTCCAGCGTGAGGTCGAGCCGGTCGCCGAGCCGTTCGGTGACCGTGTCCAGCAGCCGGTCCCGCGCGGCCGGGGCCAGCACGTCGAACCCGGCGCGCAGCGCGGGCAGCCGCTCCAGGAACGCCTCGTCGGCCAGCCCGTCCACCCGGTCCAGCAGCGGGGTCAGCGCGGCGGGCGAGGTCTCCAGCAGCGGCCCGGCGGCGGTGAGCAGCCCGGCGAGGCGACGGGCCAGCGCGCGCCGGCCGTCCGCCGTGACGGCCCCGTCCACCCAGGCGGCGGCGCGGGCCCCGAGCCCGGCAGCCGGATCCAGGTCCAGCAGCACCCGTACGGCCTGCGCGGCGCCCCGCATCAACGGACTCCCGGCCTCCGCCAGTTCCGCCAGGGCGGCGTCCATCCGCAGCCCCAGCCGGCGGACCGAAGCCCGGTCGGCGAGGGCCACCAGGGCGGCCGCGTCCGCGGGGTCGTCACTGCCCGCGAGGCCGGGCAGCGACCGTACGGCGGTGTCCAGCAGATCACCGACCAGCGCCTCGGCGGCGGCCCGCGCCGCGGCGGAGGCGCCGGGCAGGTGGCCGCGCCGCAGCCCCTCCAACAGGTCGACGGCCTCCAGGAGCTCCGCCACCCCGGCCGTCTCCGGCAGTACGGCGGCCGCCTCCACCAGTCGTACGTCGACCAGCTCGGGCAGGTCGCAGCGTGCGGCGGCGGCCAGGCCGGCCAGTACCTGCGCGGCCGTCGGGCCGCCCTCGGCGGCCTCGCGGCGTGCGATGTCGCGCAGCGTACCCGCGGCCGCCTGGGCGGCGGTGACGCCGCGGACCCCCGCCAGGTCCAGGCGGGCCGGGACCGAAGGGGTCCAGGACAGCCGCCACTTGCTCCCCAGCGCGGTGCCGTCGCCGGTGGCGGCCACCCCCACCGGCTCCCCGTACGAGGCCCCGCACACCAGCAGACGCCGGAGCAGCACCTCACGGCGCCCGTCCAGCTCGGAGCGCAGGGGGTCGAGGCGCACCTCGCGGGAGGCCGGGTCCTCCGGGGACGGCAGCCGCAGGGCCGCCAACTCCGCCTCCACGGAAGGGCCGAGCCCGGAGCGCGGGGCGTGCGGGGTGGTCCGGCCGCGGCCCGTGCCGACGAACACGGCCTCCAGGGCGCGGGCCAGCGCCCGCCCCCGGCCGAGCGGTTCGCCCTGCCCGAGCACCGTGGTGACGGCCTCCAGGAGCTCACCCCGGCCCGGCGCGGGCAGCCCGCGCAGCACCGCCAGGTCGCAGGCGAGCCGCAGGGTCTCGGCGGCCTCCCCGGTCCCCGCGGTGTGCCCGGCCCGGCGCAGCTCCCGGCACAGCCCGGTGACGGCCGCCGAGGCCGCCTCCCGCAGCCGCACCGGATCCCCGCCCGCCTCGAAGACGGCCTGCTGCCACAAGGGGTCCCGGATCCCGGCGGGGTAGCCGGAGCGGGAGTCGAGCAGATCATGGGAATACGCGACGAACGAGGTCACGACCCCGTCCCCCTGCGCGCCACCCCCTGCCACCACACCGGCCCCGGCCTCCGTTCCGGCCCCGGCCTCCGACCCGGCCACGACGCCGCCCCCGGCCAGGGCGTCGGCCCCGGCTCCGGGCGTGCCCGTGCCCTCGGGGGCCTCCCCCGCCCGGGCCTCGGCGTCGCCGTCGCGCGGGCCCGGTGGCGGGTCGGCCGGCAGGAGGGCCGGGGCGTGGAAGGCGCCGATGACCGCCGCCACCCGGCGGCCGCCCTCGGCGGCCTCCGTGAGGACCCGGCGCATGTGGGACTCCCGGGCCAGGTCCGTCGCCGGGACGGCCCCCGCGTCCGCGCGCAGGGCCCACCCGACGCCGAGCGCCGCGCGGCGGACGGCCTCCGGGGAGCAGCCCGGGGCCAGGACCTCGACGGCCCGGTCCCACATGTCGTCCCCGTCACGCCCCGACCCGGACGCGGCGAGCGCGTCCGCGTAGGCCCGCCGCCGCACGGCCCCGGACCCTGCCGTGTCCGTGTCCGTGCCCGGGCCGTGTGCGTCGGCCGTCGGGGCCGGGCCGTCGGCGGGGCCCGCCGCCGGTGGCGGCGGAGCGGCGGCCGGGGACCAGGCCGGGTGGGACAGGGGGAGGTCGCAGCAGCGGACCTCCACACCGCGGGTGCGGGCCCAGCGGACCGCCGCCAGTTCCGGGGAGAAGTCCGCGAACGGGTAGAACGCCAGCCGGCCCCCGTGCCCCAGGCCCGCCAACGCCACCGGGGCGACCGTCTCCGGGTCGGCCAGGTGCGTCAGCCACGGCTCGAAGTCGGCCGGCAGCTCCACGCAGACCACCTCGGGGTCCGCGGCGTCCAGCAGCGCCGGCACCACCGCCGCCAGGGCGGGACTGTGGTGCCGTACCCCCAGCAGGTACGGCACGCGCGAGGAGGCCAGGGCCTCCACGGCCTCCCGTGGTTCAGCGGTGAGCGTCAACGCAGGCTCCCGCGCAGGTCCCAGAGCCGGCGCCACATCGCCGAGCCGTCCTCGGCCCGGCGGCGCACCGGGCCGTCCCAGTAGCCCAGCAGCCGGCCGTGATCCGCCGGGTCGTCCTTGCGCACGACGCCCAGCAGATGGCCCGGCAGCAGGTCCAGCACGTCACCGCCCGGCAGGTACGCGGCCGCGACCCCCAGCGAGGCCGCCACCTGCACCGCCTCCGCCGTGGACATGACCGTCCCCGGCCGCTCCACGTCCCAGCCCTCCGCGCTGCGCCCCGAGCGCAGGTCCCGGAAGACGGTGACGAGCGCGTCGAGGACGCTGTCGTCCACCCCGAACGCCGCCCCGGCCCGCTCCACCGCGGCCACGGCCTGCCGGCGGATCAGCGCGGCCTCCGCGTCCGGGTCCGCGATCGGGCCGACCGTCTCGAAGTTGAAGCGACGCTTGAGCGCCGCCGACATCTCCGAGACGCCCCGGTCCCGCAGGTTGGCGGTGGCGATGACCGTGAAACCGGGAGCCGCCGAGACCACCGAGTCCTCGGTCGCCGTCAGCTCCGGCACGCTCACCCGCCGGTCGGACAGGATCGACACCAGCGCGTCCTGCACCTCGGGCAGGCAGCGGGTGATCTCCTCGACCCGCACCACCCGCCCCGCGCGCATCGCCGCGAGCACGGGGGAGTCGACCAGGGCCTGCCGGGTCGGCCCCTGGGCGAGGAGCAGCGCGTAGTTCCAGCCGTACCGGAAGGCGTCCTCGGTGGTGCCCGCCGTGCCCTGCACCGTCAGCGCGCTGGTGCCGCACACGGCGGCGGACAGCAGCTCGGACAGCATCGACTTCGCGGTGCCCGGCTCACCCGTGAGCAGCAGGCCGCGCTCCCCGGCCAGGGTCACCACGCACCGCTCCACCAGGGCGCGTTCGCCGACGAACTTCGGCGCGATCACCAGCTTCGACGGCAGTCCGGCGCGCCGTTTCGGCAGGGCCAGCTCCTCGCCCTGGCTGCCGCACACGAAGGTCACCACCGCACGCGGGGTCAGCGCCCAGCCGGGCGGACGGGGGCCGGGGTCCTGGGCGGCGAGGAAGGCGAGTTCGGTCGCGTACCGCTCCTCGGCGGGCACGACCTGCCGTGCGGGGGCGGACGGTTCGGTCACGGTCATCGGGAAGTCCTCGTGTTCCGGAGGGAGATGGAGAAGGGGGGCGGGGGCGCGGCCCGGGAGGGCCGCGCCCCGTCGGAGCCGGTCACCCGGCGGGGTTCAGCGCCGCCGGCCGGCGGCGCGCTTGACCTTGAGCTCCTCGAAGCGCGGTACGTCGCCCTCGCGGACCCGCGCCCACGCCCGGCGGTACAGCTCCGCCGCCGGCTCGGCGGGTACCAGCGCGCCCAGCACCGGCCGGCCGCCGGGGGCGAGCGCGTACATCGGCAGCTTCCACTGCTCGACGGGCAGCGCGGGCGCCTGCGGCTCGGCCCACGGGCCGGGCAGGAACAGGGAGCGCCCGGCCCGGGCCCGGGTGGCCGACACCACCAGGTCGGTGGCGGCCAGCTCCGCGCGGGCGGCCTTCAGCCGGGCCGGCTTCCAGCCCGTCCAGCGCGCCGTGTTGCGGTCCGTCGGGTCGGGCATCGCGAGCAGCGCCAGGTACAGGACGGCCGCGTCCACGCCGAGCCCGCACGCCGCGGACACCTCCGCCACCAGCTCCGGCACGCTGCGGCCCGCGTCCTGCGGCCACCACGCGCCCTCCCCGTCGGCCTCGCCCGCCACCGGCGCCCCGGGGTCGGCGAGCAGCGCGGCGAAGCCCGGGTCGTGGGCCAGGCGCAGCGCCGTCTCCGTCGCGGAGGGCAGCTGTTCGGTGCCGCGCAGCAGCGGCAGGTAGGGGTCGGACCCGGTCGAGTCCAGCAGCGCGGTGCGCAGCGCCGCGAGCGGGCGGCCGTCTTGGGTGGCCAGGACCACCGCGCCGTACCGCTCGTAGCCCTCGGCCGTCTCGGTCGGGGTGCCGGCGGCCTTGCGGAAGCCGGCGAGGTCCACGTAGTGCCCCACGCTCAGCAGCAGTTCCGGCGAGGCCAGCCGCTGCCGCACCGCCGTCAGCACCGGCGGCAGGCAGGACCGTACGGGGTGCCCGGCGGGCAGCCGGTGCGCGAGCCAGGCCGCGAAGCCCACCGCGGAGGTGAGCACGCCCGCGTCGAAGGGGCGCCCGCCCGGGACCACCGGCTCCGCGCGGTCCCCCTTGACGGCCCACGCCGTGTCGGCGGACAGCTCCGGCGAGGCCGCCGCGTCCAGCAGTGCCGGCAGGGCGCGGTGCGCCGGCCAGGCCCCGCGGACCTCCTTGCCGGCCTCGGCGAGCAGCCACTCCGGCACCGGCGTACGGCGGCCCGCGCGCCGGTTCCACACCCGCGCGGCGGCCTCCGCGTCCGGGCCGTCGGTCCACAGGCGCGCCGGGTCGGCGGGCAGCAGCGCCGCGACCAGCTCGCGGCGCACCTGCGGGGACAGTTCCCGCAGGTCGTTGCGGGCGTGCGCGGCCTCGGTGGCCTTGACCCCGAGCAGCTTGCGCGCGTCGGCGGGCAGGAACCCGCGCTCGTACGTCTCCAGGTACGGCAGGCCCGCGACCACCAGCGCGGCCACGGCGGCCGACACCCCGGTCAGCCGGCCGAACTCCTCGGCCGCCGCCGGGAACCACGGTGCCGGGCCGCGCTCGGCGGCCTGCTCCAGGAACCCGGTCAGCCAGCCGGCCCCGCGCTCCCGGTCGCCGACCGTCACCGCCTCACCGGCGCCGGTGTAGGGCGCGGGCACCGCGAAGGCGCCCGCCGGGTCGTGGAGCAGCGCGTCGAACTGCCGCCCCCGCGGGTACTCCGCGGTCTGCTCGTTCAGCGCGAGCAGCGCCCCGCCGCCGAGGGGGAGCACCGCCCGGTGCCGGCTGCCCCGGCCCCGCTCCCGCCCGTCGGCGCCCAGCAGGT
Source organism: Streptomyces sp. NPDC032091 (assembly GCF_055580265.1). NCBI lineage: Bacteria > Bacillati > Actinomycetota > Actinomycetes > Kitasatosporales > Streptomycetaceae > Streptomyces > Streptomyces sp. NPDC032091. The sequence continues at coordinate 90,814 of NZ_JBVILR010000018.1, read as the reverse complement.
GGGCGGTGTCGATCCGCACCGTCAGGCGCCGCCAGCGGGCCGCGGAGGTCCCGGCCGAGGCCAGGCCCAGGGCGTCCACCTCGGCCAGCATCCGGCACAGGGCGGTCCGCTGCTCGTCGGTGGTGCCGGCGGCGCCGGTGACGGCCGCGCGGTACGCGACCGCGGCGGGCGCCTCCAGGAACAGTCCCGCCCAGGGGAACGAGGACTCGGCCAGCTTCGGCACGTCCACGTGCACCCGCCCCGCCACCGCCTCGGCGGCGGTGTCGGCCGCGGCCGCGCCGAGCGCCCGCACCAGTGCGAACGCCGCGTCGGTCTGGCCGCCGTAGGAGCGGTGGTAGGGCGTGCCCGTCAGCCCGTGCAGGGCCGCGTCGAGCAGCTGGTCGGCGGGCCCCCGCTCGCCGGCCGGCTTCGGCCGGGCCGCCGGGCGGCCGGCGAGGGACTCCGCGACCCCCGCCAGGGCCTTGCGCTGGACCAGCGCGGAGCGGAGCACGTCGACCACCCCGCCGACCAGGACGGGGGAGCCGATCGCGGGCAGGGCCTCGCGGACCAGCGCGGGCAGCTCCTCGCGCCGCTCCGCCTCGGCGGCCGCCTTCAGCAGCGCCCCGGCCGCCGGGGCGTCCAGCGCGCGCAGCGCCGCCGAGCCCTCGGGGTCGCGGGGCCGCAGGCAGTACCAGTAGGCGAGCGGCGGGAGTTCCGCGTGGCCGGCGGCGTGCGGGGCGCCGTGGTGCGCGGCGGTGGTCCGGGCGGTGACGGCCCCCTCGGGGTCGCTGAGGGACAGGGTGCGCCAGTCGCTCGTCAGGGCGCGCGGCCGGTCGTCGCCGGGCAGCCGGACCGCCGCGTCCGGCCTGGCGCCGCCTTCGGGGACGCGGACCCGGCCGCCGGCCGTGTCGGAGCCGTGCCAGCCCCGGCCGGGCACGCGCACGGCGCGCCAGCCCAGCAGGCCGTCCGCGGGCCTGCCCAGCACCGAGCCCTCGACGGCGGGCGCGGGCCGCAGCCAGTTCTGGCCGACGTTGTCGGGCAGGGTGCTGCCGCCGGGGTGGCCCTCCAGGGCCTCGGCGAGGAAGCGGGGCGCCGAACGCCGTCCGGTGGCCCCGGTGGCCGGGTCGTACTCGGTCCAGCCCGGGCCGCCGGAGTCGCGGTCGCCGTCCCACACCCAGTACGAGGTCCCGTCGGAGACGACCGGCCGCTCGGCCGGGACGAGGCTGTCGCCGCGGTGCAGCACGCCGGCGCCGGTGGTGCGGCCGCCGCCGGGCAGCGGCAGGCCGACGTGCCCGGAGCGGACCGACCAGTAGGTGGCCGAGGAGTCCAGGGTCAGGACGCGGTCGGGGTCGCTCAGCCAGTAGCCCTCGACGGGGCCGTTGTAGGAGGCCCAGAAGACGAGCAGGTCGCCGTCGGTGTAGTGGAAGCCGAGCTGCCGCCCGTTCACGGACGGCGCCCGCAGGTCGTGGGTGAGGACGGTGGAGTCGGCATCGATGACCCGCACCTGTGTGGCGTTGGCGACGATGACGTACGGCCAGGCGTCCATCACGGTCAGGTTGCCGCGCCCGCGGCCGGGCGTCAGCTCGCGGACGGCGCTCTCCCAGGCGGGCCACTCCAGTTCCTCGAACAGGCCGCCGCGCAGGGTGCGGGCGAGGACCTCGGCCAGGTCGGCGCCGGCGGCCTCGGCCACCTCCTCGGGGGCCAGCGCCAGGGCCTCGGAGGGCAGCCAGGTCAGCCGGCGGATCGCCTCGGGCAGGTCGGGCAGCGCCGACGCGGTGGACTCGGCGGCCACCTCGCGCACCCACTCGGCGATCAGCGGGCCGCTGCCGGGGGTCACGGCGAGCCGCCGCACGGTCTCGCGGCCCCCCGCCATGTGGCCGTTGAACCGGTTGAGGGTGCGGAAGAAGGCGGGGCGCAGCCGCGCGTCGGCGCACAGGGCCCGCAGGTCGCGGGGTTCCGGGGAGCGGTTCCACTCCTCCAGGCCCAGGAAGGCCCCGGAGTCCTCCCCGGGGCCGGCCACGGGCAGCCCGAGGGAGAGCAGCAGGTCGAGCAGGTTGACGTCCTGGAGACCGAGTCGCAGACCCTGTTCCCGGCCGGGCAGGGCGAGTTCGGCGCGCAGCCTGCCGGCGCAGCGTTCGACGAGGGCGAGCAGCGCCGGCACGGGGGGCGGGCTGCCCCAGCCGGCGTACCGGGCGGTGTGGAAGCGCTCCAGCCAGCCGGCGGTGCCGTCGGGGGAACGCTGCTCTTCGGGCACGGCGTCGTCGGCCAGTCCGGCGGTGGCGCCGGACTCCTCCAGCACCTCCAGCCACATCGCGGCCAGCTCGCCCGCCTCGCCGGTGCCGCCCGGCACCATGCCGAGCAGGGTGCCCCGCACGGACGGCACCCGCCGGGCCAGCGCGATGAGCGCGGCGCGGTGGGACTTCCACCAGCCGGCCGCGGCCCGCAGGGTGGCGGGCAGCGGCAGCAGCTCGGCCAGGTAGTCCTGTTCGGGCACGCCACCGGTCAGCCCGGCGGCCCGGGCGAGGCGGCGCAGCTCGGTCGTGGCCTGCGCGGACGGCGGGAGCCCGCCCGCGGTGCGGCGTACGCACAGGCGGCGGAAGCGGGTGAAGGCCTCGGCGGGGGAGACCCGCTGGGCGAGGTCCTTGGCGTAGCCGGTGAGCACCTTCACCGGCAGGGCGCCGGCCAGGGCGAACTCCAGGAAGACGGCGTCGAGACGGTCCTCGTCGACCGCCAGGCCGTAGCGGGCCTCGGCGGCGCGCGCCCGGCCGAACAGCTGGGCGGCGTACGTGGTGTTCTCGACGGCGAGGAAGACGCGGGCGGCCTGTTCCTGGAAGACGGGCAGGAAGTGCGGGAGGGAGGCGGCGAGACGTTCGCAGATCTCGGTGCAGGCGTCGAGGGCGGCCTTGGGCTTGGTCTTGGCCTGCCGGGCCAGCCGGTCCAGCTCCGGCACGAGGGCGAGGGCGTGGTGGCCGTCGTCGGGGTGGTGCACGAGCACCCACTCGGGGAAGCCGAGCGCCTGCCGGCGGCCGAGGCCGACGACGGCGGGCTCGCCGTCCGGGACGAGGCCCAGGAAGCCCGCGGCGAGGTCCTCGGCGGCGCCCAGCTCGGCCGCGGCGAGCCGGACGACGACCCGCCCGTCCCCGAGCGCGGGGTGGCGGTACGTCCGGGCGGTCAGCGGGACGGCGCCGGGGCCCGCGTCCGCGGTGTCCTCGGGCAGGACGGCGCCGGCGGCGAGCAGTTCGGCGGCGGCCGTCCCGGCAGCCGTGTCCGCGCCGGTGTCCGTACCGGCCCGGGTTCCCGTGGTGTCCGTGCTCATGCGTCCCCGCCCTCCTCGATCTTGCGCCCGGCGTACAGCGCCGCGGCCATCCGCATCCCCTCGGACCAGGCCACCGGTCCGACCTCGCCGAGCCGCACGGCCCGGCCCTCCTCGTCGTGCCAGCTCAGGGCGCCGGTCTCCGACTCGTCCTCCCAGTAGGGCTCGCCGATCCACACGGCCGCCTCCACGGCCCGGCCGCCGTCGCGCACCTTGCAGGTGGCGTAGCCGCCGGAGACCCGGTGGCCGAGGCCGGTGGCGCGGGCCGCGAGGCTGAACCGGGAGGGGAACTTCCCGCCGGCGTAGTCCCGGACCTCGGTGGCGGCCTCCTTGAGGTCCGCGGGCTTCGTCCAGGTCGCCCGGTGGATCTGCTCCACGCGCTGGGTGATGTCCAGCTCGGCCGCGAACTCGCGTACGTCGTCCAGGTCGGGCAGGAGTACCGGGTGCGGCAGGGTCACCGTGCGCGGGGAGAGGCGTACGGTCTCGCCGTCGAGGTTGACCACCTTGAGCTCGCCCGCGTCGGTGGCGTCGCGCAGGAAGCCCACCTCGTCCGGGTCGCCGTCGCCGACGACCGCCAGGTCGCGCAGGGCGGCCTGCCAGGCCTCGTCGCGCCAGACCCGGGCCAGCAGGGCGGTCGGCACCGGCAGCGAGGAGACCATCCAGCCGTCCACCTGGGCCGCGCAGGCCGCCTCGTGCCGGTCGAGCCACTCGGCGAGCCGGCGCAGCCGGTCCACCTCGGGATGGTCGCGCAGTGCCTTGGGTACCGCCTTCAACTGCCGCCCCGAGGGCCGCCGTACGGCCACCCGCCCCTCCACGAGGGAGACCTCGTACCCCTCGTCCACCGCCAGCCAAGCCATCAGCCGTGCCCCTCCGCCTGTCCGAAAACCGTCTTGCGCAGCCCAAAGGAAGGCCTCAACGCCTGCTGGGCTGCGGTATGTCGGGAGACTAGCGATCACCACTGACAACGCCCGTGGCGGGTGCGTCCGGCACCGGAGAACAGCGCTGCCCCCGGTCGTGGGACCGGGGGCAGCGGTGTGGGGGTGTACGCGGTCGCGTACGGGGATCAGCGGGCGGAGACGGTCTCCGGGGCCTGCTCCGCGGTGACGTTCGCGGCCACGGCCTGCACGACGCGCGGGCCGTGGCCGGAACGCAGTCCCAGCCAGCTGATCAGGGCCACCAGCGCGAACGCGGCGGCGCCGATCCAGAAGGTGAGGGTGAATCCGGACTCGGCCGGCAGGGGCGGAACGCCCTGGGGGAGGTGCTCGATCGTCTTGGACGCCAGGATCGTGGTGACGATGGCGCTGCCGATCGCGCTGCCGGTGGAGCGGGAGATCGAGTTGATGCCGTTGGCGATGCCGCTCTGGTGGTGCGGGACGCTGGACATGATCACGGCGGGCATGGCCGCGTAGCCGAAGCTGACGGCCGCGCCGACGACGACGCCCGCGCCGATGACGGAGGCGGTGTGGCCGTGGTCCAGGGCGAGCCAGCCGAAGCCGGCGGCGCCGAGCGCGGCGGCGACGGCCAGGGCCAGGCGGGGTCCGCGGTGGCGCACCAGCTGGCCGCCGACGGGGGAGGCGAGCAGGGAGACGATGGCGCCGGGCAGCAGGAACTGGACCGAGGCGCGCAGGATGGTGGCGTCGAAGCCGTAGCCGGTGAGCTTCTGCGGCATCTGGACGAGGTAGGAGACGCCCAGGAAGTTGGCGAACATGCCGAACCCGACGAGGATGCCGGCCAGGTTGGCCATCAGGACCGGGCGGTGCACGAACATCTTCATGTCGACCAGCGGCTCGGCGACCTTGCGCTCGACCAGGACCCAGACGGCCGTCATGACGGCGGCGCCGGCGAAGCTGCCCAGGGTGCGGGCGGAGGACCAGCCCCACTCGTGGCCCTGGGAGATGGGCAGCAGGAGCAGCAGCAGGGCGATGCCCAGGGTCAGGGCGCCGAGGAAGTCGGTGCGGCCGCCGGTCTTGTGGCGGGTCGCCGGAACCAGGAAGGCGACGGCCAGCAGGGCCAGCGTGGCGAAGCCGGTGGCCATCCAGAAGGCGTTGCGGTAGTCGGCGCCCTCACCGGAGGTCAGCAGGCCGGTGGCGACCAGCGCCAGGCCGCTGCCGAACGCGAGGGTGCCGCTGACCAGCGCCATCGCCCCGGGGAGCTTCTGCGGGCGGACCTCCTCGCGCAGGACGGAGAGGGCCAGCGGGAAGATGGCGGTGGCGGAGCCCTGGAGCACCCGGCCCAGGATGAGCAGAGGCAGCGAGCTCGCGAGCGCCGCGACCACGGAACCGGCGACCATGACGCCGAGGACGGCCACCAGGGTGGGCTTCTTGCCGTGCTGGTCGCCGAAGCGGCCGAGCAGCGGGGTGAAGACGGCGGCGGACAGCAGGGTGGCGGTGGTCACCCAGCTGACGTTGGCGGTGGAGGTGCCGAGGTCGTTGCGGATCAGGCCCAGGATCGGTACGGGCAGGGTCTGCATCATCGACACGACCATGGCGGCGAGGCTCAGGGCGAAGACGATGACCGTCTCGTTCCCGTTCCTGCCTTCTGCGGGGGCGGATGCGGCGGAGCTCATGGCTGCGGGGACCTTCTCAGTGCTTCGGAGTCCTGCGTCGAGTGTTTGAGGACGCAGATGTTTCATGTCATCAAGTACTTCGACGAAGGTAGCCAGAGATACTTAAGGTGGTCAAGTAAAAGGTTGATAATGTCAACGATCCTCCAGTAGGGTCCGAGCCATGAGCACCACCGCCCCACACCGCCCCGCCAAGCTCCAACTGCTGGAGCTGCTGGCCGCGATCGGCACCGCCCAGTGGCGGGACTTCGCCGCCGCGGCGGCCCGGTACGGCCTGACCTCCACCCAGGCCAAGGTCCTGGCCCAGCTGGAGGGCCCGGTGCCGATGCGCGGCCTGGCCTCCCTGCTGGCCTGTGACGCCTCGAACGTCACCGGGATCGTGGACCGGCTGGAGGCGCGCGGACTGGTGCGGCGCGAGCCCGAGCCGCGGGACCGGCGCGTCAAGAACGTCGTGGCGACCGACGAGGGCCGCGAGACGATGCGCCGCGTGCGCGAGGAGATGCAGGCCACGCACGGGGCGCTCGACACGCTGGACGAGGCGGAGGGTGCGGCCCTCTACGCCCTGCTGGAACGCCTGCGCCCGGCCATGGAGCGCCGCCCGGAGGCGTGAAAACACCGCCCCGGCCCGGCGCGGGCCGGGCTTCGGTCAGCCCCGCGCGGCGTCCTGCGCGAGGTCCTGTCCGACGGAGTCCACGGCCGCGTCCAGGGCGGCCGTCAGGCGGCCCAGGCGCTCCTGGAGCTCGCGGATCTCGGCCAGCTCGAAGCCGGTGGCCCGCGCGATCCGGCGGGGCACCTCCACCGCCCGCTCCCGCAGGGCGGCGCCCTCCCGCGTGAGCACCGCGTGCACGGAGCGCTCGTCCTCGGTGCTGCGCTCGCGGCGGATCAGGCCGGCCGCCTCCAGTCGCTTGAGCAGCGGGGAGAGGGTGCCCGAGTCCAGCCGCAGGTGCCGTCCCAGCTCCTTGACCGGCATCGTCCCGTGCTCCCAGAGCACCAGCATCACCAGGTACTGGGGGTAGGTCAGCTCCAGGTCCTTGAGGATGACCCGGTAGAGACCGCCGAAGGCGCGGTTCGCGGCGCCCAGGGCGAAGCAGATCTGCCCGTCGAGGCGCAGGAAGTCCTGGTCGCGGAGGGTGTCGCCCGGCTCGGTCGGGGGCTGCTCGGTCATGGTGCCCAGTCTACCCGAGCCTTCTTGCGAGCGATTGAGTTGTGCACAACTGAATTGTGTGCTCTATTTGTGGTCGAGGGCCGGCCCCACCGGCCGCCCCGCCCCTGCGAAAGGACCTCCGATGGACGCGCTGTACACCGCCGTCGCCACCGCCAACGGCCGCGAGGGCCGCGCCGTCAGCTCCGACGGCCAGATCGACCTCGCGCTCGCCATGCCCCCGGCCCTCGGTGGCAACGGCCAGGGCACCAACCCCGAGCAGCTCTTCGCCGCCGGCTACGCCGCCTGCTTCGCCAGCGCGCTGGGCCTGGTCGGCCGCCAGGCCAAGGTGGACACCGGCGACATCTCCGTCACCGCCGAGGCCTCGATCGGCCAGGACGCGAGCGGCTTCGGCCTCGCCGTGACCCTGCGCATCGAGCTGCCCGAGTCCCTGGAGGGGGAGACCGGCGCCCTGCTCGTCAAGCAGGCCCACGAGGTGTGCCCGTACTCCAAGGCCACCCGCGGCAACATCCCCGTCGAGCTCGTCATCGAGTAGCCCTCGGACGTCCCGCCGCTCAGGCGGTGCGCCGCGCGGCCACCACCGCGCAGGCCACCGCCAGCGGCAGCTCCGCCCCGGCCGCCAGCAGCAGCGCCAGACCCTGCTCTCCGGTCCCGAGCGAGGTGGTGACGTCGAACCAGGCGTCCATCGCCAGCAGCGCCGCCGTCGCCGCCGCCACCGGCGCGACCCGCGGATCGCCGGCCCGCAGCAGCAGCCCCGTCCCCGTCAGCCCGGCCGCGAGCATCGCGTCGAGGCCTATCCAGGCGGCGGACCAGTTCGACACCTCGGCGGTCCGCGGCATCGTCTTCGCCAGCACCACCATCCACGGCAGCAGCGCCAGCCCGCACCCGGTGAACACCGTCGCGAGGCGGGGCAGCCCCCGGCCCGCCCACCCGGCCCGCAGCCGGCCGGCCGGCGTGCGCAGGGCGGCGGCGGGGCGGTGGGCCTGGAACTGCGGGGCGGCGAGGGCCATGACTGCGGGTCTCCTTCCGGGCCGGCGGTCCGTCCGCCGGGCACACCACCACTCTGTCCGCCGACGCCGCCATGATCAGTAGCCCCACGATCCGAACCGGGGGTGGTGCCAGGTACACCCCCCCACCGGGCACCAGGGGGGTGGCGGCCACCCTGACCTGTGCGATTACCGTACGGGTATGGCAACTTGGGGCGCCCTGAAGCGTTCGTACACCTGGATCGCGGCGCACGCCCCGTGGTCGGCCTGGGCCTGGCGCCACACGGCCTTCAGCGTCGCGGCGATCCCGCCCGCGCTCCCGGTCGCCACCGGGCTCCTCCTGCTGACCGTGGCCGCCCCCGGCCGCACCGCCCTCCCGCTCCTGCTGTGCCTGGCGCTCTCCCCGCTGCTGACGACGCTCCAGCGCAGCCGCTTCCGGGTGCTGCTCGGACTCGACGTGCCGCCCGTGCTCCACACGCACCCCTGGCGGACCGCCCGCGGCCTGGCCGAGCGGCTGCGCTCCGAGGCCACCCGGCGCCAGTACACCTACCACCTCGTCGTCAGCCCGCTCGCCGCCCTCGGCGCCGCCTCGCTCGTGCTCACCTGGGGTGGCGGTCTGGCCTGCGCCGCCGCCTACGGCTGGGTCTGGCTGCTGCCCTCCGACGGCGGACTCCCCGGCTTCGGCTGGACCCGCGAGTACGACCTCCTCACCGCCGGCGGCGTCCTCGCGCTGCTCGCCGCACCCTGGATGGCCGCGGCCCTGACCCGGCTCGACGCCCTCGCCGCGGCCGCCCTCCTCGGCCCCAACCGGGCCCGCGAGCTCGAACGGCGCGTCGAGGACCTCGCCGAGAGCCGCGCCGGGGTGCTGGACGCCGCCGACATCGAACGCCGCCGCATCGAACGCGACCTCCACGACGGCGCCCAACAGCGGCTCGTCTCCCTTGCCATGAACCTCGGCATCGCCCGCGCCACCCTCACCGGCCTCCCACCCGAGGCCAAGGCCGTTATCGACGAGGCCCACCGCGAGGCGAAGGAGGCCATCGAGGAACTCGGCAACCTGGTCCGGGGCCTGCATCCGGCCGTCCTGGAGGACCGCGGCCTCGACGCCGCCCTCTCCGGCATCGCCGCCCGCGCCCCGCTGCCCGTCGAACTCACCGTGGACCTCGCCGAACGGCCCGGCCCCACCGTCGAGGCCGTCGCCTACTTCGTCGTCTCCGAGGCCCTCGCCAACGTCGCCAAGCACGCCCGCGCCCGCCGCTGTTCGGTCACCGTCGCCCGGGTCCCGGGCGGCCGCCGCGGCGAGGTGCTGCGCGTCGTCGTCACCGACGACGGGGTGGGCGGCGCCGACCCGGCCGGCGGCACCGGTCTGACCGGCCTGCGCAAACGCGTAGGGTCGGTCGACGGAACCATCCTGATCAACAGCCCCCGAGGGGGCCCGACCGTCGTCACCGTGGAGCTGCCGTGCGGGCTGTGATCGCCGAGGACTCCGTCCTCCTGCGCATAGGTCTTGTCAAAGTCCTCGAAATGGCCGGATTCGAGGTGGCCGCCGAGACCGGCGACGCCGAGGGGCTGCTCGCCGCCGTCGAGGAGCACCGGCCCGACCTCGCCCTGGTCGACGTGCGCATGCCGCCCGGGTTCACCGACGAGGGCGTCCGGGCCGCCCTGATGATCCGCAGTCAGAGCCCCGGCACGGCCGTCCTGCTGCTCTCCCAGTACGTGGAGGAGCGCTACGCCGCCGACCTGTTGTCCTCCCAGAGCGGCGCGGGCATCGGCTACCTGCTCAAGCAGCGCGTCGCCGACGTCGAGGAGTTCATCGACGCCCTGCGCCGCGTCGCCGCCGGCGGCACCGCCCTCGACCCGCAGGTCGTGGCCCAGCTGCTGCTGCGCCGCGGTGGACCGGACCCGCTGGAGCGGCTCACCCCGCGCGAGCGCGAGGTCCTCGCCCTGATGGCCGAGGGCCGCTCCAACGCGGGCATCGCGGAGGGACTCGTCGTCAGCGAGAGCGCGGTGGCCAAGCACATCAACAACATCTTCGCCAAGCTCGACCTGCCCCCGGCCACCGAGGCCCACCGGCGCGTCCTCGCGGTCCTGCGGTTCCTGGACGGCGCCTCGTGAGCGGCCCCGCGGACCCGGCCGGCGCGGCCCCGCGCGGACAGCGCCTCGCCTGGTACACGGCCGCGGCACTGAGCGCCGTCCTCGTGCTGGCGGCGGCCGGCTGGCAGGTGAGGGCGGACCTCGGCGCCCGGAGCGGCGTCGCCACCGGGGGCAGCGCGGGGCGGGCCGTGACCGCGCTGGAGGTCGCCGGCGGCGAGGCGGACGTGACCGTCACCCCGCGCGGGGACCAGCAGGTCGGCTACCGGGCCGACCTGCGCTGGACCTTCAGGGAGCCGACCGTCGAGGAGAGCTGGCTCGGCGACACCCTCAAACTGACCGCGCACTGCCCCGGGGAGGCCCTGGGGGTGACCAGCGGCACCGGCTGCTCGGTCCGGCTCGCGGTGACCGTCCCCGCCGGGATCCCGGTCAGGGTCTCCGGAGGTTCCGGCCGGGTCACCGTCAGCGGCCTCGCGGGCACCGTCGACGCCGAGATGGGATCGGGCGCCCTGGTCCTCGCCGACCTGCGCGGCCCCCTGCGGGCCCGCGTCGGTTCGGGCACCCTGGACGCCTCCGGCCTCGCCGTCCCGCAGGCCGACGTCCGCGCCGACTCGGGGGCCGCGAAGCTCGCCTTCGCCGCGCCGCCGGACCGGATCGCCGGACACGTCGGCGCGGGCCGCCTGGCGCTCGTCCTGCCCACGGCCACCCGGTACCGCGTCAGCTGCCGGGCGGGCGCGGGCCGTTGCGAGGCCGAGGACGCCCTGCGCGATCCGGCGGCCGGCCGCACCCTGGACCTGGAGGCGGACGCCGGCCACGCGAGCGCGGTCGCCCGCACCCCGTCCCACTGACCCGCGGCTCCGGTCAGACGACGTGCCGGCCGCCGTCGACCGTGAGCACGTCGCCCGTCGTGTAGGCGGCGTTCACCAGGTACAGCGTCGCCTCCGCCACGTCCTGGGGCGTACCCACCCGGTGCAGCGGGGTGTTCTCGGTGATCCACTCGCGCGAGCTCTCCCAGACCTCCTCCGCCCCGTCGTACCAGGGCGTGTCGATCAGCCCGGGCGCCACGGCGTTCACCCGGACCGAAGGGCCCAGCTGGGAGGCGAGCAGCCGGGTCATGTGGTTGACGGCCGCCTTGCTCACGGCGTAGGGGACCGAACTCCCCAGCGCCCGGGTCGCGGACACCGAGGAGATGTTGACGACGGAACCCGCCCCGGACGCCTTCAGGTGCGGGACGGCCGCGGTGATCATCTGCCAGGCCCCGATGACGTTCACGTCGAAGATCTCCCGCCACGCCCGCGCGTCGGCGGCCTCCAGGTCGCCGAGCGGGATGAAGCGGGTCACGCCCGCGTTGTTGACCAGGACGTCCAGCCGCCCGTAGGCGTCTATCGCGGCCCGCACGATCCGCCGGGCGTCCTCGGGGTCGGAGACGTCCCCCTGTACGTACACGGCGTCCGGGAGCCGCGCCGCGAGCTCCTTGCCGGCCTGCGCGCTGCGGGCGGAGTTGACGACCACGCGGATCCCCTCGGCGGCCAGCCGCTCGGCGACGGCGGCCCCGATCCCCGAGGAAGAACCGGTGACCAGGGCGACGCGACTCTCGCTCATCTTCTTCTCTCCTCCAGCTGCGGGTCTGCGGTGCGGGCTGCACCGGAGATCCATAACCTATCGCATCGTGGAAATTCTTTTCCGCAATATGGAGGGGGAGGTGAGGTGCCGGCTCAGCGCCGCTCCAGCAGACCCCGTACGTAGGCGGCCTGGCCCGCGTGCTGGAGGTCGTCGGCCAGGACGCTGACGAGGCGGACCCCCAGGGTGACCGGAGGGTCCCAGCGCTCGTCGACGACGCGCTCCAGGTCGGCGGCGGCCAGCCCGCGCACGTAGCGCAGGGAGGCCTCGTGCACCGCGTCGTAGTAGTCCAGCAGCAGCTCGGCCGAGTCGACGCGGACGCTCGCGGCCTGCTCCGCCGTGTGCCCGTAGCCGTGGTCGGCGACGGGCAGCGGCAGGTCGAAGCGGCCGGCCCAGCCCGCGGACCGCCAGAGCTGTTCCTGCCCGGCGGCGCCGGCGACGTGGTCGTCCTGGATCCGGGTCAGGTGCCACACGAGCCAGGCGATCGAGTTGGCCTCCGGGTCGGGGCGGGCGTTGAGCCGCTCGGCCGTGAGTCCTTCGACCGTCTCGTGGACCGCCTCCCGGATCCGCCCGAAGCCGTCCGCGAGTACCTCCGTGGCCTTCATGTGCCGTCCCCAGCCGTAGTCGTCCGCAGCGGTGTCCCTGGCGATCCGCCGCCGGGAACCACCATGCAAGGCCCCGCCCGGCCGGGCGGGGCGACACTCCGTCGGCGCTGCGTCAGCGGCGGCGGGCGCGGCGCAGGAGGATCCCGGCGGCGGCGCCCAGCAGGGCGATCCCGGCCACGCCGGCGGTCGTCCACCAGCCGGCGGAGCTGCCGCCCGGCGCCGGGTCCGCCGAAGCCGTGGAGGCGGGAGGGACGGAGGAGGCGGGCGGGGCTGCCGTGACCAGAGGGGACGGGGTGGCGGGGGAAGCGGGCGTGGAGGCGGCCGTCGACGGCGCCGGGTCCGTCACCGGGACGCCGACCTCCTTGCGGGCGCGGCCCAGGGAGGGGAAGCCCGCCTCGACGGTGACCGTCCAGGTCCCGGCGGGGAGCGTCTCGGCGGTGGTCCAGCCCGCCGCCCGGCCGGGGTCGCGCACCAGCTTCCAGGGGCCTTCCGTCCGGGTGCCGTCGGCGCTGACGGCGTTCACGGTGGCGGCCACGGCCTCCTCGACGGCGTCCCCGTCGTTCTCCCAGGTGACGTCGGCGGTGACGTGTCCCGCCGCCTGGCCGGTGATCACCACGTTCAGGGTGTCGCCATGGGCCTGGGCGGGCCCGGCCGTGACGACGACGGCGACGGCGGTCAGGGCCAGCGCGGTGAGGGCGGGCGCGGTCAGGGGCGCCACGGCGGCGCGCCGGATACGGGCCGGGGCGGTGCTCGGAGTGCTCACGGTGCTCCAGATGAGGTGGAGTGCGGGAGGGGGTACACGGGGGCGGGCGGCCCTAGGGGAGTAGGGCCGCCCGCCGGTCATCGGGGGTCAGGCGGCCTTGCGGGCCGTCCAGACCTGCGCCGGACGGCCGTCCGTGCGCTGGAGTTCGAGCAGCCAGTCCCCGTAGTAGGGCCGGTTGCTCACCGCGAGGGCGAAGCCGCCGCTCGGGTCGGACACGGTCACCGCGCCGTCGCGCGCGGAGACCTTCCACTGCTGGGCGGCCGAGCCGCCGGAGCAGGGCTGCTGCGCGATCCACATGCCCGCCGCCGGGGCGCCGCCGGGCTGGAGGCACTTGCCGGAGACCGCCGAGCGGATCCGCACCAGGCCGCTGCCGGCGTCGTCGAAGTACCACTGCTGCTGCGCGTAGCCGTTGGACCGGCCGGCGACGAGGACCGTTCCGTCGGCGGTGCGGCCGCCCCACAGTTCGGCGGCCATGCCGCTGCTGCCGTTGCCGAGCACGTAGCGGGTGCCCGGGGTGGTCGTGGCGCCGCCGCCGGAGTCGGCCGTGCGGAAGGACGCGGCCTTGCCGGCGCCGCTGTCACGGCCGGCGGTGTCGCGGACGGAGACGGCGGCCGTGTACGCGGTGCCGGGACGCAGGTTGTAGACGCGCAGGGACGTGGACTGGACCCAGGTCAGGTGCTTGTCGTTGAGCAGCACCTGGTACCAGGCGGCCCCGTCGACCTTGGGCCAGCTCAGCACCACGGAGTCGGCCTGGATCTGGCCGGCGGTCACCGCCGGGCCGCCCGAGGGCTTCTTGGTGGGCGTCGGCGTGGGCTTCGGGGAGGGGTTCGGGTCGGTGCCGCCGCCCCCGCCCTCCGTGCGCATCAGGAACTGGTTGTCGGCGATGTTCCAGTGGGTGGCGAGGTAGCTGCCCGGCTGGGGACTGGTGTGGAAGTAGTCGTCGTGGTTGCAGTCGAGGATGTTCTCCTTCGCCTGGTTGTTGCAGACGTAGCGCATCTGCGGGTAGTACGGCGTGTCCGAGTAGCACATGACGTCGTACTCGTCCGTGCAGTGCGCGCCCCGGCTGGTGTTGGGCGCGCTGTTGTTCACCGCGCCCAGGTTGTGGCCGAGTTCGTGGGCGGCGGTGTGCCCGCCCCAGCAGCCGGAGTCGGTACGGCCGTAGGAGGGGCCGAAGTTGCTCAGGTTGTCCTGGCCGTGGCGCTCGTCGCCGTTGAAGGTGCCGATGCCGCAGTAGACCTGGGTGTCCGCGAAGATCATGTACTTGCGGTCGCGGCGGTTGAGCCCCTTGCCGGCCAGCGCGTTGTTGGTGGCGCTGAACTCGGCGAGGGCGGAGTCCGGGAGCTCGATGTCCAGCACCGAGGGCGTGCAGTCGGCGGCCGTCACGTAGCGGATGTGGCGGATGCCGCCGGTCTCCTTGGCGCTGGCCGCGTAGATCATGTCGGCGTCCACGGCCCACTTGCGGAACGAGGCCGCGTACTCGGCGTACCGGTCGCGGCCCGGGCCGTGCGCGTACACGACCTGGACGCGGTTGCCGGTGCTGCCGTCGCCGTCGCACTGGACGGTCTGGCCGGCCGGACCGGTGGCGACCGCCTGGCCGCCGGAGGGCGGGGCCGGGGCCTTCGCGCTCGCCGCCACGCTGCGGGCGTCGGCGGCGGGCGCGTCCTGAGGACGCCCGCCGCCGTCCGTGGCGGCCGGATCGGCGGAGGCGGGGGCGGCCGGATCGGCCGCCGCGGCCTTGGCCTTGACCACGGGCGGGACGTCGGCCTTGATGTCGACGTCCTTGGGCGGGGCGTCGGGTCCGTGGGTGCAGAGCCCGGCCCCCGTGCGGTAGACGCCGGCGCAGCGGTCGCCCTTGGGGGCGGCGTCGAGGCCGTCGTAGACCATGCCCTTGGCGTCCTCGTTCGCGGGCTTCTTCGCGAGCGGGGCCGGCTCCTCGTCACGGGCCGGGGCGGCGGCCGGCTCCGCGGCTGCGGCCGGGGCTCCGGCCAGCGTGGGGGTGCTCGCCCCGGCGTCGGGGGCGAGGCGGGAGTAGGCGAGACCGCCCGCGAGCAGCGCCGCCGACGCCGCCGCGGCGGTCAGGAGTATCAGCTTCCGCGGTGAGCGGCGTTGGTCGGCCCGGCGGCGCCGGCCCTTGGGTCGTGCTGTCATGCGCACCTCAAGTCCTGGTCAGGGGAGTGGGTGCGCAGAAGCGTGCCAGATGAGCGCCGTGAAGAATTCGGACAAACGGGAGCCGGGCTCGGGAAATCTATCCGTTACCTACGGGCCTGATTTGATGAACTGTCAATCTGCGTAAAAAACAAGGGAGTTACGCGCGTCGCGCGACAAAGGTCCAGGCCATTAAAGCGAGGTCGTTATCAAATCGAGATAAGAGGTGGAACCTTGTTGACGGCAATTCAGTCAGGTATTCATTCAAAAACTACCTGCCGAATTCCCCCCGTCACTGGCCGTGGGTGCCCAGGCCGCCCGACGGTGCGGCGCCGGCTTGGGCACCCGTACGGACTACCGGGCGGCGTCCCGCTCCCAGAGGTAGAACCGGTGGGCCATGGCGTCCTTGGGGCTCCGCCACGTCTCCGGGTCGTGCGGGCTGACGTACGCCTGGAGCCGGTCGCTCAGGTCGCGGAACTCCGGGTGCCCGACGACCTTGGCGATGGCCGGACCGGGATCGGTGTCGCACTCGACCAGGTGCATGTACACCTCCCCGAACTGGAAGAGGCTGCGGCGCCGGACCCCGACCAGGCGCGGCAGCTCGCCCGCGTCCGAGGCGGCGAACAGGCCGGCGATGTCGGGCGCGGAACCGGGTGCCATCCGGGCCACGATGAGGGCTTGGTGCATCGAGGGTCGCCTTTCAGGTGGGGCGGGGGAGGGGAGGGCGGTCAGCCCCGGCCCGCCGGGGACGTGGCCTTCGCCCGGTGCGCGCGCTCGATCTTGTCCCGGATCAGTTCCATCTGGATCCTGGAGTTGTGGTTGATGCGGTCGGTCATCCCCGCGTCGTCGATCGGCGCGTCCGGCTTCATCGCGAAGTCCTGCACCCACCGCATCCGGGTGCCGCCCGGCACCTCGCCGTACTCCCAGTGGATGTTCATGTGCGCGAACGGGCCGGTCTCCACCCGGCGCGCCTTCACCGTGAGCCCCGCGCGGTCCACCGTCCGCTCCGAGACCCAGCTCCACACGATCCCGTTCTCGTCGGGGTGCATGGCCAGGCGGAAGCGGGTGGTGTTCCCGGCCTGCTCCAGGATCTCGACGGACGCGTACTCGCTGAACAGCTCGGGCCAGTTCGGCAGGTCGTTCGTGACGTCCCAGACGACGTCCACGGGTGCCTTGACGGTGATCTCGTTGTCGGTGTGGCCGGGCATATCAGGCTCCTGTCATGAGGCTGTTGTTGACGAGGTCGACGAACTCGCGCGGGCTCTTGCAGCGGTCGGCGTCGGCGGGCAGCGCCCGGCCGCGCCGGTTCTCCAGCTCGCCCACGATGCCGAGCAGGCCCAGCGAATCCAGGCCGTAGTCGTCGAACCGCGAGTCCGGACGGCTCGTCAGCTCCGCGGGGTCGACGGTGATGCCGGCGCCCTTCATGAGGGTGGCCAGCTCTTCCATGGTCAGTCGGTCGGACATCGTGCCTTCTCTCTCCTGCTTCCCGGGGGCCGGCCGGTCGCCCGCACGGCCCTGGAGGACGGGGTACGGATCACTGCGCGCCGGCCTCAATCTCCCTTGCGCAGGACGAGTGCGGCGTTCGACCCCATCCGGCCCCGGCTCAGGACGAGCGCGGTCCGCAGGGGGGCGACGCGGGCGCTGCCGGTGACCACGTCGAGGTCGTGGCAGACGTCGAAGACGTTCGGCGTGGGCGGTACGACACCGTGCTCCAGCGCCAGGACGGCGGCGGCCGCGTCCAGGGTCCCGGCCGCGCAGTACGCCCGCCCGGTCCCGGTCTTGGGCGCCGTCACCGGCACCTTCGACCCGTGCGCGCCCAGTGCCGACCGCAGCGCCGCCGCCTCGGCCGCGTCCGCCTCGGGGGTGCCCAGGGCGTCCGCGAAGACCACGTCCACCTCCTCCGGCGCGCAGCCGGCCTCCCGCAGGGCGCCGCGGACGGCGTGCGCCAGCCCCTCGGAGTCCTCCGGCCGCCCGGGCGGGGTGAAGGTGGCGCAGTGCCCGGCCAGCAGGGCCCGGACGGGCGCGCCCCGCCGCGCGGCCCCGGCCGCGTCCTCGACGGTGAACATCGCACCGCCCTCGGCCGGGACGAACCCGCAGGCCTTCGCCGTGAAGGGCCGGTAGGCGCGCTCCGGGTCGTCCGCGGTGCTCAGCCCCTCGTACCCCACCTGGCAGACCACCGAGTAGGGGGCGAGCGGGGCCTCCGTCGCGCCGACCAGCATCGCCCGGCTGCCCTGCCGCAGCGCCCGCACGGCGTGCGCGAAGGCGTCCAGCCCGCCCGCCTCGTCGCTGCACACCACCCCGCACGGGCCCTTGAACCCGCGCCGGATGGAGATCTGGCCGGTGCTGGCCGCGTAGAACCAGGCGATCGACTGGTACGGGCCCACGTAGCGGGGGCCCTGCCCCCACAGCCGCTGGAGCTCGCGCTGCCCGAACTCTCCGCCGCCCGACCCGGCCGCCGTCACCACGCCCACCGCGTACGGGTCGTCCTCGTAGTCGGCGCGGCCCAGCCGGGCGTGCTCCAGCGCGAGGTCGGCCGCGGCCAGCGCGTAGTGGCTGAAGCGGTCCGTCTGGACCAGGAACCGGTCCTCGACCAGCGAGCCCGGGTCGAACCCGCGCACCTCGCCCGCCACCCGCACCGGAAGGTGCTCGCAGCCCTGCCGAGTCACCCGGTCCAGGACGCTGTCGCCGGCCTGGGTGGCCTTCCAGAAGGCCTCCGCGCCGATCCCGTTCGGCGCGACCACACCGATACCGGTGACGGCCGCCACGGGACCGGCAGTACGGCTCTTCACGCGCGTACCTCCTTGGGCTGGGTCAGGACCACGGCGGACTGGAAGCCGCCGAAGCCGCTCCCCACCGACAGCACGTTGCGCAGGGTGTGCCCGCGCGCGGTGCGCGGCACGTAGTCCAGATCGCATTCCGGGTCGGGGGTCTCGTAGTTCGCGGTAGGCGGGACCACATGGTGGGTCATCGCCAGAACGCAGGCCGCGAGTTCGATCGCCCCGATGGCGCCGAGCGAGTGCCCCACCATGGACTTGATGGAGGTCATCGGCGTCTTGTAGGCGTGGTCCCCGAGCACCCGCTTCACGGCCGCCGTCTCGTGGCGGTCGTTCTGCTTGGTGCCGGAGCCGTGCGCGTTGACGTAGTCGATCTCCCGGGCGTCGACCCGGGCCTGCGCCAGGGCCTTCTCGATCGCCCGGGCCATCTCCAGGCCCTCGGCGGTCAGCCCGGTCATGTGGTGGGCGTTGCCGAAGGTCGCGTAGCCGCCGATCTCGCAGTAGATCCGCGCCCCGCGGGCCCGCGCCCGCTCCAGCTCCTCCAGGACCAGGACCGCCCCGCCCTCGCCGAGGACGAAACCGTCCCGGTCGGCGTCGAAGGGCCGGGAGGCGTGCGCCGGGTCCTCGTTGTTCGCCGAGGTCGCCTTGATGGCGTCGAAGCAGGCCACGGTGATGGGGGAGACCGGCGAGTCGGAGGCGCCCGCGACGCAGACGTCCATCCGGCCCTCCTGGATGGAGTGCACCGCGTAGCCGACGGCGTCGAGCCCGGAGGTGCAGCCGGTGGACACGGTCTGTACGGGGCCGCGCGCCCCCGTCTGTTCCGCCACCGCCGAGGCGAGGGTGGCGGGGGTGAAGGCCCGGTGCAGGAAGGGGGAGGAGAGGCGGTGGTCCACGTCCCACCACGCGCCCCGCTGGCTGACGTCGACGTAGTCGTGCTCCAGCCGGGTGGTGCCGCCCACCGCCGTGCCCAGGGACACGCCGGTGCGCCAGGCGCTCTCGCCGTCCAGCTCCAGGCCGGCGTCGGCCATCGCCTCGCGGGCCGCGACCAGGGCGAACTGGATGTACCGGTCCGCCCGCGCCGCCTCGTCCCCGGTGAAACCGTGCTCGGAGGGGTCGAAGTCGACCTCGGCGGCTATCCGGGAGCGGAACCCGTCCGGGTCGAAGAGCGTGATGCCCCTGGTCGCCGTACGCCCGTTGGACAGCAGGTCCCAGAAGGCGGGGGCGCCGATGCCGCCGGGGGCGACCACCCCCACCCCCGTGACGGCCACCCGCCGGCGGGTCACGAGACCGCTCCCGTGCGCTCCGGCGGGCGCTCCGCCCAGGCGGTGGCGTCCGGGTTCGGCGCCTCCTCCGTGTCCACGTGCCCCAGCTTCGGGTCCGGGGCGAGCGGGCCGAGGTGGAAGACCATCCGGGCCTCGGTCGAGCCGACGTTGCGGAACCGGTGGCGCACGTTGAGCGGGACCAGGAGCCCCTGGTCGGTGCGCAGCGGGTGGGTGTCCCCGTCGAGGTCGACCTCCAGCGTGCCGGCGACCACGTACACGAACTCCTCGGAGTACGGATGGTAGTGCTCGGCGATCGACTCGCCCGGGGCCATCACCGCCAGGCCCATGAAGCCGCTGGTCGAGCCCACCGAGGTCGGGGTGAGGACGGCGCGCAGATCGCCTCCGCGCCTGCGGTTGGGCTGGGTCTCGCTGAGGTCGACGATGCGCGGGTGATGTTTCGTCACGGCGGACTTCCTCCTGGCGGACGGGAGCCCTCTCACGGGCTGCCGGTCGGGGTGGGGGTGGAACGGGCCCGGGGGCGGGCACCCGGTGCCGGGTGCCGCCGCCCGTCCGGATCAAGGCTGCGCCGGAGCCCGGCGGTCGGTGATCAGGTCCATGGGGTGCGGGGCGTGCGGGGCACCGGTCAGCAGCCGGTCCAGCACCGCGGCGCCGCGCGGGCCGTCCAGGCCGAACCCGCCCGCGAAGCGGCCGTCGGCCGGCCCGGTGACGTCGAGCAGGCGGACCACGACGTCGTCCCGCTGGAAGATGCTGCTGCTCAGCACCGGACTCGTGGGGATCTTCGCGGCGGCCTCGTCCTGGCGGGCCAGGAACCGGGCGACGAGCGGGCCGCAGCCCGGCTTGGCCGGGTAGAACAGCGCGTGCCGGGTGATCCGGTCCGGCTGCGGCCCGTGCGCCTCGACGTGGTGGACGGCCGGCAGGCCCGCGCGCATGAAGAACATCCGGGCGGACTCCGGGTCGGCCAGGTCCCGGTCCTGCTCCAGGTACGGGTTGATGGCGTGTTCCACGGCCCGCACCTCGGGCTGCTCCGAGACGTGCCGCAGCGCCGCGGTCAGGTCGCCCTGCACCTCCACGGCCCGCACCACCCGGTTCCCGTGCATGAACAGGGAGGTGCGCAGGAGCCGGGTGTGGTCGTCGACGCGGGCCGCCGGGGAGGAGTACGAGGACAGGATCTCGGCGACCTTCTCCTCGCTGCCCGGCTTGACCGTGAAGGTCAGCGCGTGCCGGACGATGCCCTCGCCGAGCCGCGGCCCGTCCTGCAGCCGCCCGCGGAAGCCCCTCTGCGGGGTGTCGTAGCGCCGGCCGGTCTCGCGCAGCACCGTGAACTTCAGCGGGCGCATCGAGCGGGCACAGGCGCCCAGCGGCCGGACCTGCTCGGCGTGCGCCTCGCTGTTGACCCAGGCGAGGTACTGCGGCGCGCTCTCCCATTCGCTGGTGATCAGCCACTGCGAGGGGTTCTCGAAGGACTGGCAGAGCTGGTCGCCCAGGTGCCCGGGCACCGAGGCGATGTCGTGCCTCAGCCGCTCGTAGGCCTCGAAGAACCGCTGCTGGGCGCCCTCGTGGAGGTCCATCAGCAGGACGACCCGGAGCATGGATCCGTCGAACGCGGACTGCGACACCCGTTCGGACAGGGTGGTTGTCATCTGCTCACTCCTTCGTGAGGGCACGGACGCCGGCGCGTACGCGCTCCCCTGCGTCGTTCGGCGGCGACTTCCCGGCCACCGCCCGGCGACGGCGGGCCCGTGGCCCCCGGTCACCGGACGCGGACGGTCCGGACGGGAGGGGCCGCCGCTGTCGCTCATCGTCATCCGGCCGGGTACGGATCGCGACATCTCCGGATCAAGCGGGTGACAAGACGCGACTCGCCCGGGCAATGAGGCCGATCGAGGGCATAAGCCGTCCACTGTCCTTCCACAGCCCCCACACGAAACAGGAGCCCGCAGCCGATGGAAGAGCATGCCGATGTCCGTGTACCGGTCCTCGTCGTGGGCGGTTCCCTCGTGGGCCTCTCGACCTCGCTGTTCCTGAGCCGCCACGGCATCAGGCACATGGTGGTCGAGAAGCACGCCGGAACCTCCGTCCACCCGCGCGGACGGGGGATCAACGCCCGCACCATGGAGCTGTTCCGGACGGCGGGGGTCGAACCCGCCATCCGCAAGGAGGCCTCCGCCCTGGAGGCCAACCAGGGCATCCTGCAGACGCAGGCGCTCATCGGCGGCGAGCACAAGTGGCTCATCAAGGCCGTCGACCCCTCCGGGGCGCTCGCCCGCTTCAGCCCCACCGGCTGGTGCCTGTGCAGCCAGAACAACATCGAACCGGTACTGGCCGCCCAGAGCCGCGCCCAGGGCGCCGACGTGCGCTTCTCCACCGAGCTCATGAGCTTCGACCAGGACGCCGACGGGGTCAGCGCCCTGGTGAAGAACCGGGAGACCGGCGAGCACCTCACCGTCCGCGCCGACTACCTGATCGCCGCCGACGGCCCGCGCAGCCCCGTCCGCGAAGCCCTGGGCATCCGGCAGGCGGGCAGCGGCGAGCTCTTCCACAACGTCAGCATCGTCTTCCGCTCCGAGCGCCTCGCCGGCCTCCTGGGCGACCTGCGGTTCATCGTCTGCTACCTGATGCGCCCGGGCGCCGACGGGGCGCTGCTGCCGGTGGACAACGAGACCCAGTGGGTCTTCCACGCCCCCTGGCACCCCGAGACGGGCGAGACGCTGGAGGACTTCACCGAGGAGCGCTGCATCGCCCAGATCCGGGCCGCCATCGGCGTGCCCGACCTGGACGTGGAGATCGGCGGCAAGGCCCCCTGGCACGCCGCCGAACGGGTCGCACAGCAGTACGGGGTCGGCCGGGCGTTCGTCGTCGGCGACGCGGCGCACGAGATGTCCCCGACCGGGGCCTTCGGCTCCAACACCGGCATCCAGGACGCCCACAACCTGGCCTGGAAGATCGCCGCGGTGCTGAACGGCTCCGCCGGACCCGCCCTGCTGCACACCTACGAGGACGAGCGGCTCCCCGTCGCCCGCGCCACCAGCGAGCGCGCCTCCGCCCGTTCGGCCGAGCACAGCCACCCCGGGTACGTGCCCCCGCCCACCATGGGCGGCGGCCCCGGCAGCGGGGTCCTCACCACCGCCATGGGCTACTGCTACCCCCGGGGCGCCGTCGTCGGCGGCGACCCCGGCCGGCCGATCATCCCCGAGACCATGCGGCTCAAGGGGGACGTCGGCACCCGCGCCCCGCACATGTGGCTGACGCGGGCGGGGCGGCGGATCTCCCTGCTCGACCTGTACGAGACCTCCTTCGTGCTGCTCAGCAGCCCGGGCACGCCCTGGAAGGAGGCGGCCGGCCATGTCGCGCGGGAGCTGGGCGCACGCCTGGACGCCTACACCGTCGGCGCGGCGCCGGAGGCCGACCTGGTCCAGCCGGACGGCGCCGACTGGGCGGAGCTGCACGAGCTCCCGGCCGACGGAGCGGTCCTCGTCCGCCCGGACGGGTTCGTCGCCTGGCGCGCGGAGGGCGCCGAGGCCGATCCGCGCGGGGCGCTCCAGGACGCGATGGCGCGGCTGCTGCGGCGCGCCTGACGGGCGCCCGGCTCAGCGGCAGGTCCAGCACCCCGCCCAGCATCCGCGGCCCCCGGGCCGCGGGTGCGGGCGGCGGTGCGCCGCGGTGTGCCCGGGGGCGGCCGGGGGCTGCCCGGCGCGGCCCGCGAGGCAGGCGACCACGACGGTGATCGCGGCCAGTTCCTCGGGGCAGGCGGTGCCCCGGTGGACCCGGAGCAGGCTGGACAGGGCGTCTTCGCTGGGCATCGTCACGGCCTCTCGGCAGGAGATCTCCCCCTGGGCGGGCCCGCAGGGCCCGGCGTTGACGACGCTACGAGGCCGTTCGTGGGCGTGTCGCGCCGGGAAGGGGTTGTCCACAGCCGTCCGGGCGACCCGCCCGGGACGGCCGGACGGCCGGACGGTCTAACGGCGGCCGAGCTTCACCCACTTGGCGGTGCCGGGCACCCCGCGCCCGTCCAGGAGGAAGAGCATGTAGTACCCGGGCGGGGCGTCCGCCGCGCCCGGCGGGGTGCGCAGGGTGATCGCGTCGCCCCGTACGGCGGTGACGGCGAGCTCCAGGTGCCGCTGGCTGGTGTTCACCGCGTGGGTGACCGTCGTCGGTGCCAGCAGGACGGCCCGGCGGACGGCGGACGCGGTGCGGCTGCGGACCTCGAAGGGGGCGCCGTAGGCGAGTTCGCCGCCCGGGACCCGGTCCAGGGCCGGCCGGGCGCCGCCCTGGTGGAGGTAGGCGGGCTCGTAGATCTCGATGCTGCCGTCCATCGCGTCGCGGATGTCGGGGTCGTTGGCGATCTGCTGGAGCTCGTCGCCGGTCACCATCACCCGCCCGTCCGGCATCACCAGGGCGTTGGAGTGGTAGCCGCGGGGCAGCCGCTGGGCCGGGCCGAGCCGCCAGTGGCCGCGGGCGTCGCGCAGCTCCGTCCGCCGGTACTTGAGGTCGGCCTCGGGGTTGAAGGGGCCGTGGCCGTAGTCGCGGGTGCTCAGGGCGCCGTTGACGGTGAGGAGGGTGGCGTCGGGGAGGATCAGGGTGTCGTCCTGGGTGCGGCCGAAGGCCCGGGGCTCCTCGGTGCTCCAGCGGCCGCCGGCCAGCCGGTAGGTGTTCGGGTCGTGCGGGTCGCCGCCCAGGACCAGGACCGAGTCCGGGCCGCGCAGTCCCGCCGGCAGGGGCACGGCCGAGCCGTAGCCGCGGAAGTCCGCCGGGCGGCGGGGCAGGTCGGCGCGGGTCTCGCGGACCGGGTCGAACAGCCACTGCTGGTCGGCGTCGCGGCCCAGCCCGTAGATCATGCCGTCGCGCAGCGAGAACAGGTGCGGGTAGTCGTTGCGGAACGGGGCGTCGGCCCGGAACCGCTGCACGGCCATGCCCGCCGGGATGTCGTACGGCCGCCACGGCACGGGCAGCCCCTTCGCCGGGAAGCGCTCCACCACCGCCGTCGGGGTGCCCGTACCGCGCTCGGACTGGCCGGACATGATCGTCTGGCGGCCGTCGGCCCCGGTGACCACCGACGGGTACCAGCGGCCCACCGACATGTCCCGGTTGCGGAACCAGGTCTCGGTCCACGGGTCGAACACGAAGGAGAGCTTCGCCCCGCTGCCGCCCTTGCCGCCGGCGTTGCCGCCGAAGACGGCCAGCATCCCGTTGGGCAGGAAGGCGTGCCCGGCGCAGAAGAACGGCGCGGGGCGCGGGACGTGGGTCCCGTCCGGCATCAGCACGGTCGGCGGCCGGACCTCCTTGAAGGCCCGTGCTCCCGTCCCCCTGGCCGGGTCCCACAGGAAGGCGCGGCCCGCGTTCGTGCGGCCGATGCGGTCGGTGGGGCCGGTCTCCTTGGTGGGGTTGACCTCGACCCGTTCGAAGGAGAAGAGCAGCACCTTGCCGGTGGGGAGCTGGGCGAGGTGGACGCCGAAGTCGGGGGAGGGGAAGAACTCCGCGAACCGGCCGTCCCGGGCCGGGACGACGGCCCGGTTGGCGGCCGCCTGGGACTTCGTCAGCGCCGCCAGGCTCGCGGTACGCGTGGCCTGCGGGTAGTCGGCGGCGCCCGCGGCCGCGCTGCGCCGCTCGGCGTGGGCGCGGGCGTGGTCGGCGCCGATGAAGGCGGCCTCGGCGTCGGCGTGCTCGTGGTCGGCGCCGCCCTCGTGGGCCCGGGCGGCGGGAGCGGTGAGGAAGGCGCTCGCGGCCAGGGCGGCGGCCAGCGCGACCGACAGGGCGGCGGACCGGGGTGCTCTTCGGGACATGCGGTGCGCTCCTCGGTGGACGAAGGCCGGGGCGGGAGGGGAGGAACGCCATGCTAGAAGATCACGTACATATCACCTCATATGACGCGAATGACGCGAACCCCCTGACTCGTCCGGGCGCCCCCGCCCGCGCGGCGAGCGGTGCGGACGGCCCGGCGGGGGAGACCTGCGGAGATACGAAAAAGGCCCCGGACGAATTGACGTCCGGGGCGTGCGTCTGCGTATATTCGATGATTCACGCCTAGAATGGAAAGAAGGCGTGAGGAAGCTTTGCAGGGACATCGTATCGCGCAGGGAGCGAAATTGTCAAACAAGGAATTCCAGAGCGAGCAGCAATTCATCGACATGCTCTACGCGCGCCTCGAAGACCTGCGGGACAAGGCCGAACGCGCCGTCCGAGGTGCCCTGGCCGCCAGTGGCAACGGATACCAGGCGCGGCTGGAACGCGATGTGATGGTCGCCGAGCAGTCCGGGCTGCTTTCCGCTCTGAACGCCGCCGAAAACGGCCTCTGTTTCGGCCGCCTGGAGTTCTCCGACGGCCGTGACCACCACATCGGCCGCATCGGAATCAGACAGGACGACGCCGAACGCACCCCGCTCGTCCTGGACTGGCGCGCCGACGTCGCCCGCCCCTTCTACCTCGCCACCGGCCACGTCCCCATGGGCCTGCGCCGCCGGCGCCACCTCACCACCCGGGGCCGGGAGGTCACCGCCCTGCACGACGAGATCCTCGACCTCACCGACACCGAGCGCACCGGCTACGAGGGGGCCGACGCGGACGCCGTGCTGCTCGCCGCCCTCGACGCCGCCCGCACCGGCCGCATGCACGACATCGTGCGGACCATCCAGGCCGAGCAGGACCACGTCATCCGCTCGCCCCTCCAGGGCGTCCTCGTCGTCGAGGGCGGGCCCGGCACCGGCAAGACCGCCGTCGCCCTGCACCGCGCCGCCTACCTCCTCTACGCCCAGCGCGAGCTCCTCGGCAAGCGCGGCGTGCTGATCGTCGGCCCCAACCCCGCCTTCCTCGGCTACATCGGGGAGGTCCTGCCCTCCCTCGGTGAGACCGGGGTCCTCCTGGCCGCCCCCGGCGACCTGTTCCCCGGCCTCCACGCGACCGGGACCGACCGCCCCGGAGCCGCCGAGGTCAAGGGCCGCGCCGCCATGGCCGAGGTGCTCGCCAAGGCCGTCGCGGACCGGCAGACCCTCCCCGAGTCGGTGCCCGCCGGCAGCGGCGAGGACAACGACGTCGTCCCCGAGGCCGCCCTGGAGATCGACCACGACGACTACGGCACCCTCCTGCTGGACCGCACCATCGCCCACGCCGCCCGCGACCGGGCCCGCACCACCGGCCTGCCCCACAACCTGGCCCGCCCCTACTTCGCGTTCGCCGTCATCGACGCCCTCACCGAACAGCTCGCGGACCGGCTCGGCGCCGACCCCTACGGCGGCCCCAACCTCCTCGGCCCGGACGACGTCGCCCAGCTCGGCAAGGAGATCGCCACCAGCGCCGAGGTGCACGCCGCCATCGACACCCTCTGGCCGCACCTGACCCCCCGGCAGCTGGTCTCCGACTTCCTCGCCGACCCCACGCACCTCTCCGAGGAGGACGCCGCGCTGATCCGCCGGCCCGCCGCCGACGCGGAGGACTGGACCCCCGCCGACGTCCCGCTGCTCGACGAGGCCGCCGAACTCCTCGGCGTCGACGACACCGCCGAACGGGCCGCCGCCGAACGTGACCGGCTGGAGCGCGTCGCCTACGCC
This sequence comes from Streptomyces sp. NPDC032091, assembly GCF_055580265.1. Taxonomy (NCBI): domain Bacteria; kingdom Bacillati; phylum Actinomycetota; class Actinomycetes; order Kitasatosporales; family Streptomycetaceae; genus Streptomyces; species Streptomyces sp. NPDC032091. Next base: position 63,989 of record NZ_JBVILR010000018.1, on the reverse strand, counting down.
CAGGGCGTCCTCGACCTCTCCCTGGGCTCGGAGTCCTACGAGTTCGAGGACACGGAGAAGGAGTACCTCGCCGCGCACGACGTCATCGACGCCGAGCGGATGGCCGAGCGGCACGAGGAGGCCGACCACCGCACCGCCGCCGAACGCGCCGCCGCCGACCGGACCTGGGCCTTCGGGCACGTCATCGTCGACGAGGCGCAGGAGCTGTCCGAGATGGCCTGGCGGCTGCTGATGCGCCGCTGCCCCACCCGCTCCATGACCCTCGTCGGCGACCCGGCGCAGACCGGCGACGAGGCGGGCTGCGGCTCCTGGAAGCGGATCCTCGACCCGTACGTCGGCGACCGCTTCGAGCGCGTCCGGCTCGGCGTCAACTACCGCACGCCCGCCGAGATCATGGAGCTGGCCGCCGCCGTGCTGCGCGCCCACCACCCCGGCTTCGAGCCGCCCCGCTCCGTGCGCTCCACCGGCGCACGGCCCCTGGTGCGCCGCGCCGACGACCTCGCGGCGGCCGTCGCCGCGACCGTGCGCGAGACCGCACCCGCCGAGGGGAGGCTCGCGGTGATCGCCCCGCGCGCCCTGCACCCGGAGCTGGCCGCCGCGCTGCCCGGCGTACGGGCGGGGGAGGAGCCGGACCTCACCCGCCCCGTCGTCCTGCTGGACCCGCGCCAGGCCAAGGGGCTGGAATTCGACACGGTCGTCGTGGCCGAGCCGGACCGCTTCCCGCCGAGCGACCTCTACGTCGCCCTCACCCGCGCCACCCAGCACCTGGGCGTCGTCCACACCGGACGGCTCCCGGCCGGGCTCGCGGACCGCACGGGCTGACCGCCGGAGACCGGCCACTCCCGCCGGTGAGTGGCCGGATTCCCCTGGGCGCGGCGCGGGGTCGCCGTCGTAGTGTGGCGAGATGCCTGTATCGGACATCGTTCCCCTCAGCCCGGACTTCGACGCCGACCCGCACTCCTTCTTCGCGAAGCTGCGCGCGGCGGGCCCGGTGCACCTGGTCAGCGACCACAACACCCGCCTGTCCGAGCCGTACTGGCTCGTCGTCGGCTACGAGGAGGCCCGCGCGGCGCTGACGCACCCGGGCCTGCGCAAGGACTGGCACGCCACGGACCTGTTCCCGGAGATCGAGCCCACCGCCGCCAACGCGAACATGCTCGAATCCGACCCGCCCCACCACACCCGGCTGCGCCGTCTGGTCGCCCGGGAGTTCACCGCCCGCCGGGTGGAGGCGATGCGGCCGCGCGTCCAGCAGGTCACCGACGAGCTGCTGGACGCGATGGCCGCCCGCCCCGAACGGTCGGCGGACCTGATCCGGGATCTGGCCTTCCCGCTGCCGATGACGGTCATCTGCGAACTGCTCGGCGTCCCCGACCTCGACCGCGAGCGCTTCCGGGAGTGGTCCAACGACGTCGTCGCCCCCAAGCCCGGCACCCTCGACAACACGGCCCACCGGCAGCTCAGCGCCTACCTCGCGGACCTCGTCGCGGCCAAGGCCCAGTCCCCGGGCGAGGACCTGCTCAGCGCGCTGATCCGCACGCGCGACGAGGACGGCGACCAGCTCTCCCCGGAGGAGCTGATCGGCATGGCCTTCCTGCTGCTGGTCGCCGGGCACGAGACCACCGTCAACCTCATCTCCAACGGCGTACGGGCCCTCCTCGCGCACCCGGCCCAACTGGCCGACCTGCGCGCCGACTACGACGGGCTGCTGGGCGGGGCCGTCGAGGAGATGCTCCGCTACGACGGCCCCGTGCAGAACTCCACCTACCGCTACACCGCCGAGGACGTGGAGATCGGCGGGGTGACCATTCCGGCCGGCCAGGCCGTCCTGGTCTCGCTGGCCGGCGCCGACCGCGACCCCGGCCGCTTCCCCGAACCCGACGTGTTCGACATCCGCCGCCCCCCGGGCGGCCACCTCGCCTTCGGGCACGGGCTGCACTTCTGCATCGGCGCCCCGCTCGCCCGCATGGAGGGCCGGATCGCCGTCCGGGGCCTGCTCGAACGTTTCCCGGACCTGGCGCTGGATCCGGCCGGCGGCCCGCTGGAGTGGCTCCCGGGAGCCCTGATGCACGGGGTGAGCCGCCTCCCCGTGCGCTGGTAGTCCCCCCGTCAGGAAGGCGTCCCCGCCCGGCCGTCCCGGCCGGGCCGGGACGGATCCCGGTCACCGAACGCGGTTTGGACTGCCCGCCGGATCCTCAATACGATCCGGCGATGATCACAAGAAAACGGCTGGCGGCCGGGGCCTTCGGCCTGTTCGTCGCCTTGAGCGCGGGGCTCTTCCCGCAGACCGCCGCCGCTGCCGACGGGCCGGCCAAGGAGCCGCCCAAGGTCGAGCTCGTGCTCGACGTCAGCGGTTCCATGCGCGCCACCGACATCGACGGCCAGTCCCGCATGGCCGCGGCCAAACAGGCCTTCAACGAGGTCCTGGACGCGGTACCCGACGAAGTCCGCCTGGGCATAAGGACCCTGGGCGCCACCTACCCGGGCGAGGACCGGGCGGTCGGCTGCAAGGACACCAGGCAGCTCTACCCCGTCGGCACGGTCAACCGCACCGAGGCCAAGACCGCCGTCGCCACCCTCGCCCCCACCGGCTGGACCCCCATCGGCCCCGCCCTCCAGGCCGCCGCCCAGGACCTGGACGGGGGCAACGCCACCCGCCGCATCGTGCTCATCACCGACGGCGAGGACACCTGCGCCCCGCTCGACCCCTGCGAAGTGGCCCGCGACATCGCCGCCAAGGGCATCCACCTCGTCGTGGACACCCTCGGGCTCGTCCCCGACGCCAAGACCCGCGCCCAGTTGACCTGCATCGCGGAGGCCACCGGAGGCACCTACACCTCCGTCGCGCACACCGCCGAACTCTCCGGCAGGGTCAGACAGCTCGTCGTCCGGGCCGCCGATCCCGTCGCCACCCCGGTGGCCACCGAGGGCGCCAAGAGCTGCGAGAACGCCCCGGCACTGAAGGCCGGCCTCTACAGCGACCGCGAGACCTTCGGCGAGCACCGCTGGTACAAGGTCGACGTCCGCCCCGGCCAGGAGCTGCGCGCCTCGGTCAGCATCGGCGCCGACCGGGCCGTCAACAACGACTACGGGATCCTGCTGCGCGCGACCACCGTGCACGGCCGGGAGATCGTCCGAGGCTCCGAGGCCGGCGACGGCCGCACCGACGTGATCTCCACCGGCCTGCGCTACCCGAAGGCCGAGGCGGACGGGGACGAGGCCGACAAGCCCGAGACCGTCTGCCTCCAGGTCGGCAACTCCTTCTCCGCCGGCCCGGCCGTCAAGACCGCTCCCGGCATGCCCGTCGAGCTGACCGTCGACCTGGTCGACGGCCCCGACGACGGCTCCGACGTGGCCTCCTTCGGCCTCGGCCGCGGCTGGTGGCTGCTCGGCCTGCTGGTCCTCACCGGCCTCCTCGCCGGTCTGGTCTGGGGCTGGATCTCGCGCTGGCGCATCTCCGTCTGGAGGACCAACTGATGCGTACCGTACGCACCCTGGCCGCCGCCCTCCTCGCGGGCGCGGCCCTGCTGGCCCCGGCGGCCGCCGCCACCGCGGCCCCCAGCCCCACGCCCAGCGCGGCCGGGGGCACCGGCAAGGACGGCGCCGCGCCCACCGAGGCCGGTACCGGGTTCCGCACCGCGGCCCTGTTCCGGCCGGGCCAGAAGGCCACCGCCGCCGCGTCCACCGGCGACTACCTCTACTGGGCCGTGCCCGCCGACACCGGCCAGCGGCTCACCGTACGGGCCACCGTGACCCTGCCCGCGTCCGCTTCCCGGCACGGCGCGCAGACCTGGCAGCTGGACCTGTACGACGGCCTGCGCCGCCGGCAGCCCTGCACGTACGGCAACCAGCACGTGGCGGTGGCCAAGGAGGCCGCCACCGCCGAGCTGTCCTGCACCCTGCGCACGGTCCGTTCCGGGGCCGAGCCGTGGTCGAACGACCCGCTGCCGGGCAGCTACTACGTCCGCCTGACGGTCGTCGGCGTGCCCGAGGACGACCACGGTCTGCCCGTGAAGGCGCAGGTCGAGGCCGAGGTGAAGGAGACGGGCGGGGCGCAGGCGGTCGACGCCGCCCTGGGCGAGCCCCTGGTCCCGGGCATCGGGGGAGCCTCGGAGCAGCAGCGCGAGGCGCGCGCTCCCGAGGGCGGCTGGTCCGGCGGCTGGTGGTCCGACCGCTGGCTGTGGACCGCCGCCGGCGGGGTCCTCGGGGCCCTCGCGGGCATCTGGGGGTACTCCCTGACCAGGGGTTCGGGCCGCCCGGCCCGGCCGCAGGGGTGACCCGGCGCCGCACCGGTACCCGGTACCGGTGCGGCGCACCCGCGCGGCCACCCCGTACCGTGCCGGACGATCATCCGGCCACGGAGCGTGGGCTATGTTGGAAGGAGAGTGACGTGAGAAGGAGGCCGCCGGTGTCATCCGGGCAGCAGGCACGCGCGCAGGCGGCCGCGATCACGCCCAGCCAGAGCCCGCCGCCGGAGCGGGAGAAACCGGCGGCGGACCGGCTGCTGGCGCTCTTCGACGGCCACCGGCTCTCCCCGGGCCAGCGGCGCATCGCCCAGTACCTGATCGACCACCTCACCGAGGCCGCGTTCCTCTCCATCACCGAACTCGCCGAGCGGGTCGGCGTGAGCCAGCCCTCGGTGACCCGGTTCGCCGCCTCCCTCGGGTTCAGCGGCTACCCGGCCCTGCGCGAGGTGCTCCAGCCGATGGCGCTGAGCGCGGTGGCCGGCGGTACCCCGGACACCCGCGAGCAGATCCGGCACAACGAGCTCCAGGCCGCCGTCGACGCCGAGATCGAGAACCTGGAGAGCGTCCGGCGCCTGCTCGCCGACACCAACCAGGTCCTCGGCATCGGCCGCGAGCTGGCCCGCTCGGTCCCGCTGACCGTGCTGGGTCTGCGCATCTCCGTCTCGCTCGCCGAGTACTTCGCGTACGCGGCCCGCCGCATCCATCCCGACGTGCGCCTGGTGACCCGGGGCGGCAGCGTGGCCTACGACGCCCTGCTCCAGTCGCGGGCGGCGGGCGGCAGCTGGGTGCTGGCCTTCGCGATGCCCCGGCACGCCCACGAGACCCTGGCCGCGCTGCGGGCGGCCCGCAGCGCGGGGCTGAGCGTGGTCCTGATCACGGACCCCACGGTGGGCCCGCTGGTGGAGGAGGCCGACATCGTGCTGACGGCCGGCACCGGATCGCGGCTGGTCTTCGACTCCTACGCGGCTCCCGGCATGCTCTCCGCGGCCCTGCTCCAGGCGATGGCGGACGCCGACCCCGAACGGACCCAGGCCCGGCTCGAACAGTACGAGCAGGCCGCTGACCAGCACGGTTTCTTCCTCTAGGGGCGGTTCTCCACCCCGTGCGCACCGCAGATATTCACGAGCCGGGTATGCATGAAATTTTTCATACCCTTGCTTACTCGACGGTATATATGTTTACTGACGCAGGCGCTCCGGATCCCATCGACGCCAAGGCGGACGTTCCCCGCGTCCACCTCGAACGGACACCCAGTACGCCGAACCTCCTCACGGCGGCACCGGGTGTCGGGTCAGGGCTTACGGATCCCCGGAGGAGCGCCCCTGGCGGCCTCGGTCAACCCCTGGGCCGAGGCCGCCCCCTTTCGACAGTCTCTCGATCAGAGTTCCACACCCCTCGGAAGTGACGAGATGCCCCAGACGGCCACCCTCACGCGCAGCCCGGACTGGCCCCTCCAGGTCAAGGCCCCCGGCACGCACGACTGGGAACGCACCGCCACGCGCTGGCTGCGGGACCTCCTGCCGGCCCGCTACGGCAGCTACCTGACGCTGACCCGTCACCACGCCCTGCTGGCCCGGCACGTACAGCTCCAGCTCCAGCACGAGATGCGCGCGGTCCGCGTCGCCCTGCACACCAGCCGGGCCGAGCTGCCGACCATGGGCGTCGCCGAGTCGGTCATCGAGAACACCATCCGGATGTACGCCATCGAGCTGGAGCAGCTCGGCCGGCTCTCCCGGGGCGCGCGCCTGGTCTCCGAGGCGCTGCTGCTGGCGGCGGCCACCCCGGGTCAGCGCAGGCGCTGACCCGGAGCGGCCGCGGGCCCTCAGTTCTGGCAGAGGCCGCGCGCGTAGTCGTACGTCGCGGTCGCCTGCGAGTACTTCCACTGCGGCGCCAGCAGTGAGTCCGCCACCTGGCGGGCCGCCGACGGGCTCTCGACGACGTAGCCGAAGTCCTGGAGCCAGGACGGGTACAGGTTCTTCGAGCCGATGTAGAAGGCGGAGTCGTCCACCGACACCAGCTTGTGGTGCTGGGCGTACGGCTTGCCGTCCGCCCACGTCGCGCGGTCCGAGGCGCGGAAGGACGCCAGCTGGAGGTTCTGGCACATCGCTGCCTTCGACCGGCGCTCGTCGCCGGTCAGCGCGGTCAGCCGGCCGCGCAGCGCGTCGCCCACCTCGTTCAGCGACTTGATCTGCGAGTAGCCGCCGCTGCCGACCGCGCCGCGGTTGGCCGGGTCGCTGACCACGATGCGCACCTTGACCCCGGCGACCAGCTTCGCGGCCAGGACGTCGTAGAGGCGGACGTCGTAGCGGGGCAGCGGCGGGCAGGTCGCGTGGAGGTCCTGCTGGGAGATCTCGACGTGGCTGGTCGCGCTGGCGACCAGCGCCCGCAGGGCGCTCTCCTCCGGGTTGACCGTGTCGTAGTCCCGGTCGGCGTTGGTGTAGTCGTGCACCCCGACACCGCACTTGGTGTCGGACGCCGTCGGCAGGACGGGCTTGAACGCCGAGGCCGGGTCGTTCTGGCGGATGCCCACGCCGAGGCCGCCGACCGCGAGGGCCGGGACGTCACCGCCGCCGGCCGGGGCGGCCGGCCGGGGGAGGGTGGGCATGCAGCCCGCGTCGTTCGTCGAGGCGAACCAGACGCTGGCCCAGCTGCCCTTGTTGCGGCAGGTCCAGTCCCACAGGGTGTCGAGGTAGCGGCCGGCGGAGCCCGCCGCCGGGCCCGACAGCGCCAGGTCGACGTCGTTCACCGGGTGCGTGGTGTCGAGGTAGTCGTCCTTCCAGCTGTTGATGCCGCCGGTGATCACCGTGCCGCCGTCGACCACGACGAGCTTGGAGTGGTTCCAGGAGAACCCGGTCTTCGAGGTCGTCATCGAGGCCACGTTGAGGGTGACGTTCGCCGCCGCCGGACCGAGCCTGGCGGTCAGTTCGTCCCGGTAGGAGGACGGGATCACGTTGGCGTGGTAGATCGGCGCGGCACCGACCAGGATGCGCACCTGGAGCCGGTTGCCCTGCGCGGCCGACTCCTTCAGGCCCGCCACGATCGCGTCCTGGAAGGCCCCGTTGGGGAAGGGTGCCAGCGTGGATATGTCCACGCTCTGCTTCGCCTTCGCGATGTCCTCGCGCATCGTGTCGAGCAGGCGGCGCGAGCCCGGCCGGTCCGTGCAGGAGGGGTCGCCCCAGCAGCCGGGGGTCTGGAGCAGCCAGTCGGAGCCGCCGGGGGCGGAGGAGCCCAGCCGGTTGCCCGCGGTGCGCTCCCAGACCGAGCCCTCCAGCCCGGGGGAGGACTGGCGCACAGCCTGCTCGACGGAGTCCAGGTGCGGGGTGGGGGCGTCGGCGAAGGCCGGGGCGGCGGGGAGCAGGGCGAAGGGGAGCGCGAGTGAGAGGGCCGTCGTGCGGACGGTGCGTGCCAATGTGGTTCCTCGGTCAGGGGGGTGGCTCGGGCCGGGGGCACCGGGAGGGTGCCGGACTCCGACCTTGATCAACTCGCGCAAGTTACCAGCCCGTAAGGTGCCGTTCATCCCGCCTGGTCTGCTTCCGGCCACCCCGGCCGGCCGCCGCTGGCGCCGCCGGAGCGGCGGCCGGACAGGCCGACGGGACCCGGGTGGCCGGATCCCGCCGGTGGAACATTCGCTTCCGCCCGGAGCGTCAGAGCCAGGGGATCTCGTCGGCGCCGTGGCGGTAGGCGCGGAACACCGAGTTCTGCGCGCCCCGGGAGGACTCCATGCCCGTCCCCTCGCGGAAGGAACCGAACTCCGGCACCACGAACTCCCAGACCACGTCCCCTTCCGGGGTCACCTCGAAGAGCCGGCCGAACGAGCCCTCCGCGATGAAGGTGTTCCCGTTCGGCAGTCGCTGCGCACTCGACATGTACGGGCTGTAGAAGTTCTGCGGCGGGTTGTCCTCGTACGACCAGACCTCCTTGCCCGTGGCCGGATCGAGCTCCAGCACCCGCGAGTACGGCACCGAAGTCGTGTCCCGGTACGTCCCGTTGTCGAACACCAGGATGGTGCCGCCCGGCAGCTCGTGCGGGTAGTGCTGCTGCGCCAGCACGTCCGGCCCGATCCGCCAGCGCACCGAGCCGTCGGCCCGGTCGATGCCCACCGCCGTCGACGCGCTGCGGAAGCCCACCACGACACCGCCGTCGGCGAGCTCGTCGACCGTGTTGGCCATCGGCCAGTGCTCACGGGCGAAGTGCCGGTTCAGCGGCACCTCCTCCGGGTCCAGGTGCTCGATCGCCGCCCAGCGCCAGACGGTCTCGCCCTCCCAGGTCAGCTCGTACACCACGTCCCCGTAGATCACCCCGCCCGGGGCCTCCGAGCCGGGGATGCCGCCGCGGATCCGGGCGGCGTCGGCCGGCGCGAGCGGCTCGACGGTGGTGATGAGCAGGTTGCCGTTGCGCAGGACGGTGGCGTCGTGGTGGTGGAAGGGGTGGCGCACCTCGCGCAGCACCGTGGAGTCGGGGGCCAGCTCCTGGAAGATGCCGCCGTGGTAGACGTCCCAGATGGGGAAGAGGGTCGGGCCCGAGGTGTCCTTGGCCGCGTAGAAGAGGTTGCCGTTCGGGAGCAGCCGGGCCTGGCGGCCGGGCGGGTGCGGGGAGTTCCAGGTGTGGGCGGTCCTGCCCTCGATGTCCACGAGGTGGATCCGGCCCTCGCCGGCGATCGGCGTGTAGAGGGTGTAGCCGCCGTAGCTGCGCCCGGGGTCGTGGGCGCGCAGGCCGGTGCCGCGGCGGCGCAGGGTGTTCTGGTCGACGCTCATGGGGTGCTCCTGTCGGTCGCTGGGGTGGTTCGGGACATGGGGGGTGTCGGGGGATGTCAGGGGAGGGGGTCAGTCGGTGAGGGTGACGGCGGCCGGGTCCGCGGCCTTGAGCGGGCCGGGGTTCAGCCGGGCGCGGAGGGCCTGCCGGTCGGCGGGGCCGGGGAGGGACTGGGCGGCCTTGGCCCAGGCGGCCTCGTCGGCCAGCTGCGCCAGGAGGTCGGGGGTCAGGCTCGGGCCGTAGGTGTAGCGGGGCTGGAAGTCCTCGACGTAGCCGGGCTCCAGCGCGCCCTTGGACTGCTTGACGACCGCCGCGCGGGCGGCGGCCGGGTCGGCCTCCGCGGCCTGCCGGGCGCGCAGCACCGTACGCAGGACGGCGGTGGTGTCCCCGTCGGCCGCGCCGGGCCCGGCGACGAGCAGGGTGCGGGCCGTGTAGCCGGAGAAGGGGAGTTCGGCGTAGCGCTCGCCGAGGGCGGTGCGGGCGGCCGCGTAGAAGCTCGGGAAGGTCACCCCGGCGTCGACGTCGCCCCGCGCGAGGGCGGCCGTGACCTGGTTCGGGGCCAGGTTGACCACCGTCACGTCGGCGGCCGTCAGCTGCGCGGAGGCGAGCATCCGGCTCAGGGCGTACTCGACGTTCGTGCCCTGCGGTACCCCGATCCTGCGCCCCTTCAGCGAGGCGAAGCCGGTGACCTGCCGGTCGGTACGGGTGAGCAGCCGCCAGTCCGAGAACCGGGACAGTTCGGCGACGATCCGCACGTCCCGGCCGCCGAGCGCCGCCGTGACGGCGGGCAGGTCGCCGACGACCCCGAACCGGGCCTGCCCGCCGAGCACGGCGTTCAGCGCGTCCCGCCCGGTGGGCAGGGTGGTCACGGTGGCGGCGACGCCCTCCGCGGCCCACAGTCCCCGCTCCTGCGCGAGGTACACGGGCGCCCCGCCGAGCTGGTCGCTCCCGGCGATGGTGGCCTCGTGGCGCGCGGCGGGCTTCCCGCTGCTGCCGCCGCCGTCACCGCCGCCACTTCCGCAGGCGGTGGCGAACAGGGACAGGACGGCGACGAACAGCACGGCGGCGGCCGCACGGGGTCTGGGCATGGGGGGTCCTTTCGGGAGGGGGGAGGGGGAGTTCTACGGGGGGGGCTTGGCGGTCCGGCCGGCGCGGTGCGCCGGTCCCACCGCCCGCCGGACGGCACGGTCCGCCGGGCCGGCCGGGGTCGCCGTATGGGGGCTGGGTGCCTCGGTCGTGGCGGGGTCAGGCAGTGCCCAGGTGGCCGGCGATCAGGGCCCGCAGGGACGGGTCCGGGGGGCCCGGGGCGACCGGGTGGTCGGCCTGGACACGGGCCGGGGAGCCGCCGAGGACCACCACCCGCCCGGCCAGGGCAAGGGCCTCGTCGATGTCGTGCGTCACGAACAGCACCGTCGTGCCGCGCCGCCGCCACAGCTCCCGCAGCAGCTCCTGCATCCGGCCGCGCGTCAGCGCGTCCAGCGCCCCGAACGGCTCGTCCAGCAGCAGGACTTCCGGCTCGGCGGCCAGCGCCCGGGCCAGCGCCACCCGCTGCTGCATCCCGCCCGACAGCTCGGCCGGGTACTTGCGCGCCCCGTCGGCGAGCCCGACCTCCTCCAGCGCCGCCAGCGCCCGCGCGCGCCGCTCCGGGCGCGGCAGCCCGAGCCGCTTCAGGGCGAACTCGACGTTGCCCAGGGCCGTCCGCCACGGGAAGAGCGCGTAGTGCTGGAAGACGACGCCCCGCTGGGGCCCCGGCTCCCGCACCGGCTCGGAACCGGCCGTCACCCGTCCCGCCGTCGGCCGCACGAAGCCGGCCACCGCGCCCAGCACCGTCGACTTCCCGCAGCCGCTGGGGCCCAGCAGCGCGGTGAACGAACCCGCCGGGAACGTCAGGTCCATCGGTTCCAGCACCGGCGCGGCGCCCCCGTACCCGACCGACAGTCCCTCCAGCCGTACCTCCAGGCTCATGAGGCGCTCCAGTGCACGAAGCGGCGTCCGACGGCGGCCAGCACCAGGTCCGCGGCCACCCCGAGCAGTCCGAGGACGATCAGACCCGCGAACATCCGGTCCACCCGCAGGAACTGGCCGTCCACCTGGAGCCGGTACGCCAGCCCGCTGTCGGCGCCGCCCAGTTCGGCGGCGACCAACGCCAGCAGCGCCACCGACGCGCCGTAGCGCAGCGCGGCCAGCAGCGCGGGCGCGGCGGCCGGCAGCAGCACCTCGGTGAACCGCCGGTGCAGCGGCGCCCCCAGCGTGCGGGCCGCCCGCAGGTGCGAGACCGGCACCCGCGAGACCCCGTCGTGGACGTAGAGCCAGACCGCGAGGGCGACGGCGTACGCGATCAGCAGGCGCTTGGCGCTCTCGCCGATCCCGAACCAGGCGGTGGCGAGCGGGACCAGCGCGACGGCCGGGATCGGGCGGAGGAAGGACACCACCGGGGTGACGGCCGCCGACAGTCGCGGCAGGTAGCCCGTGGCGAACCCGAGCGAGCCGCCGACGGACGCCCCCAGCGCGAAGCCCTGGCCCGCGCGGGCCAGGCTCGCGCCGAGGTCCTCGGCCAGGACGCCGCTGCGGACGCCCTCGGCCAGCGCGGCCGCCGTGGCGGCCGGACCGGGCAGCAGACCCGGAGCCACCGCACCGGACCAGGCCGCCAGCGACCAGAGCGCCAGCACGGCGCCGGCCGCGCCGAGCGCGGGGCCGACCCGGGCGGCGGGGGAGGGGGTGGCTTGCACGGGGTACTCCTCGGTTCGTTCCGGCGGCGGCCGCCGTTGATAAGTGAGATCAATAATTGACCACACTTATGAACGGGCTGTTGCAGCAGTACGAAACCTTCGGCGCCCGCCCGGGGCCCCGAAACCGATGGGGTACGTTCACCAGCGTGTCCCGACCCCGAACCGAACCCGCGCCCGAAGCGATAGAGGTGGGCCAGGCGATCCGCGACTGCCGCACGGCACGCCGCGTCTCCATGGCCGTACTCGCCTCCCGCTCAGGGCTCTCGCAGCCCTTCCTCAGCCAGCTGGAGCGCGGCCTGGCCACACCGAGCCTCAGCTCGATCTACCGCATCGCCGAAGCCCTCGACGTGGCCCCCGGCACCTTCCTGCGCCCCCCGGAACGCCCGGGCGTGATCAGCCACCAGAGCGACCCCCAGGTCATCCGGGTCTCCGAGGCCGCGGGCCAGGTGGCCCAGGTCCTCATCCCGGGCGGCCGCAGCGGGCTGATGGAGGCGTACGAGCACCACTTCGAGCCCGGACAGGGCGAGCGGGGCTGGTTCGAGCACCCCGGCGAGGACTTCCTGTACGTCCTGGAGGGGGAAATCGTCCTGGAGCTCCGCGGCGAGACCCCCCTCACCCTCCGCGCGGGCCAGAGCGCCCACCACCGCGGCGACGTCCCCCACCGCTGCGCCCTGCCCGACGGCGCGGCCCCGGCCCGCACCCTGCTGGTCATCGCCAACCCGTAGCGGCGCGCCCCCGCCGGTTCCCCGTCAGGAGAGCCGGGTCACGCGCCTGCCGAACGAGGGCTCGGCGAGCCGGGTGCCGACCGCCACGGGGACGGTCTTCGCACCCGGACCCTCACCCACCGTCAGCACCGCCACCTCGGTCCCCTCCCGGGCCTCGTGCGGCACGGACGTGCCGCCGGCCGGGCCGAGCGTGAGCCGCAGCGTCTGGCCCGGTACGGCGATCACCGACAGGTCCTTCGTCGCGACGAGCGGGGTACGGCCGCCGAGGCCGTCGGAGACGTGGCCCACCAGCTGGCCCTTGTGGATCACGGGGGTGGAGGCGAGGGCCTTGCGGACGGCTTCGATGACCGTGCCGCTGTTCTTCAGCACCAGGTCGAGGCTGTCGGCGGCGTCCCGGTCGGGCGGGGGCGCGTGCTGGTCCATCATCGCGCCGAGGAGCAGGGGCGTCTCGTCGCCGACCGACTTCTCCGCGGCCCACACCAGGGTGCCGCCGGCGGGAGTGCTGGACCCCGTTTTGATGCCCTTGCTTCCCAGGCCCTTGGCCCCGAGCAGGGTGTTGCTGTTGATGAGCGGCTCGACCACGCCCTTGATCGTTTCGTAGGGCGTCGCCACGATCGCGCGGAAGGTCTCGTCCTGCATCACCGCCTCGGCGAGCCTGAGCTGGTCGACGGCGGTGCTGACGGTGCCGGCGTTCAGGCCGCTGGGGTCCGTGTACGTGGTGTTCCGCATCCCGAGCTCCCGGGCGGCCGCGTTCATCTGGGCGACGAAGGCCGCCTCACCGCCGCTGCCCCCGTCCCAACGGGCGAGCAGGCGGGCGATGTTGTTGGCGGACGGGATCATCACCATCTTGAGCATCTCCCGCTGGCTGAACTTCTGCCCGGCCTTGAGGAACTTGATCCGCGACTCGTCCCCGGAGGCGCTCTCGGCGGCCGCCTGCGCGTCGATCTCGATCTGCGGACCCGCATCGCCCGTGCGCAGCGGATGGTTCTTGAGGATGACGTACGCCGTCATCACCTTCGCCACGCTGGCCGTCGGCACGGGCTTCTGCTCCCCGAAGGTGGCGATGTCGCCGGAACCCGAGACGCGGACGGCCCCCTGGCCCTTGGCCGGCCAGGGGATGGACAGCGAGCCCTCCAGGGTGACCGAGTCCTCTGCGGCGACGAGCCGCGGGGCCGGGAGCGGGCGCAGCATCTGGCCGCCCGCGACGGCGGCCCCGAGCAGCAGGACGATCGGGGTCCACACCTTGACGCGGCGCGTGACGGTACGGCGCGGGGTCTCCGGCGGGGCAGGGGTGTTGGTGAGCTCGGCGAGCAGGTCGAGGGCCGGGCGGGGGGTCTCCCGGGTGGGTTCCAGGACCGGGGCCGACGGCGGGGCCGTGGGGGCCGGCCCGGGCTTCGGCCCGGCGGCGCCGGTGTCCTTGAGCGCGCGGAACTCGCGGGTCCGCTCGGGGTCACGGGGCCGCGCTGCCGTGGGGCCGGAGTGCGGCGTGGCCGGTCGGCCGGCCGGCGTGCCCTTCCGCTGCGCGGGGGGCTCGTCGCGTCCTCCCGTACGGTGGTCGCGCGTCTCGCCTTCGCGCTGCTCCCCGGCCGTCGGCTCCGGGGCGTCGGGCGCCGCCTCGGGGGAGGCCGGGCCGCCCTCCCGGGCCCCGGTCGGGGGCCGGTCCCGAGTCGCCCCCGCTGTCCCTCCGGAACCGGTGGCGGCCGCGCCGTCGTCCTCGGGGCGCTCCGGCTCGTCGTCGCCCCTGGCCCAGGAGGGGCGGGGGGCGCGTGCGGTCCCGTCCGGCTTCGCCGTGCCCGTCGCGGCTTCGCCGTCCGGCCGGTCGTCCTGCTTCGCCCACGCGGGACGGCGTACGGGTGCCGCAGCGCCGCCAGCCCCGGTCGTGCCGCCGTCGCCGGCCTTCGCCGCGGAACGGCGGTCGTCCTGCGGGCCGGGGCCGCCGGTCCGCGTGACGCGGTCCCCCGCGGCCGGGCCCTGGGCGCCGTCCTCTTCGGGAGCGGCGACCGTGCTCGCGTCCTCGGCCCTGGCGCCGGGCTCGCCGGAGTGCGCGGTACGGGAGGCCTCGGCCACCGTCGGGCGCGGCCGCGCGGGGCCGTCCCCGCTCTCGGTTGCCGGGCCTTCCGCGGTGGCGGCGGGTTCGGCCGGGGCCTCCTCGTCCAGCGCGTCGGGCTCCGGCGCGGCGGCGTCCGCATCCCCGTGCTCGGGGCCGTCGTCCTGACCGTGGCGGGAGCCCCTCTCCGTGGGGGTGCCGCCTCCGGCCGGGGCGTCCCCGGCCGGGGCGTCCCCGGCCGTCGGCTCGGCTTCGGCGGAGGCCCGGCCGGAGGCGGCGGCGTCCGCGACGCGGGGCTTCTTCACCGTCGGGGCGTGCCGCACCGCGGCCGTGGCATCCCGGTCGGCGGCGCCGCCCGCGACGGAGCCGGGTTCCGCCTCCGCGGGGACATCGGCCACGGAGCCGGGTTCCGCCTCCGCGGGGACATCGGCCACGGGGCCGGTGCCGGCGGTCCCGGGGTCCGGGAGGTCCGGGGTGCCCGGCGCCGCGGGGGCTGCGTCCCGGGCCGTGGCCGGCGGCTCCATGACGTCGGCCCGCTCCCGCCCGGCGCCGCCGCCCGACGCCGTCTCCGCTTCGCCGGGCTTCCGCCCGGCCGGGGCATCGGCACCGGTCCGCGTACGCTCCGTGCGGGCGGAGGCGCCGGCGGCCCGGGGGGCCTCGTCCTCCGAGGCCTTCGGGGCGGCGGCGTCCGCGTCCTCGGGCGTGGCAGCGGACGGCGGGTTCTCCGGGGCGGAGGCGGCATCCTGTTCCGGCTCCGCGCCGCCCTGTTCCTGCACGGCCAGGGCGCGGGCATCCGCGTCGGCCTCCACCCGCCCGGCCGGGGCGAGGGTTCCTTCGCCGCCCGGCACCGTTTCCGCCTTCATCCACGCCACCTTGCTGTTCGTACCCGGCCGCGCCGGTCTCGCCGTCATGTCGACAGGGCCGTCTCCGGCCCGCTGATCACCTAGATGTTCGACCCCGCCCCCGCGTTCCGCGCCCGGCGGCCTGTGACCGTTCGGTCATACTCCGCCCCCGTCGGCCGCGCCGCGGGCCCTCCGCCCGGGCGTAACGGAGCCGGGAGACCGGCTGCCTCCCTCTGCTCAAATCTGCGCGCTATCGCGGGACTTCGAGCAAGTTCCTTCAAGAACCGTGCCGGGGTCGCTATCTTTCCGGGTGCATGCCAAAGCGGTTGTCCGCGATCCGGACCGCACGAGGAGCTGCCCCATGAGTCAGAAACGTCCGACCACGAGGCACGACCACCCCCGCACCCGGCACGACCCCCCACACCCCCGCACCCGCATCCGCCCCGGCCTCGCGGCCCTACTCGCCGGTGCCCTCGCCGTCGCCGGGCTCGCGGCCGCCGGGCCGGCCACCGCCCGCGCGGCGGCCGCCCCGGCGGCACCGTCCACCACCGCCGGCTCGGCCACCGCCCTGTCCCAGTCGGGCGGCACCTTCACCGTGAGCACCACCAGCGGCGCCAAGGCCCGGGTGACCATCGCCCGCGCCGACATCTTCCGGCTCTGGCTGTCCCCCGACGGCTCCTTCACCGACGACCCGGCCGGCTCCGACCTCGCCCCCACCACCGACTTCGGCCCGGTGGCCGCGAATTACGCCGACGCGGGCGCGTACTACCGGATCACCACCGGCTCCCTCTCCCTCCACGTCAACAAGTCGCCGCTGATGTTCTCCCTCTACCGGGCCGACGACACCACCCCCGTCTGGCAGGAGACCCAGCCCACCAGGTGGGGCGGCGGCAAGACCGTCCAGACCCTGGCCCGCGGCGCCGACGAGCAGTTCTACGGCACCGGCCTGCGCCTCGGCGAGTGGGCGCTGCGCGACAAGACCGTCCCCGTGGCCGTCGACAACAACTGGCGCGAGAACGACAACGCCAGCCCCGCCCCCTTCTACATGTCCACCCGCGACTACGGCGTCATGCGCAACACCTGGGCCCCCGGCTCGTACGCCTTCAACGCGCCCACCACCCTCACCCACGACGAGAACCGCTTCGACGCCTGGTACTTCACGGGCGACTCCCTCAAATCCGTCCTCGACGCCTACACCGACGTCAGCGGCAAGCCCTTCATGGCGCCGATGTGGGGCTTCGAACTCGGCAACGCCGACTGTTTCAACGCCTCCAACCCCGCCTACCAGGGCGACCACAACAGGCTCCGCCACCAGACCACGCCCGACGTGGTCGGCTACGCCACCGACGCCCGCGCCGCCGACATGCCCTCGGGCTGGTTCCTGCCCAACGACGGCTACGGCTGCGGCTACACCGCCCCCCTGAAGTCCACGGTCGACGCCTTGAAGGCCAAGGGCTTCCAGACCGGCCTGTGGACCTCCACCGGCCTCGGCTCCATCGCCGACGAGGTGGGCACGGCCGGCTCCCGCGGCGTCAAGACCGACGTGGCCTGGATCGGCGGCGGCTACAAGACCGCCTTCCAGGGCGTCCAGCAGGCCGTCGACGGCATCGAGAAGAACTCCGACGCCCGCCGCTACGTCTGGACCGTCGACGGCTGGGCCGGCACCCAGCGCAACGCCGTCGTCTGGACCGGTGACACCCACGGCACCTGGGACGACATGCGCTGGCACGTCCCCGCCATCGCCGGAGCCGGCCTCTCCGGCCTCAACTACGCCTCGGGCGACGTCGACGGGATCTTCGGCGGCAGCCCCAAGACGTACACCCGCGACCTCCAGTGGAAGGCCTTCACCCCCGCCTTCATGACCATGTCCGGCTGGGGCGCGACCAACCCGTCCGCCGGCTACCAGGACAAGCAGCCCTGGCGCTTCACCGAGCCCTACCTCTCCATCAACCGCAAGTACCTCCAGCTCAAGATGCGGCTGATGCCCTACCTGTACACGATGAGCCGCGTCGCCCACGACACCGGCGTCCCCAGCACCCGTGCGATGGTCCTGGAGTACCCCGACGACCCGGTGGCCCGCGGCAACCTCACCAGCGGCCAGTTCATGGCCGGGGACTCCTTCCTCGTCGCACCCGTCGTCTCCGACACCGCCGTCCGCGACGGCATCTACCTCCCGGCCGGCACCTGGACCGACTACTGGACGGGCAGGACGTACAGCGGCCCCGGCTGGCTGAACGGCTACCAGGCACCCCTCGACACCCTCCCCCTCTTCGTCAAGGGCGGGGCCGTCGTCCCGATGTGGCCGCAGATGAACTACGGCGGCGAGAAGCCCGTCTCCACCCTCACCTACGACATCCACCCCCGCGGCGCCTCCTCCTTCGACCTCTACGAGGACGACGGCCGCACCCGCGCCTACGCCTCCGGCGCCTACGCCCGCCAGCGCGTCGACGTCACCGCCCCGGCGAGCGGCGCCGGCACGGTCACCGTCGACGTGGGCGCCCCCACCGGAAGCTACGCCGGCCAACCCGCCTCCCGCGGCTACGAGTTCACCCTCCACGTGGCCTCCGCGCCCTCCGCCCTCACCCTGGACGGCGCCACCCCGCCCCGGCTGACGAGCAAGGCCGCCTACGACGCGGCGACCACCGGCTGGTTCTTCGACCCGGCCGACCGGGGCGGCGTCCTCTGGATCAAGACCGGCCCGAAGGCCACGGCCTTCTCCCTCACGGCCACCGGCACCACGATCCCCGCCGCCGACCCGATCCCGGTCACCTCGTCCCCCCTCTCCCAGTCCGCCTGGACCCTGGTCTCCGCCGACAGCCAGGAGACGGCCGCCGAGAACGGGGCCGCCGTCAACGCCTTCGACGGCAACCCCGCCACCTTCTGGCACACCGCCTGGTCCTCCAACAAGCCGGCCCCCCTGCCGCACGAGATCCGGATCGACCTGGGCGCCCGCTACACCGTCGACGGCCTCGGCTACCTGCCGCGCCAGGACGGCGGCGTCAACGGCCGGATCGGGGGCTACGAGGTCTACGTCTCCGACACCACCACCGACTGGGGCACCCCGGCCGCCACCGGCACCTTCGCCGACACCGCGACGCTGAAATCCGTCACCCTGGCCCCGCGCACCGGCCGCTACCTCCGCCTGCGGGCCCTGACGGAAGCCGGGGGCCGGGGCCCGTGGACCAGCGCCGCGGAGATCACCCTCACGGGCCGCCCCACCCCCCTCCCGTCGAACGCCACCCTCGTCAACGCGGCCTCCGCGTCCTGCCTGGACCTTCCCCACAGCGCCACCGCCCCGGGCACCGCCCCCACCCTCTACTCCTGCCACGGCGGCCCCAACCAGCGCTGGACCCTCCAGAGCGACGGCCGCCTGACCGGCCTGAACGGCGTCTGCCTGGACGCCGCCGACGCCGCCCGCGTCACCGTCCAACCCTGCGCGGGCACCCCCACCCAGACCTGGCAGCCCGGCCCGGACGGCAGCCTCCGCGCCGCGGGCCAGTGCCTCACCCCGTCGGGCGACGGCCTCCTCACCCGCACCCCGTGCGCATCCACCCCGGCCCAACGCTGGACCTTCACCCCCTGACCCCCCTGACCCCATGACCCGCCCCCGCGGCCCCGTCGCCTCAGCCGCGACGGGGCCGCGGGCGCCAACGCACCCCGCCCCCCTGCGGACGGACCCGGCCCCGAGCCCCCGAAACCCCTGGTGCGGATCCCGGCACGCGCGGGATGATCACCGGATGACCACAGAAACGATCACCGTCACCGCCGCCGCCTCGGGCACCTGGACCCTGGGGGACATGACGGTCAACCGCATCGGATTCGGGGCGATGCGGGTGCCCCAGGACGGACCCGCCCTCCGGGCCGACGCCGTGCCCAGCGACCGCGACCGGGCCGTGGCCGTGCTGCGCCGCGCCGTCGAACTCGGGGTGAACCACATCGACACCGCCGCCTTCTACTTCTCCCCGCTGCGCTCCGCCAACGAGCTGATCAACCGGGCCCTCGGCGGCCCCTACCCGGACGACCTGGTCATCGCCACCAAGGTCGGCCCCCGGCGCGACCCCTCCGGGGAATGGGCCGAGCACGCCCGTACCGCACGCGAACTGCGCGGCCAGGTCGAGGAGAACCTCCGCCAGCTCGGCCGCGACCACCTCGACCTGGTCAACCTGCGCGTCCTCGGCACCGACTCCGTCGCCGACCGCTTCGGCGCCCTGGCCGAGCTCCGCGAGGCCGGGCTCATCCGTCACCTCGGCGTCTCCAACGTCACCCCCGAGCAGCTCGCCGAGGCCCGGACCATCGCGCCGGTCGTCTGCGTGCAGAACATGTACGGCATCGGCGTCCGCCCCGAGCAGGACGCGTTCGTCCGCCACTGCGGGGAGCAGGGCATCGCCTTCGTGCCGTTCTACTCGATCGCCGCCGCCGGCCGCGAGGACGGCGCGGGCGGCTCCGAGAGCGGTGAACTCCTCGCCGTCGCCAGGGAGCACGGGGCGAGCACCGCACAGGTCCGCCTCGCCTGGACCCTGCACCGCGGCCCCCACATGCTCGCCATCCCCGGCACCGGCAACCCCGCCCACCTCGACGCCAACGTCGCCGCCGGCGCCCTCCGCCTGACCGGGCACGACCTGGCCCGCCTGGAAACCCTCCACCACACGGACGCGTAGGGCCTGTCGTCAAACTCCCGTCGTCGCCCGGGCAGACGGGAGTTTGACGACAAAAACCCACCCCAAGAGGGGGGGGTGGCCTACCCCCCCCCCCGCCTCCCGCACCACCCGCGGAGTGGCAACGAAAACCCCC
>NZ_JBVILR010000018.1:24235-43846 GCF_055580265.1 Streptomyces sp. NPDC032091 | reverse complement strand
TTTCGGGGGATGGGGCAGGGCTGGCCCCGGGGGGAACCTCTCCAAGGGGTGGGTGGGGGGTGTTTTTTGACAATTCTTTTTGTTCGTGGGGAGGGGCGGGAGTTTGACGACAGGCCCTAGCCCGGGGAGGGCGGGGCGGCCGCCCTCCCCGCCGGCGTCCGGCACAATCGGCGGATGAGCGATGAAGCCCCCCGTCACCCCGCCCCCGCAGACGACCCCTACCTCTGGCTGGAGGACGTGACCGGCGAGGCCGCGCTCTCCTGGGTGCGGGAGCGCAACGCGGAGACCGTCGCCGCCCTGACCACCGACCCCGCGTTCAAGGTCCTGGAGCGCGAGGTGCGCGAGGTCCTCGACGACGACGGCCGCATCCCGTACGTGGTCCGCCGCGGCCCCCACCTCTACAACTTCTGGCAGGACGCCGACCGCCTGCGCGGCATCTGGCGCCGCACCACCCTGGAGGAGTACCGCACCGACAGCCCGGACTGGGAGACCGTCCTCGACCTCGACGCGCTCGCCGAGGCCGAGGGCGAGAAGTGGGCCTGGGCCGGCAGCAGCGTCCTGGCCCCCGCACACCGCCACGCCCTCGTCATGCTGTCGCGGGACGGCGCCGACGCCTGCGTGGTGCGCGAGTTCGACCTGGAGGCGCTCGCCTTCGTCGAGGACGGCTTCACCGTCGACGAGGCCAAGACCCGGGTCGGCTGGATCGACGCCGACCACCTCTGGATCGGCACCGACTTCGGCCCCGGCAGCATGTCCTCCTCCGGCTACCCCCTCCAGGTCCGCCGCTGGCGCCGCGGCACCCCCCTGCACGAGGCCGAACTCGTCTACGCAGGCCTGCCCACGGACCTCTCCGCCTCCGGCTGGCGCGACCACACCCGCGGGTTCGAACGGGACTTCGCCGCCCGGAGCATCGACTTCTGGAACCAGGAGCTGTTCCTCCTCCCCGAGGACGCCGCGGCCCCGCCGGAGAAGATCGACGTACCGGACGACGCCGTCGCCTCCGTCCACCGCGAGTGGCTCCTCGTCAACCCCCGCTCGCCCTGGCTGGGACAGCCCGCGGGCAGTCTCCTCGCCTTCGGCTTCGACGCCTACCGGGCGGGCGACCGCACCCCGCAGGTCCTGTTCACCCCGGACGAGCGCACCGCCCTCGCCGGCCACCACTGGACCCGCAACCACCTCATCCTGCGCACCCGCGCCGACGTCTCCTCCCGCCTGGAGCTCCTCACCCCCGGCCCCGACGGCTGGGCCCGCGCCCCCCTGGCCGGCGTGCCCCCGCTGTCGACGGCCACGGTGACCTGCACCGACCCCGACGAGAGCGACGAGTACCTCCTCGACGTCACCGGCCACCTCCAGCCGTCCACCCTCTACCGGGGCGAGGCGGGCAGCGGCGGCGGTGAGGTCCTCAAGCAGGCCCCCGCCCTCTTCGACACCGCCGGGCTCGCCGTCGGCCAGTACTTCGCCACCTCGCCCGACGGCACCCGGGTGCCCTACTTCGTCATCGGCCCCGAGGACCGGCCGGGCCCCGGCCCCGCGCTGCTCTACGGCTACGGCGGCTTCGAGGTCTCCATGGTCCCGTACTACAGCGCCGTCACCGGCCGGGCCTGGCTCGCGCGCGGCGGGACGTACGTGGTCGCCGGCATCCGCGGCGGACGCGAGTACGGGCCCGCCTGGCACCAGGCGGCCCTCGGCGCGAACCGGGTCCGGGCCTACGAGGACTTCGCCGCCGTCGCCCGCGACCTCACCGCCCGCGGCATCACCACCCCCGCCCAGCTCGGCATCGAGGGCGGCAGCAACGGCGGCCTCCTCATGGGCGCCATGCTCACCCGCGAACCGGAGCTGTTCGGCGCCGTCGTCGCCCACGTCCCGCTGCTCGACATGCTCCGCTTCCACAAACTCCTCGCCGGAGCCAGCTGGACCGCCGAGTACGGCGACCCCGACGACCCGGCGGACCGGCCCCACCTCGAAGCCATCTCCCCCTACCACCGGATCCGCGCCGACGGCCCCCCGTACCCGCCGCTGCTCCTGCTCACCTCCACCCGCGACGACCGCGTCCACCCCGGCCACGCCCGCAAGATGGCCGCCCGCCTGCGGGAACTCGGACACCCCGTCCTCTTCCACGAACACCTCGGCGGCGGCCACTCCGGAGCCACCGACCACCAGCAGACCGCCTTCAACGAGGCCCTCGTGCACACCTTCCTCGGGCAACGCCTGACCCCGCCGCGGTGACCGACCGGCGCGCTGCCCCGCCCGCCGCGCCCGGCCTGGTGGAATGGACCGGCAGGCGACCCGCACCGGGCCGCCGGCCGGGCGCGCGAGCGGAGGACACGTGTCGGATGGCGACGGACACCCCGCCGGCCGGGCCCCGCACGGTGCCCCGCGCCGGGTGCCGTCGCCGGCCGAGACCCTGGAGGCCATCGGTACGGGCGAAGACGAAGCCACCACCTGCCGGGAGCTCGCCGCCTTCGCCCTGCGCATCCCGTGCGACGCCGCGGCCGTCGACCTGACCGCCGGGGGCCGCACCGAGCGCGTCGCCGCGGCCGGAAACGTCGGCCTGCTGCGCGCCCCGGCCCCCGCCCCGTCGCCGGCCGGGCCGCCCGCCGTACGGGCCGTCGACGGGGGCCACCCGCTGCAGAGCTGGACCCCGGGCCCCGCGGGCCCGCCGGTGCACGGCCTGTCCGTGGCGCTGGCCCGGCACGGGACCTCCTACGGCACGCTCCTCGCGGTGCGCACCGGCGCCGCCTTCACCGACCGCGAAGCCGCCGCTCTGCACTTCGCCGCGCGGGTCGCGGCCGTGCACGTCCGCCACGCCCGCCGGCTCGCCGCCACCGAACGCGTCGCCCTCGACCTCCAGCGGGCCCTCGTCGCCGACCCCGGCCGCCCCCACCCCAACCTGCTGATCGCCGGCCGCTACCTGCCCGTGGGACCCAGCACCCTGGTCGGCGGCGACTGGTTCGAGACGGTCCGGCTGCACTTCGGGCGCACCCTGCTGGTCGTCGGCGACGTGATGGGCCACGGCCTCGACGCCGCCGTGGACATGAACGCCTACCGCTCCACCCTGCGCGAGGTCGCCTCCACCGAGCTCGCCCCGCACCGCGTCCTGCGCCAGCTCGACGCCCTCGTCGCCGGGGACGCGGCCCGCCGCCCGGCCACCTGCCTGCTCGCCCGCGTCGACCCGGCGCGCGGCACGGCCCTCTTCGCCAGCGCCGGCCACCTGCCGCCCGGGGTCTTCGCGGCCGACGGCACCGGCCGGCTGCTGGACGTGCCGGTCGGCCCGCCGCTTGGCACCGGCGTGGGCGGCTACGAGTCCGTGGCGCACTCCTTCACCGGCGAGGAGACCCTCGTCCTCTACACCGACGGGCTCGTCGAACGGCGCGGCGAAGACATCGACGACTCCCTCGCCCGGCTGACCGCCCTGCGCCTGCCGGCCCGCGCGAGCGCCGCGGAGGCCGTGGACGCCCTCGTGGCGGGCCTCGACGCCCGCCACGCCGAGGACGACGTCGCCGTCGTGGTGGCCCGCCTCCGCTCCCGGCCCGCACACCGGTGAGGCGGTGTCACGCGTGGGCGCGGGCGATGAGCAGGGCGACGTCGTCGTGCGTGTCGGGGCGGCGCAGCGCGGACAGCAGCAGGTCGCAGGTCTCCTCGATCGGGCGGTGCGGGCCCGCCAGCAGATCGGTCAGGGTCAGCAGCCGGGTGTCGATGTCCTGGTCCCGGGTCTCGACCAGCCCGTCCGTGTAGAGGACCAGCTCGTCGCCCTCGCCGAGGGTGAAGGCGGTGGTGTGGAAGGGGACGCCGCCGACGCCCAGGGGCACGGCCGTCGTAAGCCGGAGCAGCCGTGGATGGCGCCCGCCGCGCAGGTGCACGGGCGGCAGGTGGCCGGCCGTCGCGATGTGGCAGAGCCGCGTGTGCGGGTCGTAGACGGCGTAGACGCAGGTGGCCATCGCCTCGCCGAGGTCGGCGGTCGCCGCGTCGAGGTGGGTGAGGACCGTCGCCGGGTCGAGGCCGAGGCGGCCCAGCGCCCGGGCCGTGGCGCGCAGCTGCCCCATCGTCGCGGCGGCGTTGATGCCGCTGCCCATGACGTCGCCGACGACCAGGGCGGTCCGGTCGCCGGACAGCGGGATGACGTCGAACCAGTCTCCGCCGGTCTCGTCGGCCGCCCCGGCCGGCTGGTACCGGTAGGCGATGTCCAGTCCCGGGGCGGCCGGCGGGTGCTGGGGGAGCAGGTGGCGCTGGAGGGCGAGGGCGGCGTGCCGCTGGCGCTGGTACCAGCGTGCGTTGTCGATGGACACGGCGGCGTGGGCGGCCAGCTCCGAGGCGAGCAGCACGTCGTCCTGGCCGAACGGTACGGGGTTGCGCGCCCGCTTGAGGTCGAGCGTGCCCAGCACCTGGCTGCGCGCGATCAGCGGGACCGCGAGGTACGAGTGCACCCCCGCCTCGCCCAGCTGCCGGGCGGCCTCCTCGTCGCGGGCGATGCGCGGCAGGTCCTCCGGGGTGACGTGCGGGACGAGGACCGGCCGGGCGGTGCGGGCGCAGCGGGTCACCAGCCGGTCGGGGCGGTACAGCGACACGTCCCCGACGGGGTCCGCGGCGTCCTCGGCGGGGGTGCGGTAGCCGGCCTTCACCGCCAGCGCCCGGAAGCGTACGGCCCCGTCGTCCGGCCCGTCGCCCGGCCGGCCGCCGGTCAGCACGGTGTCGAGGACGTCGACGGCGGCGATGTCGGCGATCTCCGGTACGGCCACGTCGGCCAGCTCCCGGGCGGTGATGTCGAGGTCGAGGGTGGTGCCGATGCGCACCGAGGCGTCCGCGATCAGCGACAGGCGGCGCCGGGCGTGCGCCGCGGAGACGGCGGCCCGGTGCTGCTCGGTGACGTCCACCACCGAGACGGCGACGCCGATCACCCGGGAGGACTGGTCCTCCAGCCGGTAGATCGACACCAGCCAGGCGCGTTCGCCGGAGTCCTCGGAGATCATGCCGGTGGTGAAGTTGTCCAGGACCGGTACGCCGGTCTCCATGACCTCGCGCATCCGGGCCTCGACCGCCGGCGCGTCCAGGAAGGGCAGTATGTCGCCGATCCGCTGCCCGAGGTGCCGTTCGGAGGGCACCCCGTTGATCCGCTCCAGAGCCGGGTTGACCAGGACGTACCGCAGGTCGGCGTCGAGGACGGCCAGCCCGATGGGGGACTGGTCGACCATCCGCAGGGAGAGGGCCAGATCGCGTTCGACCCGGCGCAGGGTGGCCTGCTCGGAGGCGAGCCCGAGGGCGAACATCCCGCCGTGGTCGGCCTGGAGCCGCATGTTGCGGAACTCGACGAGGACGCGGTGGCCGTCGCGGTGGCGCACCGGGAAGGAGCCGGCCCAGGCACCCTCGCCCGCCATCACGCGGGCGAACAGGCCGAGGACCTCGTCGCGGTTGTCCTCCGCCACCAGCAGCTTCGCCGCGTACCGGCCGAGCGCCTCCTCGGCGGAGTACCCGAACAGGGTGGCGGCCTGCGGGCTCCACAGCCGGATCCGGCCTTCGGCGTCCAGGACCACCGCGGCCACCCCGAGGACGTCGAGGAGACCGCCCGCCGAGGGGGATCCGGCCGGCGGGGACGGGACGGCAGGGGGCTCCTCCCCGGGGCCGTCGGCCGGCGGAGCGGGCTGCGCATCGGCCATCACCGGCCTCCTCACCCGGACGGAGCTCCTTCCATGCTGGCGCCCCGCCCCCGGCCCGGCGACCCGGCGGGGGCCATCGGTGCGGCCGGGGCGCCGCCGCGCCGTGCGGCGCCCCGGCCGTGCCGCCGGTCAGTGGAAGAGCATGGAGGCGCCCCCGGCCGCCGTGGTGACGGAGCCCGGGCACAGGAAGCTGCCGGAGGCCTTGGTGGCGGTGAAGGCGCGGTTGACGTACTTGCGGGTGGTCCCGTCGCGGTCCCAGACGATGTTCGTCGCCTTGTAGCGGCAGGAGACGAAGCTCTGCTGCCCGGTGATGTCGATCAGGTCCGTCCGGGCGGTGGCGGTCGCGTCGTCGAACGTGAAGGCCGGGTTGTTGTTGAGGGACGCGGTGATCCCGCCGCTGCAGGCGAGGTTCCCGCCGGGCTTGTTGATGCTCGTGCGGTCGACGGTGAGGGCGCCGGGGGGATTGGCGCTGGTGCGGGCGTTGGTCCAGGTGCAGGTGTTGCCCGAGACCACGATGACGCCGTCGGCCTGCTGGTCGGCGGTGGGGCCGAGGGCGGCGGCGCTCGTGACACTGCCGACGGTGGCCGCGAGGGCCAGGGCCGCTACGGCGAGTTTCGCGCGGTGCATCATGTCGCTCCTCCGTGACACGTCCTTGTGGGGGTGTGGTGCGAGGGCGGTACCGAGTGCGCGAGGAGCGTGCCACAGGGGTCGTGAGAAGTCAGGAGCGATGTCATGCCCGTGTCAAGATGGCCGGAAATGGCGGCCGCGCCGCGGACGGGACGAGGGGCGGCGGGGTCGGGGGCTGCGGGGTCAGGGGACGTCGGTGTCCGTGGGCTCGGCCTCGTAGACGTGCGGGGCGTCGCCCTGCCACTCGATCAGCGCCGCCGCGCCGCCGAGGACCACCTCGTCGGGATCGGGCACCTCGGCGCGGCGCAGGAACTCGATGACGTCGGGATCCGAGTGCGCGACGCCCAGGACCGTCTCACGGCCCCCGGCGCGCAGGCTCACCCGGCGGCCTCCCGAGGGCGAGACGCGGTGGACGACGATCGACGCGTGCTCCATCCCTCCACCCTGGAGCCCGCCCGGGGCGGACGCATCCGGGGCGGGGCGGGAGCCGATCCGGCGTCCCGCGTGGCAGGCTGGAGCCATGTGCGGCCGCTACGTCTCCACCCGCAGCCCCGAGGACCTGACGGGCCTCTTCGGCGCCGTCCCGCCCGCCCCGGACCTCGTCCTCCCGCCGAGCTGGAACGTCGCCCCCACCGACCCGGTCTGGGCCGTGCTGGAGCGAGCCGACCGCGACAGCGGGGTCCTGGAGCGGCGGCTGCGGCCCCTGCGCTGGGGGCTGGTGCCCTCCTGGTCCAAGAGCCCCGACGGCGGAGCCAGGATGATCAACGCCCGGGTCGAGACGGTGGCGGAGAAGCCCGCCTACCGCCGCGCCTTCGCCAAACGCCGCTGCCTGCTGCCCGCCGACGGCTTCTACGAATGGGAGGCCGTGCCCGCGACCCCCACCGCCAAGGCGTACAAGCAGCCGTACTTCATCAGCCCGCAGGACGGCTCGGTGATGGCGATGGCGGGCCTGTACGAGTTCTGGCGCGACCCCTCCGTCACGGACCCGGACGACCCGGCCGCCTGGTGGTCGACCTGCACGGTCCTCACCACCGAGGCCACCGACGCCGCCGGCCGCGTCCACCCCCGGATGCCCCTGGCGCTCGCCCCGGCGGACTACGACGCCTGGCTCGACCCCGCGCACGAGGACCCGTCCGCCCTCCGCGCCCTCCTCACCACCCCGGCCGCCGGCCACCTGGAGGCCCGCGCGGTCACCACGGCGGTCAACAGCGTCCGCAACAACGGCCCCGAGCTCCTGGCCCCCGCCTGAGGCGCACCGGCCGGCCCGGCCCGTACCGTACCGGTGTGTCGTCGCCGTGCCGGGGGCCCGTGGCGGGTCGATAGTGGTGCTGTGAGTGACGACGGGACGCGGGAGTCCGCGGAGAGCGCCGCCTGGTCCGGGAGCGAGGGGGCGCGGGCCTTCGCCGCCGTGGAGGCGGCCACGGACTGGCTGCTCGGCTACCCCTTCGTCTTCCGGGCCCTGGCCCGCCGCCGGATCGGCGCCGGGGCCGTCCTCGTCGACTACGGCTGCGGGCCCGGCAAGGTGGCCGACCACGCCGCCCGGCTGCTGGGGGCGCGGGTGATCGGCGTGGACACCTCGCCCGAGATGCTGGCGCTGGCCCGCGCCGCCGCGACGGCCGTGGCGGAGTTCCACCCGGTCGAGGGCGGCCGGACGGCCGGCCTCGCGGACGGCTGCGCGGACGCGGTGATGTGCAACCACGTGCTCGCCTCGCTGCCGGACGAGGAGGCGGTGCTGTCGGTGTTCGGGGAGGTGCGCCGGCTGCTGCGCCCCGCGGGCCCGTTCGTCCTGCTGTCCACCGACCCCGACTGCGGCGGCCGGGAGTACGCCTCCCTGCGGATCGGCGGGGGCGGCCCGGTCCACGCGCCGGGCCAGGGGCTGACCGTACGGCTGCGGCGCACCGACGGCTCGTGGCAGGAGGTGCGCAACCACGCCTGGCCCGTGGCCGCGCTCCCGGGCCTCCTGGAGCGGGCCGGATTCCGGGACGTGCTCCAGCGGCGGCCGACGGTGGAGGAGGCGGAGCTGATCGCCGACCCGGACCTGGTGCGCGGCCGGCCCTGGACCGCCGAGCGCGAGCGGCCCCCGCTGGTGGTCACCACGGCGTCGGCCGGCTGAGGGCGACCGGCCCGCACGGCTGCCCGAACACCCGTATGTCAGGCAATAGTTCGACTTGAAAGTCGTTTCATCGAAAGTCGGACAATCGTGTGGCCGGTATGGGAGGCTGCTGCGCGCGGCGGCGCACCATCGCGCTCAGCCGTCACTGGGGAGGTCACACATGCGTGGATCAGTGCTGCGCAAGTCCCGGTCCGTACTGGCCGGTTCGCTCATGGCGCTGGGGGCCGTCGGCCTCGGCGCCGCTCCGGCCGCCGCGTGGTCGGGCGGGAACGTCTGGGTCAACTTCGGCAGCTGGAACTGTCCGGCCGGGGGATCGGTCGTCGGCGTCTACTGGGCGGTCGACACCTATTCCAGCGGTCCGGCCGGCGGGGACTGGGGCGACAACGTCATCTACCCGCGCGTACGGGTGGGTTCGGGCTCGTTCAACACCCTGAGCTACCAGACGATGTGCAAGAAGTGGGGCTGGTACACCTACCGCGGCGTGGTGTCCCAGCGCACCCTGACCCCGTACAAGTCCGGTCTGAGCTACACCTTCTGACCGCCGGGGCAGGGCACGGGACCGGCGACGGCGTCCCCTTTCCGAGGAGGGGGCGCCGCCGCCTCGCCGGTTCAGCGCCGGAGGACCCTGCGCGAGACCAGGTTCCCGAGGAACTGCGCCGACTGCACCAGGGCGATGAGCACCAGGACGGTCACCACCATCACCGAGGTATCGAAGCGCAGGTACCCGTACGTCATGGCCAGGTTGCCCACCCCACCGCCGCCGACCGTCCCCGCCACGGCGGAGAAGTCGATGAGCGCGACGAGCATGAACGTCAGGCCGAGCACCAGCGGCCCGAGCGCCTCGGGGACGAGCACCGTGAGCAGGATCCGCAGGGGCCCGGCGCCCATGGAGCGGGCCGCCTCGATGACCCCCGGCTCGACGGACAGCAGGTTGGACTCCACGATCCGGGCGATGCCGAAGGTGGCCACGATCGTCATCGGGAAGACGGCGGCGTCGGTGCCGATCATCGTGCCGACCACGGCCCGGGTCACCGGGGCCAGGGCGACGATCGCGATGATGAAGGGAATGGGCCGGATGACGTTGATGAACGTCCCCAGCACCGCGTGGACGGCCCGGTTCGGCAGCACCCCGCCCTTGCGCGTGGCGTAGAGGGCGAGTCCGACCGCCAGGCCGCCGACGGTGGAGAGCGCCAGGGTGATCAGCACCATGTAGACGGTCTCGCCGGTCGCGTCGAGGACCTTGGGCCAGAACGTGCTCCAGTCCGCCCTCACCGCACGCCCGCCTTCGCGCCGGCCGCGGAAGCGGAAGCGGAGGCGAGGCCCGCGGCGACGGCGTCCACCGCGGCCCCCTCGCCCCGCAGTTCGAGGGTCACGCTGCCCAACGGGCGCCCGCGCACCTCCCCGACCCCTCCGTGGACGAAGGCGAAGTCGACGCCGTGGCGGCGCAGCAGTGGCGCGAGGGCGTCCATCGCCGGCACCCCGTCGACCACCGGGACGGTGACCAGGCGCCCGGGATGGCGGGCGCGCAGCCGCTCCAGCAGCGGGCCGTCCGGCGCGCCGTGCAGGGCGGAGCGGACGAAGGCGGCCGTGGTGGCGTGGCGCGGCCGCGCGAACACCTCGTAGACCTCGCCGCTCTCCACCACCCGGCCGTCCTCCATGACGGCCACCCGGTCGCACAGACCGCGGACGACGTCCATCTCGTGGGTGATCAGCAGGATGGTGACCCCCAGCTCGCGGTTGACCCGGCGGAGCAGGGCCAGCACCTCGCCCGTGGTCTGCGGGTCGAGCGCCGAGGTGGCCTCGTCGCACAGCAGCAGCCTGGGGCGGGTGGCCAGCGCGCGGGCGATGCCCACGCGCTGGCGCTGGCCGCCCGAGAGCTGCTCGGGGTGGCGGCCGCCGTGCCCGGACAGCCCGACGAAGTCGAGGGTCTCCTCGGCGCGCGCCCGGGCGGCGGCGCGGTCCAGCCCGGCCAGCCGCAGCGGGTAGAGGACGTTGCCGAGGACGGTGCGCGAGCGGAAGAGGTTGAACTGCTGGAAGACCATGCCGATCTCCCGGCGTACGGGGCGCAGGCCCCGCTCGCCGAGGGCGCCGAGGTCCCGGCCGTCGACGAGAACGCTGCCGGAGGTGGGCTCCTCCAGGCCGTTGACCAGGCGCAGCAGGGTGGACTTGCCCGCGCCGCTGTGGCCGACGACGCCGAAGACGGTGCCCGCCCCGACGGTCAGGCTCACCCCGTCGACGGCGACGGACCCGCCGGGGAACTCCTTGCGCACGTCGCGCAGTTCGACGACCGGAGGCGCCTCGTCGGCGGTGGCGGTGGCGGTGGCCGTCACCGGGCCAGCTGCTTCGTGATGCGGCCGAGCTCGGCCTGGAGTTCGGGGGCGGGCAGCTCGATGTGGTGGGCGGTGCCGTTGCTGGTGCGGCGGACCTCGTCCTGGACGGCCTTCGAGGCGTACAGCCGCACGATCGTCCGGTAGTCGGCGTCGTCCTTGCGGTCGGCGCGGGCGGCGATGACGTTGAGGTACGGCAGCGCCTGCGGGCTCGCCGGATCGTCCTTGTACAGGGCCGTCCCGGCGTCGATCCCGGCGAGTTCGGCGACCCCGTCGTTGATGACCGCCGCGTCCGCGTCCTGGAGGGTGCGCGGGGTCTGCTGGGCGTTGACGGGGGTGATCTTCACGTGCCTGGGGTTGGCGGTGATGTCGTCGGGGGTGGCGAAGAGCCCGGCGTGCTTCTTGAGCTCGATGAGCTTGGCCTGCTCCAGGACGTGCAGGGCGCGGCCCTGGTTGGAGGGGTCGTTGGGAAGGGTGACAGAGGCCCCGTCGGGGAGGTCGGCGAGCTGCTTGTGCTTGCCGGAGTACAGGCCGAGCGGGACCACGGTGGTGGCGGCGATGGGGGTGATGTCGGTCTTGTTCGCGCTGTTGGACTGGGCGAGGAAGACCAGGTGCTGGAAGGCGTTGAGCTCGATGTCGCCCGCGGCGAGCGCCTTGTTGGGCAGCGAGTAGTCGTCGAAGACGACCGTCTCGACCGTCAGGCCCTCCTTCTTCGCCTCCTTGGCGAGGACGTCCCACTCGGGGGAGTCGCCGGAGACGCCCACGCGAATGCGCTTGCCGTCGGAACCGCCGAGCCCGCAGCCGGAGACGAGCAGCGCGAGGGCGGTGACGGTGGTGGTGAGGGCGAGCGCGGTGCGGTGGCGCTGTGGTGCAGCAGACATCGTGGGATCCAGGGGTAGAGGAGACGCGTCAAGCGAGGTACCTCTGAACAGTAGGCATGGAACCCGGTATTGGCTTGTTATGAAAGATCGTATTCACGATCCTGCAATGGATCAAAGGTCGGCGGTCGGGTAGTTCTCGCGGAGCACGGTGTCGAAGAGGGTGCTCGCGTCGCGGGCCGTCAGCCCCTCCTCGCGCGCCTCCCGTATCCACTCCCCGAGCCGGGCCCGCAGCGGGGACTCCGGCGCGGTCTGCGGGGTGGCCAGGGAGCGGGTGATGAACGTGCCCGCGCCCTGGCGCACCTCGACCAGGCCGGAGCGCTCCAGCTCCCGGTACGCCTTGAGGGTGGTGTTCGGGTTGACCTTCGTGGTGGCCGCCACCTGTGCCGCCGTGGGCAGCTTGTCCCCTTCGGCGAGCGCCCCCATCCGCAGCGCCTGCTCCACCTGCCGGACGATCTGGAGGTAGGCGGGCAGGCCGCTGCGGCGCTCGATGCGAAACACGACCACGTGCCCGCCTCCTTGGTCATTCGGGATTCCGGTCCAGCCTAGGGGGTGTGTCGGCGGCGCCCGGAGCCGCTCCGGCTCACAGGGCGCCGCGCCGGGTCCACCGCAGCACCGACCCCACGAGGACGGCGCTCAGCCCCAGCAGCACCCCGGAGGCGATCCACTGCATGCCGGCCATCTGGTCCCGGCCGAAGTACTCCCAGACCGAGTTGACGATCCCGCGCGCCGCCCGGCAGCCCTCCGGCGAGGAGTCGCTCACGCAGGTGCCCCATCCGTAGAGCCGCCCCGAGGCGGTCCCGACCCACTGGTCCACCTGCACCACGTGCTCCAGCGCCGGCGGCTCGGGGCTGCCCAGCGGGTAGGCGAGCCGGCGGGGCGTGGCGAGGCCGCCCTTGAGGAGGTCGCCCGCGAAGAGGGCGGCCCCCGACACCAGGAAGGTGAGGGTCATGGCCGGCACGGCCCGGCGCGCCAGTGCTCCGACGGCGATGCCCAGCGCGGTGGTGAACAGGGCCGTGGCGGGCAGGACTGGGGCGCCGGAGTCGAAGAGCGCGCCGTTCAGCCAGTCGGCGGGCGCCAGCGGGCCGGCCGCACGCCACCACCAGCCGTACAGCAGGCCCAGGACCGTCGTGGTCACCGCCGCCGCCGTCAGCGCGAAGCACAGCTTCCACCGCAGCCAGCGGCCCCGCGGCACGGACTGCGTCGTCACGAGCCGCGCGGTGCCCTGCTCGCGGTCGGCGGCGAGGAGCGGGGCGCCGAGGAAGACGCCGAACAGCAGGGGCAGCCAGCCCAGTTGCCCGCCCATCGAGTCGATGTCGGCCCGCACCCGGTTGACGGTCTCCGGGTTCAGGGAGTCGGCGGACCGGGCGGGCCACCCGGCGGAGTGCAGGATGTCCAGTACCGCGGCCCGCTGGTAGAGCATCCACGCCGAGCCGAGGACGGTCGCGGCGGCGCACAGGAGCAGGGCGGCACGGTGCTGGCGTACGAGGAGCCAGAGCAGTCCGCGCAGCCGGCGCGGGCGGACGGTCGTGGCGGCCGGGCGGGCCGGGGCGGGGGCGGTCATGCCGAGGCCTCCTTCCGATGGCAGGGGACGGCGGTGGGGGAGAGCAGCGGGGGCGCGCCGGGGGAGCGGAGGTAGGCGAGCAGGACCTCCTCCGTGCTGGGCTCCGCCAGTTGCCACGCGGGGTCCAGCGGGCCCTCGCGGCGCACGAGGGCGGAGAAGTGACGCCCGGAGGTGCGCACCTCGACGACGGTGTGGGTGTTCAGGGAGGCGGGCGGACCGTCCTGCTCCGTCACCCCGCTGACCAGGGTGTGCATCGGCACCAGCTCGTCGGTCTCGCCCGCCAGGCGCATCCGGCCGCCGTCGAGGACGAGGACGTAGTCGCACATGTCCTCGATCTCGTTCAGATGGTGGGAGGACATCAGCACGGTCGTCCCGTGCTCGGCGGCCTCCGACAGGAGCAGCGCCCCGATCTCGTCCCGGGCCACGGGGTCGAGGTCGGCCATCGGCTCGTCCAGCAGCAGCAGTTCGGGCCGCTTGCCGAAGACGAGCGCGAACGCCACCCGGGTCCGCTGGCCGCCCGAGAGGTCCCCGGCGCGCGCCCCGAGCGGAACCTGCCCCGCACGGACGATCCGCTCGGCCGCCTCCTGGTCCCAGCCGGGGTTCAGCTCCCGCCCCATCCGCAGGTGCTCCGCCACGGTGAAGTGCTTGAACAGCGGTTTGTCCTGGCCGAGGTAGGCCCACCGGGCCATGGCGGCGGGCTCGGTGACGGGGGCGCCGAAGACGCGCACCTCACCGGCCGAGGGCTCCAGCAGCCCGGCCGCCAGCGCCAGCAGGGTGCTCTTGCCGGCCCCGTTGGGGCCGACCAGGGCGGCGATCCGGCCGGCGGGGACCCGGAAGGAACAGTCCTTCAGCGCCCACGCCCTCCGGTACCTCCTGCCCAGCCCGCGCGCTTCCAGGGCCCAGCGGGCACCCGCCGCGGCGGATGCGGTCGTATCGCTCACGGCTCCCCCTCTCCATGAATCCACTAGGGAACTCATGGAATCATGGAGTCATGATCCGGCCCTGTCAAACATTCCTGTTCGGGGCGAGGGCGTCGTGCGGGGCGGCGGGCCTCTCAGGAGGACGCGGGCCCCGGCTCCGGCGGCGCGGACACCTGGTGCAGGCGCAGGGCCAGCTGGAGCTCCAGGGCGCGGTCGGGGGACTGCCAGTCGGGCCCGAGGAGCCGCCCGATGCGCTCCAGGCGCTGCACCACGGTGTTCACGTGCACGTGCAGCACCTCCTTCGCCCGGGCCTGGCTCATCCCCGAGGCGAAGTACACCCGCAGGGTGTGCAGCAGGTCGCTGCCGCGCCGCGCGTCGTAGTCCAGTACCGGCCCGAGCGCCGCCCGGACGTACCCGGACAGGTCCGGCCGGTCCCCCAGCAGTACGCCGATGAACCCGAGCTCCGCGAGCGTGCTGCCGTCGCCCGCCCGGCCCAGCGCGCACAGGGTCGTCACACAGCGCAGGGCCTCCGCGTGCGCGGCGGGCAGCACGGCCGGACCGCCTTCGGCCCGGGCCGCACCGACCGTCACCGCGGCGCCCACGGCCCGGCCCAGCGCCCCCGCCAGCCCGGCGGCGTCCGCGCCCGGGGCCGCCGAGGGGACCAGCAGCACGGCGTGGTCGTGGTGGACCCCCGCCAGGCCCCGGCGCTCCCGTGCCTGGTGCGCGGCGGCCGCGAGCAGGCGCGGACGCGGGGCGGCGTCGCTGTGCAGGACGAACAGGGCGTGCGGCAGGCCCAGGTCGACCCCCAGCCGGCGCGCCCGTTCCGCCAGCCCCGCCGGATCCCCGGACGGGCCCAGCAGGTCGCCGAGCAGCTCCCCGCGGATCCGGTCCTCGGTCTGCGCGACCGACCGCCGCAGGAGCAGCAGCAGGGCCGTGACCATCGCGGCCCGCTCGAACAGCCGGCGGCCCGCCGCGTCCAGACCGGGCCGCCCCGTCAGCGTGACGCTGCCCAGCAGCTCGGGGCCGGCCAGGACCGCGCACACCCAGGTACCGCCGTCGGCGACCGCCCGGCCGCTGCTCCGCGAGGCGGTCACCGCCCGGGCGGGCGGGGCCAGCGGGCGGCTGCGCGAACGGGCCAGCTCCGTCCCGTCGGCGTCGTGGACGAGGGTGCCCCCGTCGAGCAGCGCGCCGATGGCCGCCGCCACCTCGCCGAGGTCCCCGCCGCGCAGGACCAGGCCGGTCAGCCGGTCGTGCGCCTCCTCCGCCCGGCGCAGCGCGTCGCTGTTCTCCTGGATGGTGCGCGAGGCCACGCCCAGCTCGGCCAGCGCCCGGCGGGTCTCCTCCAGCAGCCGGGCCCCGTCGATGGCGATGGCCGCGTGGTCGGCCAGCGAGGACAGCAGCGCCACCTCGCGCGGGCTGAACTCGCGCGGACTGCGGTCGGCGGCGAACAGTACCCCGATCACCCGTGCGCCCAGGCGCAGCGGCACCCCGAGGATGGCGTGCAGGTCCTCCTCGCCGACCGCGCTGTCGATGGGACCGGTGTGCCGGAAACGGGGGTCGCGCTGGTAGTCGCCCGTGGCGTACGGGCGGGCGGTCTGCGCGACCAGCCCGCCCAGGCCCTCGCCCATGCCGAGCCGCAGCTGCTGGAACGCCGCCGACACCGAACCGTCGGTGACCCGCATGAACGTGTCCCCGGCGGCCTCGTCGTTCAGCGACAGGTACGTGACGTCGGTGTGCAGCAACTGCTTGGCCCGGTGGGTGATGGCCCGCAGCACCGCGTCCAGGTCCCGCAGCGCCGCGAGGTCGCCGGCCGTGTCGAACAGCGCGGTCAGCTCGGCCTCGCGCGTCCGGTGCTGGGCCAGCGTCCGGTGGATCTCCAACGCCACCGCGGTGGCCTCCTCCACGGCCGCCACCTCGGCGGGGGACGCCCCCGCGGCGCGCGCGGACGCGGCCGGCCGGGAGAACTCCTCGGCCGGCGCGCCCTGGGCCAGCAGCCCGAGCAGCTCCCGCAGCCTCGCGTCGGTCACGCCGCCGAGCATACGGGCCGCCCGCTCAACGCCCGCTCGCGGTACCGGCCGTGGCCGCCCGCACGCCCTCCGGGGCACCGGTGAGGCTGCGGCCCCTGGTCTCCCGGGCGGCGACCGCGGCGATCGTCGTCACCAGCGCGGCCGCGCACAGGTACACGGACACCGGCACGGAGGACCCGTACGACTTGAGCAGCTCGACGGCGACGATCGGCGCGAGCGCCCCACCGAGCAGCGAGGCCAGCTGGGAGCCCATCGACGCGCCCGAGTACCGCACCCGGGTGTCGAACATCTCCGAGATGAACGCCGCCTGCGGCCCGTACATCGCCCCGTGCAGCAGCAGCCCGGCGGTGACGGCGGCGGCGATCACGGCGAAGGAGCGCGAGTCGAGCAGCGCGAAGAACGCGAACGCCCACCCGGCCATCCCGACCGACCCCACCAGCGTCACCGCCCGCCGCCCGATCCGGTCGGACAAAGCCCCCCACAGCGGGATGGTCACGAAGTGCACGGCCGAGCCGATCAGCACGGCATTGAGGGCGTCGGACTTCGGCAGGTGCAGGTGCACGGTGACGTACACGAGCAGGAAGGCGGTGAGGACGTAGTACGAGACGTTCTCCCCGAGCCGCACCCCGATGGCCGTCACGACGTCCCGCCCGTGGGAGCGGAACACCTCGACCACCGGCGGCCGCTGCCGCAGCCCCCGCGCCTCCTCGGCCTCGGCCCGGGCCCGCGCCTCCAGGAACGCCGGCGACTCGGACACCGAGACCCGTATCCACAGCCCGACCACCACCAGCACCCCGGACAGCAGGAACGGCACCCGCCACCCCCAGGCGAGGAACGCCTCGTCCGACTGCACGGCGGCCAGCAGCGCCAGCACCCCGGTCGCGAGGAGGTTCCCGCCGGGCGCACCGGCCTGCGGCCACGAGGCCCAGAACCCCCGGCTGCGGTCGTCCCCGTGCTCGGCGACCAGCAGCACGGCCCCGCCCCACTCCCCGCCCAGCGCGAACCCCTGCACCAGCCGCAGCAGGGTCAGCAGCACGGGCGCGGCGGCGCCGACGCTCGCATGGGTGGGCAGCAGCCCGATGGCGAAGGTGGCCCCGCCCATCATCAGCAGACTCACCACCAACAGCCGCTTCCGCCCGATCCGGTCCCCGAAGTGCCCGAACACGACCCCGCCGAGCGGCCGCGCGGCGAACCCGACGGCATAGGTGAGGAACGCCAGCAGGGTCCCGACGAGGGGATCGCTGGCGGGAAAGAACAGGGTGTTGAAGACGAGCGCGGCGGCGGACCCGTAGAGAAAGAAGTCGTACCACTCGATGGTGGTCCCGACGAGACTCGCCGCGACGACTCTCTTGATGCTCCCGGGGCGGGCTGACGGTGTGGCAGAGGCGGCCATGAGTACCACTTCCGGAGGGGGACGGGGACGTTTCCGTGTCGCCACACCATAGGAACGCCCAGGTCAGAGGCACATGGTGGCCGCAACCACATTTCCCGCTGACCGGGTGTGCATCCCAGCCATGCCACCCACCGAGCGCGCCTGTGGGGGCGTTGACCGGCCCCGAATCCAACCTCGCCAAGAAGGCCTACTTTGGTGCAGTTTGACACCACGGTGCTGACTTGGTGCTGACTACGCCGCGTTGGACTCCGGCATGCGGCGCAGATCGCGTCCGCGCCTCATCGCATGACTGCCATCGACGGTTGTGTCGGGGGGAGGCGTTTCGATCGTTGGACAGTTTGAACGTATCCACCTGATGCGGCTTGAGGCCGAACGCTTTCCAGATCCGGCCGACCGAGGACTTCGACAGCCCGCTCTCGGCTGCCATCGAAGCCCTCGACCAGTGCGTGGCGTCCTTCGGTGACCGCTCCAGCGTGGCGACGACGACCTCCTTGACCCGGTCATCGGTGATCTTCCTCGGGGCGCCGGGCCGGGGCTCGTCCACAAGCCCTTCCATCCGGCGCTCCAGGAAGCGCCGCCGCCACTTGCCCACGGTCTGCGGCCAGATATCGAGCTCGTCGGCAACCTGAGGCGCTGGCTCAGCGGTGACGGATCGTGCTGGGGTGTGCGGACGGCAGGACGAACCGGCCCATCTTCGCCATCGAGACAGCCTACTAATTCAGCGAATTACCGGCGCAGGACACTAGAAGTGCGGCTCGCCCAGGTCGCGCCCGGGGAGGAGGGCAGCCCCACGATGGTGCTTGACGGCAAACGGTGGCGCGCGGCCCGCCCGGACGACCCGGAGACGCGTCTGCCGGCGTCCGCCCTGGCCTGAGCGCTCGCACGGCCGGTCGCCGCCTCAGAGACAGGAGCCGAGATGCGGCGGTGCCGGATCCCGCGCACGATGATCGGGAGGGGGAAGCACCGGTCCGCCTGCCCCGACGGATGGTGAGGGGGAGATCCGGTAGGCCTCGATGCCGCACGGGTTCGAGTGCGAGGAAAAGGGGAGAGCTATGAGGAAAGCCCTGGTGGCTGCTCTTGCCACCGCCGTGACGGCCGTCCTGTCGGTCGGTACGGGTACGCCCGCGAGCGCTGCTTCGGAGTACTGCACGCAGACCACCCCGAACACCTCAATGCTGTTCTACAACGCCCTCACGGGCGCGGCTGTGACCGGCACCCTCGACGCTGGGCGCTGGCAGCAGAAGGCGGCGCTCACCCTCCCGGACAGCTACACGAGCGTCGCCGTGAGCCGTGACTCGCTGCTGATGTGGAACGCGTTCAGCGGAAAAGGCGAGAGCGGCACGTTCACGGAGGGCAAGTACACCCGCGTGAAGGTCTTCGACGACGAATCCTTGCTCGGGTGGCACTATTTGACGGCGTCGGGTGACTCCGTGGTCTTGCACAAGCAATGGAGCGACCGTGTGGTGATGGGCAGCCTGAAGCACGGCGTGTACCAGCAGGTGCGAGGGTACGACAACACCGGTAAAGACTGGTGGATTGTGGGCAGCTCCTGCGACACGATGGTCATCGTGGAGGGCGCGAAAGAGACGGCAGGGGACTACCGGCTCTCCCTGACGTACGGGACGCTCCGGAACGGCGTCTACACGCAGATCGGATCAAGGGACGAAGGCGCGTACCTGACAGACCTGGTGGAAGAGAACGGGGACCTGATCGCGACCAAGGACTCCGTCCTGGCCTTCTCGGACACGAAGGCCGAGTTCGTCCCCAAGGTGGGCACGGCGACCGACGGCAAGGTCAGTGCTTTCCGGGACGGCGGCGCCTCCGGCTCCTGGGAAACCGTGTCCCGGACCGCGGACAGCGTGCTCTTCTACAAGCTCGACGGGACCACCCGGACCGCGACGCTGAGCGGGGGTCAGTACACCGAGGTCGGTCCGCTCGCCGGGATCGCCCCGCACTGGGGCATCATCGCAGGCGGCGTGTAGCGACAGACCGCGCGGAGGCCGCAGGGGGGGCGGGGGACATCGGGCCAAGAGACCCCGAGGGGGGGTGTCAGGGGGTCGCCGGGGCGGAAACCTCCAGTCATACCGGCCACCTGGGGGACTGACAGACGG
>NZ_JBVILR010000018.1:0-24226 GCF_055580265.1 Streptomyces sp. NPDC032091 | reverse complement strand
GGGGGGGGGGGGGGGGAGAAAAAAAAAAGGGGGGGGGGGGGGGGGGCGCCGGCCCCCCCCCCCCCCCCCCCCCCCTGCGGTGGATCGCCGCGTTCTGCCATGATCGGCGCCCGCCGGTCATACCGCCACTCGGGGAGCCGGCCGGACGGCGGACGGCAGGGGCCGGGGCGTGGGAGGTTACGGCCCCTGCCGTCCTGGGTCACGGGTCAACCGGCGTTGACCCGGAGCTCCTTGATGCCGTTGAGCCAGGCCGCGCGCAGCCGGCGCGGGCCGTCGCCGACGAGACGGAGGTCGGGCAGGGCGTCGGCCAGCGCGTTGAAGATCAGGTCGATCTCCATGCAACGCTGGCCTGTGGCGTTCACTTCACCGTGTCTCGCGGGGGCCGCGCCACCGATTTCGTGATGTGGGTGTTCTGGGGCGGCTACAGCATGCCGGGTCTGTGTCTGCTCGCGCTTGCCCTGCGAGGGTGGTTCGGCGCCATTGCCGTTCCCTCGCGGCCTGTCCCTGCCCTGGGTCTACCCACACGGATTTTGTTGGGTCTGCTGCACCGGATCGATCCGCCGGATCCGCTGCCGGACACGGCATCGACCACTGAGCCGAGCCGTCCTGTCTGAAGATCCAGGACGACCGGATCCTTGAGGTCCGCAGTTCGCGAGCGGAGCTGGCCTCGAATCTGGCCGGGTTGCCCGTGGCGGCCGTCTCCTCGACGGATGCCGCTACGGGCCGAACCCGTGACCCACTCGCCCGGACATGCAGCCTTCGGCAAGCAGCGGAAGAGTGTCCATCGGTCGGAACCAGCCGAGGGGCACTACGGTGAGTGACTCTCCTTGCCTTGGGATGGCTGGTCTGAAGCCGGGTTGCACCAGGGCGCCATCGTTCTTGAACCAGCACGAGAATCTGCGGTGCTGGTTCGGTGCTGACTTCCGCGTCTCAGCGAGGGGAAACGCGCAGGTCATAGCCCTGGCCGGATGAGTTGTCGTACCACTCGATGGTGGTCCCGACGAGACTGGCGGCGACGACTCTTCTGATGTTCCCGGGGCGGGCTGACGGTGTGGCAGAGGCGGCCATGAGTACCACTTCCGGAGGGGGACGGGGACGTTTCCGTGTCGCCACACCATAGGAATTGTCCAGGTCAACGGCACATGGTGGCCCGTCACCACACTTCCCGCCCGATGGGTGTGCTTCCCAGCCATGCCACCCGCCGAGCGCGCCTGTGAGGGGGTTCACCGGTCCCGAAATCCACCCCCGCCAAGGCCGCCTCCTTTGATGCGGTTTACCACTGCGGTGCTGACTCCCGTGCTGACTTGGTACTGACTACGCAGCGTTGAACTCCGGCATTCGGCGCGGATCGCGTCCGTGCCTCATCGCATGATCGCCATTGACGGTTGTGTCGGGGGGAGGCCTTCCGACCGTGTCGGCATGGCGCCAGCGCTCCGGCAGGGGGTCGAGAAACTACCGCGGCCGCCCCCCGGACACCGAGCGTGGCGGCGAACGTGGACCGCTACGCCCGTCGACTGTCATCCGTCGACGCCGTCGCCGGCGTCGACACCTTCACCGGGTCCTACCGCGCCGGCCACCGGATCGCCCCGCCGCGGCCGACCCACCACCGGTTCGCCGGTGAGGGCGTGCTGCTCTTGAACGTACGTCTGCCACGAGCATGCAACCACCCGCACCAGAGGCCCTGTTGACGAAGGCGCGCGTCGTACCGGCCTTCTTGCCGCGGATGATCGGGGAGACCACCGCCCGGACCGCTGATACGGGAACCGGCTCGACGTGTCCCTCTCGCCGCGCTCCTGGCAGGGGCCAGCGCGCTGCTCGTGGTCCTGTGCTTCACCGGCGGTCTGTTCGTGTCCTTCAAAACGGTCGCCCTCGCCAACCTCAGCCTGAGCGCCGGTACCGGTTGCCTGGTCCCCGTCTTCCAGGAAGGGCACGGGGGAATCGGGGGCTTCACCGTCTCCTGATGGTCTGCATCGCCCTGGGCCTGTCGGTGGACTACGAGGTGTTCCTGCTGGCCCGCGTCAAGGAGCGGTACAGGGCGACAGGAGACGGCCGAGCCTCGATCGTCCACGGCATGGCCCGCACCGGACGACTCATCAGCGCCTCGTCCGCGGTGGTGGCGGTGACGATGACCGCGCTGCCGATGTCTCGTGTCACTTCCCTGAAGCTCCTGGGTACCGGCCTGGCAGTGACCGTGGTCCTGGACGCGACGCTGGTCCGCGCGGTGCTGGTGCCGGCGGCCATGCGACTGGCCGGCCGGGAGGACCGGGGCCTCCACGGCGAGCTGCGCCGCCAGGGCGCTGGTGAAGCCGATTCGGCGCGGGATTGGTGAGGAGTGGGCTGCGGACTCCAGGAGCGGAGTCCGGCGGCTCGCCGGGTGCGGCCGAAGCATTCGGGTGAATGTACTTACGGCCCGTGTACGCATCGGCGAGGAGGCCGGGATCCTTGGCGGATGATCGCAGCGCTGCTGGGAGCCGCTCCGGCCGGCGCCCCGCCGGAGTCCTGGGACACGACGGAGAGGCGTGTGCAGACGGATC
Organism: Streptomyces sp. NPDC032091; assembly: GCF_055580265.1. NCBI lineage: Bacteria > Bacillati > Actinomycetota > Actinomycetes > Kitasatosporales > Streptomycetaceae > Streptomyces > Streptomyces sp. NPDC032091. The sequence continues at coordinate 21,692 of NZ_JBVILR010000018.1, read as the reverse complement.
GGGACAGCCGTCGCATCCCCACGCGGACGGGGAACTCCGAGCTCGGGTGGCAGCACTTCTCCCGGCCGCACGGCATCACGAGCTGCAGGCTGATCAACGCCGCCCTCAACGGCAAGCCCGACAAACTGTCCGACCAGCAGCGCAACCTCGAATACTGGGGATCGGCCATCAAGAACGGGCGCCAGGTCGACTTCGTGGTCAAGGTCCGCTACGCCAAGACCACGGACGACGGCAGGTACGAAGCACCCGGCGCGAAGGGGAAGGTCGGAGTCATCACGGCCTACTGCCGGGGGATGCAGAAATGTCCGTCATGGGTCAACTGAGCTGTTCCGAGGACTGCCTCACCCGCGCACAGAGCGCAGTCTCCGCAGCGCTCTGGCACTACACGGACACTCCCATTGCCAGGCCGTACTACGTCCGCGGTTGTGTTCCCGAGCCGCAGGACGCGGCAGTGATCGTCGCGCTGTGGACCGGCCCGAGCGCACGGGAGAAGAGGAACCTGTTCCTCCTTGTTCCTCTCGTGTCGGGCGGACTGCCCGTTCCGCCGTGGCGCGTGGTCGCCGGGCTGATGCGGCTTGGCCGAGGTACGCACCTGTTCGGCTCGGTCGGGCGGCGCTTCGACGGCAAACCCGTCCTCGACGGTAGCGCTCTGGTGGAAGGCGGGGGCCGGTCCTGCCTGTGTGACGGTTCCCCGGCACCTGAGGGGCCGCGGGGCTTCTACTTCGAGCGCCCTGGCGAACCGAGGCACTACTCGTGAGCGTGAGGCGGGAGTGGGATCACACCCGCCCCGCGGGCGGGGGCCGTCTCGATCGGCGAAGCGCGCATGCCGCTGCGCGACTATCGACGACGTCGGAGACGTCCGCTCGGAAAAGACGTTCTTCTTGCGGAAGATCGGCTTCCGTGCAGCGACAGCCTGGGCCCGAGCGGAAGGGCCAACCCCGCTCCCGCGCAGGAGGCTGTCCGGCATGTCGGAGGGCCCCGAGGTCGCCGCCGCCCTCGCACACGTGGCGGACCGGCTCATCGAGGCGTTCGCCGACCTGGATCGCGAGACCGTCGCGGGCGCGGGACGCCCGGTCCGCCGGCACCGCCGGCTTCGAGGGGGGAGTTCTACCGGCAGATCATGAGCCAGGGCTGGTCGGCGAAGCGCGGAGCGTTCGTCCAGGGGCTGGGCAGCGACGTCCTCGACGCCTCCGTGCTGATGATGCCGATGGCCAAGTTCATCGCGCCCACCGACCCCAAGTGGCTCTCCACCCTCGACGCGCTGACGGAGGAACTGGTCTCCGACTCGCTGGTCTACCGCTACGACCCGCAGGCCAGCCCGGACGGCCTGGCCGGTTCCGAGGGCACGTTCTCGATCTGCTCCTTCTGGTACGTCGAGGCCCTCACCCGGGCCGGACGCCTGGAGGAAGCCCGGCTGGCCTTCGAGAAGATGCTCACCTACGCCAACCACCTCGGTCTCTACGCCGAGGAGATCGGCCGGAGCGGAGAACAACTCGGCAACTTCCCGCAGGCGTTCACCCACCTCGCCCTGATCAGTGCCGCCTTCAACCTGGACCGCGCCCTCGGCTGAGCACACGACGGGCATGCCACCATCGAGCGACGCAGCCGGGGCGCATCGCCGGGCTCGCGGAACTCACCGGGTCAGGCCGTGACGGCGGCCGGGGCGGTCCTGAGGGATGCGAGTGCTGCGGTCCAGGCGATGACCTGGTCGAGCATGGTGTCCAGTGCGCGGAGGTTGTAGTCGCCGGGCTTGAAGACGGTGAAGTTCTCGAACTCGGTGATGAGGGAGAGCGTGACCTGCTGGCGTACGTCGGCCATCTGGAGTTCGGCGGCGACGAGGCGCAGGTGTTCGGCGGAACGTACGCCGCCGGTGGCGCCGTAGGAGACCAGGCCGAGGGCCTTGTTGTTCCACTCGGCGTACAGGTAGTCCAGGGCGTTCTTCAGGACACCGGGAATGCCGTGGTTGTACTCGGGGGTGACGATCACGAACCCGTCGTACGCGGCGATGGTCTCGGCCCAGCTGCGGGTGTGCTTGTTCTGGTACTGGCCGAACGACGGGGGCATCGGCTCGTCGAGGTGGGGGAGGGGGTGGTCGCGCAGGTCGAGCAGTTCGAAGCGGGCGTCGGTCCGGCGCGCGGCATGGTCGAGGACCCACTTGGCTACTTGATCGCCGACGCGGTTGGGTCGGGTGCTGCCGAGGATGATGCCGATGGCGGGGGTGGTGGGCGCGGACATGGTGGGCCTGCCTTTGGTGCTCGGGGGTGGTTCTGGGGGAGTAGACCTGCTGGTGGACCGTTCGGCCGGCGTGATCACGGTGATGTCGGTGGTGGAGGAGGAGACCTCGGGGATGACCGAGGCGTCCGCGACGGGCGCGGCCCCGGTCCCGGGCTGCCGGACGGTTCCTCCTGGGGGCAGGGCGAGATCCTGTGGAAGGCGACGAGTTCGAGGCCGAGGGCCTCCAGCTGGAAGAGGACGCCGTAGAGCGCCGCGGTGTCCGGCAGCGGCCCGGTGAGCACGGTCTGGGCACCCTGCTGACCGGACACCGTCTCGTACGCGAACGCCGGGAACGCTGTCAGCAGGGTGGGACCGAGGTGGCCGTTCACCCGGATTTCGTACAGGACGGGGTCATCACCCATGCGTCCATCGTCGTCACCGGCCGGGTGAGAGGGCATCACCGGAATCCGGTGGTCCTCGGGGGGCTACTGGCGGCCGCTCGACAGGAGCCCCAATTCGCGGGCCACCCGTACGGCCGAGGATCGGTCGCCGGCGCCCAGCTTGGCGTAGATACGGCGGATGTGGGTGCTGACGGTGTTGAGGGATACGGACAGCTCGGCGGCGATCTCGGGCCGGGTGAGGTTCGTCGGCAGGTAGCGCAGTACGCGCAGTTCACTGGGGCTGAGCTCTTCGAACAGAGGGGGACGCGATCGGCCGGTGCGTGCCGTGGTACTGCCGTGGACGGCGTCGAGGACATCGGAGACCAGCGTGGCGTGCGAGGTCTTCGCCCGGGGCAGCTCCTCCAGGAGCTCCCACGCGCCGGTCATCGCGAACGGCAGGACCAGCCGGTCCGGCTCGGCCAGGTCCAGTGCCCGCTCGACGGCCGCGTACATGGCTCGCGAGTCCCCCAGGTCGTGGAAGGCGAGCGCCTCCAGGAGGTGCGCCTCGACCGAGGTGAGGCGGGAGGTGACCGGCGCGGTGCCGTCGAGGACGGTCCGGAGCTCGCCACGGGCGCCGGCCGGGTCCCGCTCGGCGAGGCGGACGACCACGGTGGCGTTACGGATCTCGCCGGCGGCGCTCTCCCGGTCGTCGAGCGAGGCCAGGGCCGTGCGGGCCCGGTCGAGGAGCCCCAGGCGGGCCTGCATGGCCACCCTCCAGCCCGTCACCTGGGGTGTCAGGCCGTGCCGGCCCACCATGTGCGCCTGGACCTGCTCGGCGGCCTCCAGCTCGGCCAGAGCCCGGTCGTACTGGCCTTGCGCGGCAGGAAGCATCGCGGAGACCAGACGCACCAGCAGCCGGACGCCCGGTTCCCCCTCGGACGCGGTGGCGGCGCGCGCCCGATCCAGCCACGCCTTCCCGCGATTGAAGTCACCCGCGCAGATCAGGGCTGCGGCGAGCGTGGCCTGCGCGGGAGCGATCACCGGCTCGGCGTCCCAGCCGTACCGGGCGGCCAGGGCCACGGCCTCCTCACAGCGTTCACGAACCAGCTCGAAGGAACGGAGCCCCGAGGCGAATCCCAGATGGGCGAGGCAGGCGACTTCGAGGTAGGGCCGGGAGATGCTGCGGGCGAGCGCGGCGCCCTCCAGGAGGTGGCGTTCGCTGTCGGCCGGCCGCATTGACCACGCCTCGGCCACGCCCAGGTTCAGCAGCGCGAGTGCCCGCAGATCGCCGGCGAGCGCGACCTCCGCGTGGGATCGGCCGACAGCCGGCGACGGCAGCGTTTCCGTCAGTTCGAAAACGGCGTCGAAGTGTCCGCGGAGCCGGGCCAGCAGCAGATCCAGGGACGCGACGGCCGTGCGCAGCAGGGACCGCCGCTCGGGCGCTGCTGCGGCGTAGGACCGGGCGATCTCCAGATGGGCCCCGGCCTCTTCGAGGTGGCCCCGGTCCAGGTCGGCGACCGCGTACACCAGGGCCAGTTCCGGGAACTCCGCGCCGGCTCCGCTGGGGAAGGAGCGCAGCAACGCCACCACCGTTCCCGCCTGACCGTCCAGGGTGAGGCTGACGGCGTGATCGGCGAGCAGGCGGGCCGCCTCGGACCACTCGCCCGCGGCCTGCAGGTGCCTGACGGCGTCGGCGGCATGGGCGTGCTCGGCGAACCAGTGCCCGGCCATCCGGTGCAGGTCCGCCACGTCCTCGGGTGCGGTGCGGCGCAGTTCCAGCCGGAGCAGATCGCCGAACAGGCGGTGGTAGCGGAACCAGGTGCGTCCGGGATCGAGCGATACCACGAAGGCGTTGGCGTCCTCCAGGTCCAGCAGGATCCGCTCCGACCCGGTGGCGCCGGTGAGGAGGTCGGCCAGTTCTCCGTTCACGCGGTCCAGCAGGGAGGTGCGCAGGAGCAGCCGCTGTACCCCCGCCGGCTGCCGCTCCAGCATCTCGGCCATCAGGTACTCGGCGACCGTGCGTTCACTGCCGGAGAACTGCACGACGAACCGCTCGGGGTCCGGGTGCCCGGCGAGTGAAAGGACCGCGAGCCGCAACCTGGCCGCCCAGCCCTCGGCCCGCTGGTGCAGCGTGTCGGCCAGCCGGTCGGGCAACGCGATACCGGCGGCGGTCAACAGTGCGCGGGTCTCCTCCTCCGTGAAACGCAGCTGCGCGGCACGGATCTCCGACAGCTCACCGGCCAGCCGCAGCTTGTGCAGGCGCAGCGGCAGGTCGCGGCGGGTGGCCACGATCGCGTGAACGCCCGGCGGGAGGCTCGTCAGAAGGTCCGCGAGCTGCTCGATCGCCGCGACGGAGGTCAGCTCGTGCACGTCGTCGATGACGAGGAAGAAGGGATCGCGCGAGGTCGCGAGCTCGGACCGTACCTTCCCTGCGTGGCGATCACGTGCACGAGGAGGCGCTGCGCCATGCGCTGGCCCTCCAGCAGGCCGGCGCGCCGGAGCGGTCCCGAAGTGGGTGGCGATCGACCGGAGCGAAAGGGAGGGCCCCTGACCACGCGGCCCAACCTGACAGGGGCCGGCCGCGCGGGTCAGGCCACGGGCACGGTCGCCGCCAGGCGGGAGATCTCGGCGGCGACGGCTTCCGCGTCCGCGGAGACCGTCACGTGTGCGACCCCGTCCAGGCCCGGGTGGGTTCCGACGCGCACCGCGTGCCTCGCGTTGCGCAGCATGTCCAGGTCGTTGATGTCGTTGCCGAAGGCGTTGTACTCGTCGATCCCCAGGTCGGTCGCTGATCGCCTCGTCGAGGTGGTGGTTGACGGTCATCCCGAGTGAGCGTCCGGCGTCGGCGAGGGCCGGCATGTCCGTCGCGCCGACGACGAGGAACTTGACCACTTCGGACAGCTCGGCAAGTTGGACCTTCCCGGCGAGGCCGGCCTGGTCGACGCGGCCGAGTATGGGGTGATCGGCCGGTCCGGTGTAGGCGTAGTCCCACGGGCCGTCGGCGAGAAAGCCGGCTCGGTACCGTTCGGCCTCCACCAGCAGTTCACCGAGCACGCCGGTGTCGAACACGGCCCGCGCGCGGACCTGGCCGCCGACGGAGACGAGGCTGCCGTTCCCCCGCGATCAGCGTCGCGGAGGGGAAAGCCCCGCCGAGGACGGGCAGGAGGTCGCGCACCGGGCGGGCAGATGCGAAGACCAGGTGGTGTCCGGCCCGTTCGAGGCCATCAATGGCCTCGACTATGCGGCGGTCGATGGACCGCCCGTCGAAGCAGAGGGTGCCGTCGACGTCGAAAACCGTGGTACGGGTGGTGGAAATGATCACCGGGGAGGATGTCTGCGCGCCGTCGTCCCCGACCGACCGCTCACGCGACATGGCCGTGGCCGACGTTTGCCGCAGCGGCGAAGTGGTGGCTGCCGCCGGCCCGGCCCGCGGGCCGCCGCCCTGGCCCTGGCATTCCTACCCTTCGCCTCGCCCTCCCCGCCACCACGCACGCGGCGCCAGCCGCCCAGCTGGCCGCCCCCATGACGCTCACGAACTCGCACAACGGTCGGTCTCGGCCGTCTTGCACGCGGAACTCGACGGCACCGCGCCCATCACCGCGCAACGACGCTGCCGCCCCGACACGGGCCGGCTGTGTCCCTCGGTGATCATGCTGTGGAAGGTCACAGTCGAAGTGAAGTGACGACGAAGGTTCGGCAGGCACGTACCGCAGCCGGGCTGGACCCTCGTTGACAGGCACTGAAGAAGATCATCACCATCGCTGCCATCGCCCTCGCCGCCCTGGCCTACGCGGACACCGGCTCCGAGTTCGACGGCGCGATCAACGCCGCGAACGATTGGATCCTCACGACCGCTGCGGTGTGCCTCCAGGAGGTCGCCGTAGTCCCCGTCCTCGGCGACTGGGTCGGAGACCACCAGGACAACTGCGCCCACGGCAACGTCATCGACCACTCTCAGTAACGTGGCGATTCACCCACCGGGCCCCCTCGACGAGAGGCCCTTCTCCACGTCTGCCAACACGACAGCGCAGCCGTATGGGTGAGGCGAGTACCAGAATCCTCCGGTGACGACCATCCGGGCGGGTACAACCTGTGGTGTGCTTGAGAACCTGATGCGGCGTGGTCTGCCCGTGCTTATGACGACATGTCTGTCCGTTCTGCCTGTCATGCCGGGCACGGTGTGGGCTGCCGGACGCGATGCCTCGGATGAGCTGTACATCTATTCCAACGAGGAGTACGTCAAACGTTTCGGTGAGCAGTCTGCTCAGGCGGCCGGCGTCCCGATGCTCTCCGACCCTCTGGCGTCGGCAGTTGGGGCAGTGCTCGACCCACAGCAGCCCTGGCACAAGGTCAACTGGTCCGTGCGTGACTGGGACGGCCACGACATCCCGACCCGCCACGGCACGGCCGCTTTCGGTTGGCAGCATGCCTCGTCCAAGCACAACATGCGCAGTGAGAAGGCGATCGACGCCCCCTGCCACGGGAGGGCCGACAAGGTTTCCGGCACGCGGGCGGAGTACTGGGGCGTCATCGCCACCGACAGTGGCCAGGTACGCATGAACACGGTCAGCGTCGCCGAGCGCGGCGATCGGGGGCCCGGAGGCGAGAGGACCCCTGACGGACGCCCGCTCGGCACCATGACCGCGTACTGCGTGGGCCAGACCCTCTGCCCCGACTGGGTCAACGACCTGTGACCCCCAGCACCGGCGGCTGGACGAGGACGGGGAGAGCACGCCCATGGACGACCACTTCACCGAAGCCCTTCTGGTACTGCGCCGGTTCATCGGTGTGCCCCTCCCGGCCACCGACTGGCGCATCCATGCGTTGACGAGGCCAGACGGGGAACGCATTCGCGTCCGTCTCGCCGACACCGCCGGACAGAACGTCCTCGTGGACCTGCCGACCAGCTACGGCCGGGAGCGCGGCAGCTGGTGGTACGTCGGCGCTCTGCGCCATACGGCCGGCGGTCTGGCCGCGGGTACGGTTTCCATGGCCGTCGAGCGGCAGGGGACTCCGTACGTCGACGTGGCCGAGCTGGCCGGCTCGGTCGTTCCCGAGGCAGCCGAGGTCACCCTGGACGACGGCATTGACTACCTCATCGCCGACCTCGTCGGCGACCCCCTCTGGCACGGCGCGACGCCCTCCGCGGCTCCCGAGCTCTACGTCCTGACGGGCTTCGACCACCACCGCCCCGGCGTCGTCCGTGTCTACCTCGACCATGAGGGCCGCACCATCGGCGTCGATCTACCCCTGTCCGATGACGGAACTCTGCGACCGGTCCAGTGGTGGGCCTCGGCCAAGCTCATTGCCCTCCTGCACCCGGAGGAACCCACGACCCTGGCCGCTCACCAGGTCCACGACGCCCACGACCTCCTCTGCGAGGCCGTCTACGACCTGACCGACTGGGCCTGACCCCTATACGGTCCGCCGAGTGACTACGCCAGTGACCGTTTCGCCGGCCCGCAGGCCATCACGAGGTTCGGGCGGGATCCCGTGCTGGTTCCGTGCTGGTTTTGCGGGCGTCAGCTGCAAGAACTAGCAGGTCATAGCCGTGGTCGGATGAGTTGTCATACCACTCGATGGTGCTCCCGACGAGACTCGCCACGACGACTCTCTTGATGCTCCCGGGGTGGGCTGACGGCGTGGCAGAGAGGGCCATGAGTACCACTTCCGGAGGGGGACGGGGACGTTTCCGTGGCGCCACACCATAGGAACGCCCAGGTCAACGGCACATGGTGCCCACAACCACACTTCCCGCCCTGCGGGTGTGCGTCTCAGCCATGCGGCAGGACGAGCGAGCCTCGGAGGCCCTTCGCGGGCCGCGATCCAACCCCCGTCGAGAAGGCCGCCTTTGATGCAACGTGGCACCACGGTGCTGACTCCCGTGCTGACTTGGTGCTGACTACGAAGCGTTGACCTCCGACATTCGGCGCGGCTCGGTCCGCAGCCTTGTTGCTTGAGGGTGCCACGAGGTGCGCCTGGACTGTGATTCCATCGTGCTGGCAGATGTGTCTTTGCAGAGCGCTGACGAAGATGGGCAGTGGGCCGCGTGTCTGCCCCGGCCATCTCCGACTCGCGGGGGTAATCGGGGGAGTGGGGGTCTTGCCCGAGCGGCCTGGGGGGCCGAAGGCGAGCAGGTCGACGGAACTACCGGTGAATGGGTCCCCATTCGGTGAGGTAAAGAGCTGCGAAGGCCCTCCGATTCTGGCCCCGGAACTCCCCCCGGCCCACCTGAAGCCCAGGAGAAGAGTGCGTTGACCTGGTTGTTTGTGTGGGGCGAGGGTCGGGTGCGGTGCTCGCTCCCGACCCTCCGGTGTTGACTTCGCAGGGAAGGTCGCCGGAGACGGTGCGCGAGCCTCCACCCGACGGTCGAGTCCCACGTGTTGCAGGCTGTCACCACGTGTGGTCCCGCGCGATCGTCGCGTTCAAGTGCTCTGCGGGTGGGTGCTTGCCAGGACCAGCCGTGGCGTTTCAGCAGCCGCCACACCGTCGTCGGCGACAGGCTCCCCGGCAGCCGCCGGCAGATCACCGTCTGGACCCGGGCCCGGGGGTCCAGCGTTCGTCTTCGAAGCCGTGCGTTGAGGGGCCCTTGCCGAGTTCCTCCTCAACTACGGCGAACTGGGCGTCGGTGACATTCGGGGCGTTCGCCGGACCTGCCGAGCGCAAGCCCTCCGTGCCGCCTTCGCGCCCGGCACGACGCCGGCGTTCCACTGAGCGGACGCTGACTCGTAGCTCTTTCGCGATGACCGCAGTCTTCTCGCCCGCCGCGAACCGCATCCCGGCATGCAGCCGGATCCCCTGACGAAACGCCCGGCGTTCAGCAGTCAGGCCCCCACTCTCTGGCTACCTCGCCTCACCGGCATACCGCAGGGATCATGAACCGTCACCACCCGACGGCAACCCGAAAACCTCAGTAGCCGCTGCACACCCGCGCCCACGCCCCGCGCCCCTCGTGCCCGCTCAACGGGCGGGCGGGGCAAACCGGTTCCTCGGGGCGGGCCGGGCTCGCATACTGGGTCCGTGATTGCCTACGTCAAGCACCTTCCCGCCGGGACGGCTCCGGCAAGTGATGTGCGTACGTGGGGCGTTGCGGGGGCCGACCGCTGGCGTAAGGCTCGCGTGTCTCTCATCTTCGCTCCAGCTGCGGGGAGTTGGCTCCTCGGTGTCCTGGTGATCGTCTCGTTCGTGCTGGGCTTGCGCGACGAGGGGGCGGTCCAGCCGGCCGGTACGGTGTGGCGGGACTATCCCGCGATGGTCCTCCTGGCGGCGCTGCCCTTCTGGTACCGCTTTCTGCCGGCCGCGGCCGCGGTGGCCGCCGCCTTGCTCGTGGTGGAGTCGGCGGTCGGGTGGGACGGGCCGGCCGCCGTGCCGGTGCTCCTGCTCTCCCTGTGGGCGCTGGCCGGGGCGCTGCTGCGCCTGTGGGCCCGTCGTCGGCAGGAGCGGCTGATCTTGGCCGCCGTCGGCCCGGCCCGCTACCCGCTGCCGGAACGGCTTCCGTCCGGACACGACCGGCGCGGCAATGCCCGGATCGTGTGCGGGGCCTTGACCTGCTTCGCCGCCGTCGCCATCCTCGCGGACGGTCTCGTCGGGGACCTCGGTGCCCCCGCGGGCATCCCCTACGACGCGGTCGGCCAGCAGCACGTCGCCCTGGTCCTGTTCGTGCTCGGCACGACCGTCATGGGCGCGGGATGGACCGCCGACCTGGCCGTGCGCCGGCTGTACGCCGACGACCAGCCCGCGCTGGTCGTCGGCGTGCGGATCTCCCCGTCCGGTCACTTCTGGCTGCTGCCCGACGCCGACGAGACGACGGCCCGGCCCCTGATCGGCTTCCGCGTGGGCCGCCAGGACGCCAACGCCGGGATGCGTCTGCTGGCCAAGGGCCCCGCGGCCCTGCCCCAGAGCGGGCTGCACGACATCGACGCCCGCGCCGAGCCCTTCGAAGCGGTGCTCTACGGAGTGCCCCGCGAAGGCACCGAGGTGATCCTGGAGTACGTCGTGGACAACGGGTTCGGCACCTCCCCGTCCTCCCGGGTCGTGGCCGTCACGCTGCTGCCCCGCCGTTGGCACCGGCTCGGCGCCTGGACCCCGGCCGGAGTCTCCTACCGGGAGAGCACCAGGGGCTGGTGGGAGCGCGAGGGGACGCACCGGCGGGAGCGGGAGGCGGTGCGCAAGCGGAGCACCCGCACCAGCAAGCGGACGAAGGCCACGGCCACAGGCGCCGCCGGCACGACCGCCGCCGGCGGCCCCGGCTGCGGCGGTGGCGGTGGCGGTGGCGGCTGCGGTGGCGGCTGCGGTGCAGGCTGTGGCGGAGGCTGCGGAGGCTGCGGCTGACCGTAGCCCCGGCTGACCGCAGCCCCTCCGGCGGGTGGCGGGTATGGCGGCCTGGTGGTGACAGGTCGATGCTGTGGCCGCGGACGCCGTCGTGGGCGGCGCGCCAGCAGGCGTCCCTTGCGGCCCGCCACGGGGAGGGAGCACGCCCTAAAGGGGCACTGGTGCTCCGAATTCGCCCCGCGCCACCAGGTCGATGAACGCTCCGACCCTTCCGATCAGCCGCCGGATCCAGGGTGATCCGTACCGGTCCCCGCGGTAGTAGACCTCGAAGATCAACTCTTGGTCGGATTCCAGGGACTGGATCCGTATCCCGCCGCGTGGAACGGAGATGGATGGATTCGGCAGGCTGAAGGGAGAGATCGACAGCATCGTCGAATTTTCGTACACACCGTTTTTGCGGACGAGGAGCCCGGTCGTGCATACGGCTTGGAGCACCACGCGCAGTTGGTGTGGGGGGATGGACACGTGTTCGCGAATCTGGTCGAACGTTGTCGAACGGCGAGCGGACAGACGGCTGAATATGCCCAACTCCACCGCGGTCGGTGGTGACCCGTTGAACAGGGCAGGTGCGTTGACGAGAAAGTGGAACCGCTCGACTAAGGAATCATCGCTTGGGGAGCCGTTCATCAAATCTATTCCATTTCCCGGGGTGTGTCGGAGCGGTCGGAAGACGGCTGGACACTCGAAAGGGTGCAGGCGCTGGCGGTGAAGGTCGCGGCCGACTGGACGGAGGGGGGCGGTGGCGGCCTCGCCGTGATGCGATCGGCGCAGGTCGGCCTCCCACCGGGGTGGCGCGGGTGGGGCTGGAGTCCGCGAGAACCGACAGGGCTTATATAAGTGCTCTTACGATGCATGTCGTGGCCGACACCCCTGCGCCCGACCCGACGCGGCAAAGCCTCTGGAGGCCCCTGCGTCTGCTGCAGACGTCCATGGACGCCGACATCGCCCGGATCTACTCCGAGCAGCGGATCGAAGGGCTCAAGCCCAGTTTCGTCATGCAGTTGCTCCGACTGCATTTCTCCGGGCCCATGACCATCGCGGAACTCGCCGAGTCCGTGCAGCTCACGCACTCGGCACTCAGCCAGAAGATCGCCGCGATGCGCACGGCCGGCTGGTTCCGGACCGTCGTGGGGGACGACGCGCGCACCAGGAAGGTGGAGCTCACAGACAAGGCCCGTCGTATCGTCGACCGCCTGGTGGCGGAATGGCGGGCCACCGAGGTCGCCCTGGCCGAGCTGGAGGCCGAGATTCCCACCCCGCTCTCCCAGGTCGTGACCGAGATCGAGCGGGCCCTGGAGCGCAAGAGCTTCCACGACCGGATTGCCGAGAAGCTCAAGGAGGATCCGGCGTGGGGCTGACGGGCGCACTGATCGACGTGGCTCCGTTACGGTCGTCCCCACCGTTCCGACGGTTGTGGATCGGCCAGACCTTCTCCGGTATCGGCAGTCAGATGACGGTCGTCGCCGTCATGTTCCAGGTCTGGCAGATGACGAAGAGCCCCGCCTGGACCGGTGCCGTCGGGCTGTCCCAGGCGGTTCCGCTCGTCGTGCTCGGTCTGTTCGCAGGATCCCTCGTCGACCGGGTGGACCGGCGCAAGTTCTATCTGGTCACGACCGGCGGACAAGCCGTGTGTTCGCTCCTCCTCGCGCTCCAGGGCTTCCTTGGACACGTTCCCGTCGCCGGAGTCCTCGGGCTGGTCGCACTCCAGTCGTGTTTCGTCGCGGGCGCCGGGCCCGCCTCGCGCACCTTCATCCCGCAGCTCCTTCCCCCACACCAGCTGGCGGCTGGGCTGGCGCTGAAGCGCATCTCTTTCCAGGGTGCCATGCTGATCGGCCCCGCCCTCGGCGGACTGATCGTCGGAGAGCTGGGAGTCGGCGCCTGCTACCTGATCGACGCCCTGACCTTCGTCGCCGCGTTCTACGGGGCATTCGGCCTGCCACGGATGACCCCAGGTGACGAGCCCGCCCGGCCCGGCTTGCGTGGGGTTGCGGACGGTCTGGCCTTCCTGGGCCGCACCCCGGTCATTCGCGGGGCCCTGCTCACCGACTTGGCCACGACCGTGCTGTCGATGCCCATCAGCTGTTCCCTCTGATCAACGCGGAACGGTTCGGAGGTAACCCGCGCACGCTCGGACTGTTCCTCACGGCGATCGCCGTCGGCGGCGTAGCGGCATCCGTCTTCTCCGGGACCTTCACCCGGTTCCCCCGGCCGGGCCTCGTGATGCTCGCCGGTTCCGCGACCTGGGGAACGGCGCTGGCGCTCTTCGGCACCGCGACGAACCGCTGGGGCGGGCTGGCCTTCCTCGTCCTGGCCGGCGCCGCCGACACGGTCTCGGTGGTCTCGCGGAGCACCGTCGTCCAGATGCACACGCCCCGGGAACTGCTCGGCCGCGTCAGCGCGACCGAACAGATCGTGGGACAGGCCGGGCCCGACATCGGCAACATGCGCGGCGGCCTCGTGGCAGACGCCGCCTCGGGGACAGTGGCCCTCGTCAGCGGCGGCCTCCTCTGCCTCGGAGCCGTGGCCCTGGTGGGCGTCACGACGGCGGACCTGCGCAGCGCGTCCACGTCCTCCCCCGTCCCCAAGACCGTGGCGGGCCCCTGACCCCGAGGCGTGGCGACCTGCGAGGGTCCCTTGATTTCCCCGCCGTCGTCTGCGCGGCCTTCGCCGGATCGTGCTCGGAGGGCTGGAGGATGAACGCGTTCCCGCACGCCAGCGCGGGCGCGGCCTGCCACAGCGGGATCATCGCGGGGAAGTTGAACGGCGCGATGCCGGCGACCACGCCGAGCGGGCTGCGCAGGGAGTGCACGTCGATGCCGGTACCGGCGTTGTCGGTGAACTCGCCCTTGAGGAGGTGCGGAATCCCGGTGGCGAACTCGGCCATCTCCAGGCCGCGTTGGAGATCGCCGTGGGCGTCGGCGACGGTCTTGCCGTGCTCGGACGACAGAAGCCTGGCCAGGCTCTCGCGTTCGCCCTCGACCAGCTGGAGGAAGCGCAGCAGGACGCGGGCGCGTCGCTGCGGGTTCCCCTGCCCCCAATCGACCTGCGCCTCCTCGGCGTTGCCGATCGCGGCCTCGGTGTCGGCCCGCCCGGCCAGCAGGTTGGATCCGGGGATGGCACGGCGGACCGGCGGACTACACCCTGATGGGGGCGTGCCGCTGCGGAAGCCGTGGGAACTACGAGCGCACGGAAGTGGTGTGCGTGCGCTCCGCCGGATCACCAGGGTCGTGGGTACAAACCGGTGCCAGGCGTGTCTGCTCCATCCTCGTGGACAAACGCGGGAACAATCCGCGGCCGGTATCCTGACTCCCGGATCCCCGCGCGCCGCCCGCCTTCCCGACCGACCTCGTCAGTGGCGTGTGGATGGCAGCACACCCCCCGGTCACAGTGGCGGGACCGTGCCGGATTCACACCGGCTTCCCTGCACCGCGGACCTTGTGCCAGGAACATATAGTTGGACGTCCTGGTAAGTCCGGACCGTCACCGGCGCGTCTACAGTCGGAGCATGCGCATCGTCTCGCTGCTCCCGGCGGCCACCGACATCGTGGCGGACCTCGGACTCGCCTCCGACCTGGTCGGACGCACCCACGAATGCGACTGGCCGCCCGCAGCGGTCGCCGCCGTACCCGTCGTGACCCGGGCCGAATTCGACGCGGACGCGCTCACCAGCCGGGAGATCTCCACAGCGGTGGGCGGCGCGGCACACAGCGGATCCTCGCTGTACACCCTGGACGCGGAGGCGCTCGCCGCGCTCGCACCGGACGTCCTGCTCACCCAGGACCTCTGCCAGGTCTGCGCGGTGTCCTACGAGGCGGTCTCCCGCGCGGTGCGCGTCATGGACGCCGGACCCCGGGTGCTGAGCCTGGAGCCGCGGACCCTGGACGACGTACTGGACTGCCTGGTCACGGTGGGCGAGCTGCTGGGGGCGGGGGAGGTGGCGGAGCGGCGGCGTACGGAGTTGCGTGGTCGCCTGGCCGAGGTCCGGCGCCGCACGGCGGGGCGGGCGCGGCCCCGGGTGGTGGCCATCGAGTGGCTCGATCCGCTGTGGCCCGCCGGCCACTGGGTGCCGGAGCAGGTCGCCGCGGCCGGTGGGGAAGCGCTGCTGGCCGAGCCCGGTGAGCACACCGAGCCGATGACGTGGGAGGCGGTGCGTGAGGCACGCCCGGACGTGATCCTCGTACTGCCGTGCGGCTTCCCGCCCGAACGCACCATGACGGAGATCGACCTGCTCACCTCGCTGCCAGGCTGGCACGAACTGCCCGCGGTGGCGGCCGGTGAGGTGTGGGTCCTGGACGGACCTGCGTACTTCAACCGGCCGGGCCCCCGCGTGGTCCGCGGCGCCGAGGTGCTCGCTCACGTGCTGCATGGCGTACGGGTGGGGGACCCGGTGACCGAGGCGGAAGCACGCCGGCTGGGGTGAGGCAGAGCCTCACGGCCGGTCCCGGGTGACGGGGTAGGGGATGAACGTGCTGCTGTTCTCGTCGACGGTCAGGGTCCGGCCGAGCGGCGGGACCGCCCGCTGGGGGCAGTCGAGGCGTTCGCAGAGCCGGCACCCCATACCGATGGGTGTGGCGGCTGAGGCGTTGTCGAGGTCGAGGCCGTCGGAGTAGACGAGCCGCGATGCGTGGCGGATCTCGCAGCCGAGGCCGATCGCGAAGGTCTTGCCGGGTTCGCCCCAGCCGCCGCGGTGCCGAGTGACGGCCCGGGCGGTCCACAGGTAACGCTGGCCGTCGGGCATGGCGGCGACCTGGACGTGGATCCGGCTGGGCGCGGCGAAGGCCTCGTAGACGTTCCACAGCGGGCAGGTGCCGCCCGCGCGGGAGAAGTGGAACCCGGTCGCCGACTGCCTCTTGGACATGTTCCCGGCCCGGTCGACCCGGACGAAGGAGAACGGCACCCCGCGCAGCCTGGGGCGTTGCAGGGTGCTGAGGCGGTGGCAGACGGTCTCGTAGCCGATGCCGAAGTGGTCGGTGAGGCGTTCGATGTCGTAGCGGAACTCCTCGGCGGCCGTGTGGAAGGCGCCGTACGGGAGGATCAGCGCGGCGGCGAAGTAGTTCGCGATGCCGATCCGCGCCAGGCCGTGGGCGGGGGAGCCGGACGGGAAGTCCTCGGCGGCCAGCCGGTCGAGCTCGGCTCCGTGTTCGAGGAGGGCCAGTTGGGTGGCCATGCGGAACGCCTGTTGGCCCGGGCGGAGCCGGCTGGACAGGTGCAGGACGCGGGTCGTCCCGTCGAAATGGTGGAGGCGGTCGGAGTCGGCCGAGAGGCGGATGCCGTGGCGCTCGGCGAGCCGGTTCGAGAGCACCCGGACGACCTCTCCGGGGCGGATGCCGATCTCCTGGGCGAGGGTCTCGGCGGCGAGGTCGGTGTCGTGGAGGTAGTTCTGGCGCCGGTAGAAGAACTCGCGGATTTCCTCGTGTGGTGAGCGCGGCGCGGCCGGGCCGCCGTCGCGTCCGTCCGCCGTGTCGGCCAGCCGTTCCGCCAGGAGCTGGCTGCGCCTCCCCAGATCCAGCAGCACGGAGGCGACGGCGGGCATCCGGGAGGCCAGTTCGGCCAGGTCGGAGGGGGAGACGCGGGCCTCGGCGACCTCGCTCGCCAGTGCCTCACGCAGGTCGGCGACGAGGCGGCTGGTGTCGCGCTCGGAGAAGAATCCGGGGTCCACGCCGAAGGCCTCGGTCAGCCGCAGCAGGACCGGCACGGTGAGCGGGCGCGAATCGTGTTCCATCTGGTTGAGGTAGCTGGGCGAGATACCCAGGACCTTGGCCAGCCCGGCCTGGTTCATCCGGCGCTCCTCGCGAAGCCGCCGCAGCCGGGCACCTGCGTAGATCTTGCTCACCCGTCCCCCTCCGCCCCTCGGACGGGCTCCAGAGTACGCGCGATTCTGCTGCCGCCAAGCTTTGCAAGCTTGGCAAATGGGCCGCGGAAGATTCGCAGAAGTTGGCAGACGGACGTCATTGATGGCACTGCGTGCCGCTGTCAGAGTCTGTCCTGCGGCCCGCCGACCCCGGTGGCCCGGAGGGGCAATCCGGGCCCGACTCACGCCCTGACGTCGGATATCCCGCCACCCCACCCGGCTGACCTGCAGCATTGCTCAGCTCCTCGCCAAGTGGGGCCGGCGGCCGCAACTCACGATCACGGCACATCGTGCCAACCCTCTCGTCGCAAGGGGCGGGATGTTGGCAGACCAAGCGACTCATGGAGACGGTGACGGTCATGGCAGACACCAACACGACGAAGGCGGCGTCCGAGCAGCTCAAGCAGCGGTGGGCCGACGACCCGCGCTGGGCGGGCATCGAGCGGACCTACACCGCCGAGGACGTCGTCCGGCTCTCCGGCAGCGTCCGCGAGGAGCACACCCTCGCCCGCCGCGGCGCCGAACGCCTGTGGCGTCAGCTCCACGACCTCGACTACGTCCACGCCCTCGGTGCGCTGACCGGCGGCCAGGCCGTCCAGCAGGTCCGTGCCGGCCTCCAGGCGATCTACCTGTCCGGCTGGCAGGTGGCCGCTGACGCCAACCAGGCCGGGCACACCTACCCCGACCAGTCCCTCTACCCGGTCAACTCGGTCCCGCAGGTGGTCCGTCGGATCAACAACGCGCTGCTGCGCGCCGACCAGATCGCCACCGCCGAGGGCGGCTCGGACACGACGGACTGGCTGGCGCCGATCGTCGCCGACGCGGAGGCCGGTTTCGGTGGCCCGCTGAACGCCTTCGAGCTGACCAAGGCGATGATCGCGGCCGGTGCCGCGGGCATCCACTACGAGGACCAGCTGGCCTCCGAGAAGAAGTGCGGCCACCTCGGCGGCAAGGTCCTCGTCCCCACCTCGCAGCACATCCGCACCCTGAACGCGGCCCGCCTGGCCGCCGACATCGCCGACACCCCGACCCTGATCATCGCCCGCACCGACGCCCTCGCCGCGAACCTGCTGACCAGCGACGTCGACGAGCGGGACGCGCGGTTCACGACGGGTGAGCGCACGGCGGAGGGCTTCTACCGCGTGCAGAACGGCATGGCGCCCGTCATCGCCCGCGGCCTCGCTTACGCGCCCTACGCGGACCTCATCTGGGTGGAGACCGGCACCCCGGACCTCGCCCAGGCCCGAGAGTTCGCCGAGGCGATCCACGCGCAGTACCCGGATCAGATGCTGGCCTACAACTGCTCGCCGTCCTTCAACTGGAAGGCGGCGCTGGACGACGACCAGATCGCAAAGTTCCAGCGCGAACTCGGCGCGATGGGCTACAAGTTCCAGTTCATCACCCTGGCCGGCTTCCACTCCCTCAACCACGGCATGTTCGACCTCGCCCGCGGCTACGCCGAGCACGGCATGACCGCCTACGTCGACCTCCAGGAGCGCGAATTCGCCGCGCAGCAGCACGGGTTCACCGCCGTCAAGCACCAGCGCGAGGTCGGAACCGGCTACTTCGATCTGGTCTCCACCGCCGTCAACCCCGCCTCCTCCACCACCGCCCTCGCCGGCTCCACGGAGGAGGAGCAGTTCCACTAGGGCGTCCTGCCCCCGTCGGCCCACCCAAGGCCGGAGGTCCGTGTTCCGCGGGAGCCGGACGACCGTCTCCGTCCGGCTCCCGCCCCACCCTCGTCGCCTCGTCAGGGAGATCGCATGACCATCACCGCCACCACGCACCAGGTCCGGGTCCTGGCGGCACCCGGTGACCGCCACGACGAGATCCTCACCCCGGAGGCGCTCGACTTCATCGGCCGCCTCGACAAGGCTTTCGACCACCGCCGCGCCGACATCCTCAAGGAGCGGCTCCGTCGTAAGGACCGCCTCGTCTCGGGCGCCCCGCTGGACTTCTCCATCGCCACAGCCGCCGTCCGGGCCGACCCCGACTGGCGCGTGGCCCCACCGGCCCCGGGCTTGGAGGACCGCAGGGTGGAGATCACCGGCCCGCCGGACCGCCGGATGACGGTCAACGCGCTCAACTCCGGCGCCCAGGTGTGGATGGCCGATTTCGAAGACGCCACCGCCCCCACCTGGAGCAATGTCATCGGCGGCCAGCTCAACCTGCTCGACGCGATCGAGCGCCGCATCGACTTCACCACGCCCGAGGGCAAGGAGTACCGCCTCGGCGAGGACCTGGCGACCATCGTCGTCCGGCCTCGCGGCTGGCACCTCCTCGAAGAGCACCTGGAGATCGACGGACGGCCCGTCCCCGCTTCGCTCGTGGACTTCGGCCTGTACTTCTTCCACTGCGCCCAGCGCCAGATCGACGCCGGGCACGGCCCGTACTTCTACCTCCCCAAGCTGGAGAACGCGGGCGAGGCCCGCCTGTGGAACGACGTCTTCGTCCTCGCCCAGGAACTCCTCGGGATCCCGCGCGGCACGATCCGCGCCACCGTCCTCATCGAGACGATCACCGCGGCCTTCGAGACGGAGGAGATCCTCCACGCCCTGCGCGAGCACAGTGCCGGCCTCAATGCCGGCCGCTGGGACTACCTCTTCAGCATCATCAAGACCTTCGGCCACCGCTCCGACTTCCAGCTCCCCGACCGCGCCCAGGTCACCATGACCGCACCCTTCATGCGCGCCTACACCGAACTCCTCATCCGCACCTGCCACAAGCGCGGGGCCCACGCCATCGGCGGTATGGCCGCCCACGTACCGGCCAAGGACCCCGACGCAAACGCGGCGGCCCTGGCCAAGGTCCGCCTGGACAAGGAACGCGAGGCCGAGGACGGCTTCGACGGCTCCTGGGTCGCCCACCCGGCGCTCGTCCCCGTCTGCCGCGAGGTCTTCGACGCCGTGCTCGACGGCAGGCCCCACCAGCTCGACCGGACCCGCGAGGACGTCCACGTCCGAGCTGCCGACCTGCTCTCCGTCCGCCGCATCAGCGCCCGGCCCACGGCGGAAGGGGTGCGCGCCAACGTCGCCGTCGCGCTCCGCTACTTCGAGGCCTGGCTGCGCGGCCGGGGGGCGGTCGCGCTGTACGGCCTGATGGAGGACGCGGCCACCGCCGAGATCGCCCGCGTTCAGCTGTGGCAGTGGCTGCGCCACCGAAGGATCGACCGGGACGATCTGCTCGCCGTGCTCGACGAGGAATGCAACGCGCTCACCGCAGAGCGACCGTACGCACTCGTCCCGGAGGCCAGGGCCGTACTGGAGCGGGTCGCCCTGGGGCGCGACCTGCCGGCCTTCTTCACCCCCGACACGTACAGCCGTCATCTGGTCCGCCGTGCGGAGGTGCGGTCATGAGCGCCGGTATCCGCAGGGTCGGGATCGTCGGAGGCGGGCAGATGGGCGCCGGAATCGCCGAAGTCTGCGCCCGCGCCGGACTCGACACCGTCGTCTGCGAGGCCGACGACACCGCCGCCCGGGCGGCCCGGGAACGCGTCGCCGTCTCCCTGGAGCGTGCCGTCCAGCGGGGCAAGCTCGACCGCATCTCCGCCGAGGACGCCCTCACCCGCCTCCTCTTCACCGGCAGCCTCGACGACCTCGCCGACCGCCAGCTCGTCATCGAGGCCGTCACCGAGAACGCCGAGGTGAAGACGGAGACGTTCGCAGCCCTGGACAAGATCGTCGAAGACCGCGAGGCGATCCTCGCGACGAACACCTCCTCCCTGCCCGTCATGCGCCTGGGCATGGCCACCGGGCGAGCCGACCGGGTCGTGGGCCTTCACTTCTTCAACCCGGTGCCCGTGCTGCCGCTGGTGGAGGTGGTCTCCTCGCTGCACACCTCCCGGGAGACCGTGGAGACGGTGGAGGCCTTCGCCCGTGAGGCGTTGGGCAAGACGGCGATCCGCTCGCAGGACCGGGCCGGCTTCGTCGTCAACGCCCTCCTCGTCCCCTACCTGCTGTCGGCGATCCGGATGGCCGAGTCCGGCTTCGCCACCGCGGCCGACGTCGACGCCGGCATGGAGCTCGGCTGCGCACACCCCATGGGCCCGCTGAAGCTGGCCGACCTCATCGGCCTCGACACGGTCGCCGCCATAGCGGAGTCGCTCTACGACGAGTTCAAGGAACCCCTCTACGCCCCGCCGCCGCTGCTGATGCGGATGGTGCAGGCAGGGCTGCTGGGCCGCAAGACGGGCCAGGGGTTCCACACCTACGACCGGGACTGCTGAGGGAACCGGTGCTGCCGCCGGGCTGAGAGGCCCGGCAGCGTGTGGTGGAGGGGGTCGAGCGGGCCATCAACCGGCTGAAGCAGCACCGGGCGGTGGCCACCGGCTACGACGAGCGCCGTTATGTCTGCCTCGGCACCGCGACTGCCGCAGCCCTCACCATCCGGCTCCGAACATGATCGGCGGACAAGCCCTAGTTGATCGCCGGTCCGGAATTGTTCAGCCAGGCCCAGGCCGACCAAGTGGCGAAGCCCGTCTGCCACTTGTGGTAGATACCGGCGCTGCTGGTCGCGAAGACTTCGATGCGCCCGTCGGCGTCGTTGCCCGCGGCGATCTCGGTGCCGCCGCCGCCGAAGGTCTCCCACTCCGAGTACGGCGCGTTCGGGCGGGTCTGCCAGGCGTGGCTCGCGGCGGTGGCGTTGATCGCGAACACCTCGACGCGGCCGTCGGCCGACCGCGAGTGGGTCAGCTCGGCGTTGGAGATCCCTCCCATGCCCGCCCATTCCGACCACGAGGTCGGGCTGGTCTGCCAACGGTGGAACACACCGGTGGAGTTGGAGGCGAACACCTCCAGCCTGCCGTCCTGGTTGTAGCCGGCCGTGAGGTCGTGTCCGCCGCCGCCGAAGTTCTCCCAGGCCGACCAGCCGCCGTTGGCCCCGGTCTGGTAGAGGTGCTGGAAGGTGGTGTCGGAGAG